>DOCI01000052.1:32874-39226 GCA_003503535.1 Planctomycetaceae bacterium
AATCACCCACGAATTCTGCAAAACACTTCGTTGTTCGCCTCCATAATCCTGGTCAGTAGCCTGACAGGTTGTTGCAGTATGTCTTGCTATGATCCCTGCACACCATGTTACGATTCCTGCACTCCGTGTGGAATGGTTCCGCAAAACCCCTATTGTGTGGAGATGGCTGTCCCTTCGATTTTTCATCCGATGATGCCGGGCTATTACAGTTCCTGTAATTCCTGCTGCAACACATGTGCATCGCCACCGGGCCGGTATTATCCGAAACGGCCAAATATCATGACACGGGAAACATTCCGGCCAGATTTGTGCCGACCATCGCATCGCCGAAATCGTTGTGTCGAAGACTACTGTGTCGAGGATCATTGCCTGGGTAACGGCGGCTGCGTCGAGATCCCTTCCTGCGTTGCTCCACCCGATTGCTGTGCACCGGCAACCTGCGTACCAGTAAGCTGTGCCCTGCCAGGTTATCAGGCGAGTGTCGGATATCAGGGGATGCCGCAAACGGCTGCCTATTATGAAGATGCGAGCATGATGAATGAGCCCAGAAAACTAAATATTGATGTTCCTCTCCCCGTCACAGGGAAATTTCCTGAAGAAGCAACAGTTGCCTCAATGCCCGCAAAAATGCTTGTGGAAGAAACTGAACAGGAAATGGAATTTCTCGCTCCCATCCAGTCTAAAAGCGATGCTCCTCCAATGTTGCCCATCGAAAGCGGAGTGAAATCGCAACTGAAATCCCCTCAGAAAAAGCCAGTCATTTCATCGTCTGGTGAAACAGAAGGTGACTCGGCTCATGGCCCCCCATTGGTTCCGCCAGCCTCCTGAGATTATTTTCAGAAATCGAATGGCATTGAAATCATAACGGAATTTTCAGTTGAAACCGGGTTTTTCCATTCTGCAGTAAGATCAGCGAGCCGCCGCAGTCCTGAGCGGCCTGACGAGCCAGCGCCAATCCCAATCCCACACCTTCATTCTTGGTCGTGATGAAGGGGTGAAAGATCTCCTCAGTGAGATCTTCGGGAATTCCTGCTCCGTTGTCTGAGATTTCGATCAGTGCAGAATTCGAGTCCACTGCCGTGGAGACGCTCACTTCCCCGCCGGGACCGGCTGCTTCAATCGCATTCAGAATAAGATTCAGCAATGCTCCACGCAAAGCATTGGCATCCGAAATGATTTGATCGATTTTCAAACGCTCACTCGTGAACCGGGTTTTATGATGCTCGCACATCGGCTGCACGAGCGAAATCACATCATCGAGAATCTGATCGAGCATGTCAGCTTCCGGCTTATCAGACTCCCCTTTCGTCAGCCGGAGCAACGCTTTGATCTGCTCTTCGGTGAGAGTCAATTGTCGGATCGCAACCGCAATTGCTTCATCGTTTCCCGTGGCACAGCGTCGCTGATGAAGTTGGATCGATACCCGGGCACCCGTCAGAGAATTTCGCAATTGATGCGCCAGCCCCCCGCTCAGTTGAGCCAGCATCGATGATCGTTCACTACTGCGAATGGATTTCATCGATTGATCGAGCACAACAGACAATTGATTCAAATCCTCGGCAAGATCCTGAAGCTCATCATTAATAACCGGTTTGGGAGTGGCTGAGTAATTCCCTCCAGCCAGTCGTGAGACTTGATGTTGGGCGGATTGGATCCTGCGGGCAATTCGCTGAGAAATCCAGAGGGACGCGAAGATAGTCAGAATTAACAGCAGCCCACCAATGAAAACGGGAGGAAAAATCGCCTGCCAGCGTTCCACCGCCCATTCACTCTCAGGATACAGAACCAGAACAGATTCCGTCCGTGAACTACTCCGCTTAGAGACAAGACCTGCAAAATACCGGCGACCTTCAAACTCAAAGAGGGTTCGTTTTTCCAGAGAATTCCGATTGAAGGAGCTGAGGTTTTGAGAATTTAAGAGAGGACTTGAAGAATCGGCTTTCACGAGAGTCGTACCCGTGACATCCCCATTCTGATTGAAAACCACAAAGTCAGCCTCGGAAAACTGTTTCAACTGCCCGAGGATGGCAGGAGTGAGTGGATAAGTCGCAGTTTCTAACGTGCTGAGTACATTTTCCATCCGGGCAATAATCTCCTGATCAACCTGCCGGACCGCAAACCAGGCCGACGAAATCGCCACGACGAATACCGTCCCGATCTGAATCATCAAAAACGGGAGCAGAATCTGGTTTCGAATCGGCCAACGCATAAATGGATCCTGTTCCCACGTATTTACTATTCAGCATCACCGCTGAGGTGATTTTTTCGCCACTCCCGGCGATCAATTCGCCACGCCATCGAACTCGATCAGAGAAAACCACCGACTTCTGATTGAATTCTAACGATTACATCAAAGGTACAGATTTTGCTAAACGTCATTCTTAGACTTAAATTATTGGAATGAGTGCTTAAAATATGTACTCTAAGTTCAGAAAACGAAGGTATTTATGATTCTACGGACCCCAAAAGGCTTTACATTAATCGAGCTGCTCGTCGTCATCGCAATCATTGCCATACTGGTAGCACTCTTGCTCCCTGCAGTCCAGCAGGCCCGAGAAGCAGCTCGTCGAACTCAGTGCAAAAATCACATGAAACAGCTCGGTCTGGCACTGCATAATTATGTCGATGTGAACACTGTCCTGCCACCCGGTGCATCAGTCGATCTATCCATTACCGCAACCGGCAATAACGGATCCTGGGGAGTTCACGGTCGCATTCTGCCCTATCTGGAGCAAGGCAGCTTGTACGATCAGGTCGATCTCTCGACCGCATGGGATTTTCAGACACCGATTGATGGACTCAAAATTCCGATCTACGCCTGCCCCAGCGATCCCAAAAGCGATCAGGCTCGCGACCCCGGCAGTGGAAAAGTCACCTTATATCCCACCTCTTACGGCTTCAACTACGGCACCTGGTTTGTATTCAACCCAACAAATTCTCAAGGTGGTGACGGACTCTTCTACCCAAACAGCAAATTCTCATTTCGCGATGCTGTCGACGGCAGTTCCAACACCCTGCTCGCTTCCGAAGTGAAGGGCTGGACGCCGTACACTCGCAACGGTGGTCCCTCCACAACAGTCCGGCCGGATACCGTTCCTCAGGCAGAAACAATTGTTACTTCCGGCGCTGATTTCAAAACCAACACCGGTCACACCGAATGGCCCGATGGCCGCGTCCATCACACCGGCGTCACCACAACACTCACTCCGAACTCAAACGTCACCTACTCCAACGGCGGAACCTTGTATGAAGAAGTCGACTTCAATTCCTGGCAGGAAGGCAAAAACGGATCAGCTGGTTCACCAACATATGCGATCATCACCGCTCGGAGTTACCATCAGGGAACGGTCAATGCTGTGCTGCTGGATGGATCTGTGAGAAGTGTCAGCGAGAATATCGACCTCTCCATCTGGCGCGGCATCGGCACCCGAGCCGGCGGAGAAGTCCTCGGAGAGTTCTAATCAATTGGATAGAAAAGTAGGTTGGGTTAGCGAAGCCTGTTGTTTACCTACACAACTCACTTTCCTTCTCCTTGGGGAGCGGTATTCTTTCCTTCTCCTTGGGGAGAAGGTGGCCGAAGGCCGGATGAGGGGCGCTATTCAATGTTCTTATTGTAAGCTGCATCGATTCCCCCTCACCCTAACCCAGAGGGAGAGGGGACAAGTTAAAATAAAAAGCCACTGCTGTTGGTTCAGCAGTGGCTTTTTTATTGGATGGCTGCGAGTGATCGATTACTTCTTGAAATGCTTCTCATACAGCAAAAAGAAGGCAATCGGGGGCACGATGAAGATCAAGCCCAGGAAGAATGACCAGCGTGGAAACAGGTAAGGTTTGATCAGAAACTGATCGATCAGAGCCGAGCCGACGACTGCCCAGCACATGAAGATCAGGCCGAGCTGGAAATTCTGCTTCTTCTCATCATCCGTCATTTCAGACTTTGGTTTTTCGGCTTTGACCTTGCCGGAACTCTTGCCAGACTTTTTAGCACCACCGACTGACTTCGATTCGAATTGAGCAGCGATTGCTTCGTCTCTAGCTCCCGGTGCATAGTATTTCGCAATCGACTGATTGATTTGCAGCGGTGTGGCAATGACTGCACGCATCGGTTTGCCAAATCGCAACCGGAATTCATCTTCGAGTTCATGATCCGGTTCATCCATCGCAGCGACCAGAATGACATCCTCGTCAACAAACAATGGGAGAATACTATGTGTTTTGACGAGTTTCCGAGGGACCTGATCGAGAACGTTATCGTCTGGTAATGTCGATTCGAGATCGACAAAAGGACGCCCCAGTTCCTGAGCCAGGGCCTCTGCTGCTTTTTGTGGTGTGACCAGTTTCATCTGAACGACTGCGTCTCGATGTGTTAATCCGCGACGGTCAGCAAACTCTTCGACTTCAGAAATTTGACTTTTATCGATTTCCCCTTCTGCAACCAGTATTCGCAGCATCGGTTTGCTGCCACGTTCCTTCTCATCACCAAATTCGCGTCCGAGGCTCTCATCATAATCTCGTTTGCGGGATTTGTCGGTCAGGCACAACATGGCCTTGGCTAACTCGTTGAGTAAGTCTTGCGACTCGAGCATGTAGTCGCCAGTCGCATACTGGCGAACAAGACCATTGAGCTTTTTGTAATGAGCGCGAATCTTTTCAGGATCGTCCTCGAAATCGATCAGACGCAATAACTGATAATGTGTCGGTGGTCGAAGCTCCTCGGGAATTCCGAGCCACTGTTTATAAACGTCAATCGCCACGAGTCTTCACTCCGTTCTTTAAGAACGCCTAACAATACTCATCATTGAATTGACTGCGAAAGTCATCATGACGAAAGTGGAGGAGGCGTTCTCGAAGAGAAGCCCCCCAAATCTTTGAACATCCGGGTGTTCCGCTGAGCGGAGCGACCCGGCCATCCAGGTTATTTCGTCTTCGTTAAGTTTTGTCAGGCGATTTAAGAAAATTCCCGGTCAAACATAAACCGAATTTATTCGACTGTATATTCCAAAGCGAGAGTTTCCATGGCATCGACACCAGCGGTATCCAAACCGGAGTCGCGTACAATTTGTGTGGCCGCTTCGCGATTTCCTGTCAAATCGCGAGCAGTTGCACTGATACGGCCATTGGCATCGTAACTGTACGTCACTTCCACAGGAGAATTCTGAGGGAGATTGGGAGGCAGATCGACAATGCGAAAATCACCGATCAACGTACAGGCCGCTGGATCTTTGGCTTCTCCTTCGAGAATGTGCACATGAATCGAACGCTGATTCGGGGAGTTCGTCACAAAGCGTTGGGATACATTGAATGGGATTTGCGTATTCTTGGGAATCATAATGTGATTGATTTTCTGAACCCGATTATTGGGATCAGTGATCTTAATTCCCAGAGAGTGAGAATTGACATCGGCCGTGCTGACCGAACGGAGTCGATCCAGAGCCGCTTTGGCAATTTTAGATCCCCCACCCGTTGCCCGCGCTTCGAGAATCGCCGCATGAATGGCCGCTCCCTGCGAAACCGCTTCTTCAGGGGAGACATCCCTTGATGGCTTGCGACCAGCAACCTCGATGAGCATCGCTTCAACAACTGGCATGTGAGTCGAACCACCGACAACGACAATATCGTCCAGTTCACCAGCTTTCACGCCCGCTTGTTGCATAACCAGTTCGGTTGTGTCCCGCGTACGTTGCATCAGATCCGCAGTCATACGTTCAAAGTCGCCTCGTGTTAACGCAACCGTCAAAGTTTTTCCCTGATAATACAGGCTCACTGGAACCTGAGACTTATTACTGAGTTGACGTTTTGCGTCTTCACATTCCTGGGTGAACTGCAGGAGTGTTTCAGGATCTTCACGAGGATCAGTCCCGTGCTTTTGCAGGTATTGTTCGGAGACATGATCAACCACGCGACGGGTCCAGTCGAGACCACCGAGCATCACATCTCCATCGGTCGCGAGGACGCGGAAGTTTGTTGGTGTGTATTCCACAACGGTTACGTCAAACGTACCACCACCGAGGTCGTAAACGAGAATCGTCTTCTTTTTGAAGTCCGCTTTTTTAATCCCCAACTCCCCTTTGATCCAGGCATAAGCCAGCGTGGCGGCGGTAGGTTCGTTGATAATGTCGACCACGTTCAACCCGGCAATTCGACCAGCATCCTGAGTCGCTTTACGACGAACATCGTTGAAGTAATACGGCACAGTAATAACGGCATTGGCAATTGGTCCGATCCGCTCTTCGGCATCCTGCTTGAGTTTTTTGAGAATCAAAGCTGAGATGAATTCCGGAGTCAGTTTCTTATTTTGGAAGACGACATAGAAATCCTTATTTCCCATCTGACGTTTAATCGCTTCGATAAT
>DOCI01000052.1:39276-42056 GCA_003503535.1 Planctomycetaceae bacterium
CGACCGACATTCGTTCGAAAGTCGGCCCAACAACAACCTGACCTTCCTCGCTGAGTATGACAATCGAAGGAGTAATTGTTCGATCATCCGAATTCAAAAGGGGAGCAGGCTCACCACTTTCGTCCATCATCGAAATTGAGGAAAACGTAGTTCCCAAGTCGATTCCGACAGTATTACCCTCAAGAAACTGCATAGCGTAACCCGTTGTCTTTCACGATCTCTACGAAAACAATGTGCACACCCAATTTGTACATCTCAATACAGGAGGATTCCTGACTCAGTATTCAAACTGGGCAATTGACCAATAGCTCATCAACAGCAGCAAATACGATTACGATAGAATAGTGATTATTGATGTCAGGTTTCAACGAAACGAAACCGAACGAAATCGCCATTTAGCAGAATTCTAAATATTGCAGCTGTTGAGAGGATTATTCTGAATGATACATTGTGGTAGCGACGCAGGGAGGTTGCAAGACATAAGCCGTTTTCTTGCTGGAATTTCAATTGAGCACGGTATGGTCACTCGCGTAAGTCAACGTGCGACTTGTCTGCGATTGCACAATCATCGTGAACTGAATTCCTGGCTGCTGAAACGGATCGGAGCGAGCGAAGAACTACGGACGAAGTCACGGAGTTCCTATGAACTGCTGTTGCAGTCCGGCCCACATCGTATGGATAGAAAACGAAGCCTTGGTTGACTCCGATCAACAGAACGTCTTATCTGGAGATTTCGACTACAATCAAAACCAATCCAGTTCAACAATCCTCACCCCCAGTATAAAAACAATCGTGAGGAACGAACCTAATATTTGAACCAGGACAGCTGCGTTAATGACGTTCAAATACTCCAGCGTTTTATTAGAGAGTCGTTCACGGTTTTCGATGGCGAGCTTGAGAATGGCGTCGTAAATTAACTCTCCGGCGAGAATCAGAATGACACATAAGAAGACAAACGCCCATGTGAGCAAACTCAGTTCGACGACAACCGCAGTACACAGCAGGATGCTGATGGCGAAAAAATCGAAATAGAGCGTACTGCTCATCCTGAAGCATTGCGTGATCCCGCGTTCACCATCAACTAAACGTTGACGCCAGGGTGATCGATTCGAACGGGGTTCTTCGGAAGCATCTTCCGTTGTCATTAAATCGATTAATGAAGTTCTCATTTAATTTCTACAACCCACAGATTTTAATAATTGTTTCAGGTCCAGTTTCGTAACTTCTGAATGGCCCATCGAATAGTCCCGAAATTCTAAATCACAACCTTCTGTTATGGTGTCCCCAGCAATGAACTGAGACGACCTGAGGATCCGTCGATAGGTCCGAGACGAGGTTCAATCATAAAGCCAACGCCAAAGTTGCCCTTACTGCTATCAACCGACATTCCAACATGAATCAGGAAGTCTGAGCGAATTCCCGTGATTGTAAAAGATTGTCCACGATCCTGATTTTCAGCAATATCGTATGCGGTTCCAAAGGTGGCAATCCATTTTTGACTCATTGCGTAACTGACGCTGCCAGTGAGCAATTGACTTTCGAGCGGTCCTGCCTGAACGCTGCGATACCCCAGATACATGCTTCCGCGAGTACTGCGTTGTGTCAGGAATCCAATGTCCCAGGTCTGGGGAGCCTCTTCAAAGAAATCGAACTGACCATTGGCCAGAAATTTGGTACGAGAACCGACATCCCACATATAGTTGGCGGAGAGCAATCCAAAATCTTCACCGAAGTTATCGTTATCAGCATCCGGGAAGTAAGACACCCCAAGGTCCAAAGTCATCCAGTCTTTAATGCGTTGTCGTTCGGGAGGACCAACCTTCGTTTGCAGACGATGATTCCAATTGAAGCGAGCAACCTGCTGATCGTCAACAAGTTCGAAGTACGGCGAGCTGACGTTGCGAGCTGCCCCCGAGCGAACCGCATAATTTCTAGGATTATACTGAGTCGGCAATAAGGCATTATTCATTAAGCCGAACGTGTTAAAAATTAACCGCGTGCGAAATCGTTCTTGCGCGTTTTCATCAAATTCGTTGTACTGCGGCACATCACTCAAATCCTGTGTGGAATCGGCGAAGTAATAGTCGACTCCCAGATTCTGCTTGTGAGCCAATCCATTTAACCCCAGCAACGGGCTGAACAGATGAGGGTAGGTTTTCCAAAGCATCAAATTCGCCCGCACACCAGCAGAACCGTAAAAACGATTCAGGCTCTGATTCGTAAATCCATCATCCTGCCAGTAGGCGGCTTCACCAAGTAAATAAGGATCGACTTTCACCGCTCCTAAGTTGAATGGCATTGAAAGTTCGTGGCGAGTGGAAAGCACGACTCCTTCTGCATCCGGTGTGTAATTGAGCGGAATATATAAATCGTTGGGATCTTCAGGAGCAACACCAGGTTGCAGATGACCATATCCTGCTGAGGATCTCGATGAGTACACAAGCCGATCCCACAACAACGGTTCGCCCAGAATGGTCAAGTCGGCTTTCGGCAACCAGCTTGCTTCTGTTGAAAATTCATTGAGTCGGTATCGGCCCATGATCGAAGCCGCGACGTTGTCTTCCTGATGATTAATGCTGATCAGAGTTTCGTTGTCTTTGCCCTGATCCCATTCCGTCTCGTAATATTGTTCGAGGAAATTGCGATCACTTAAGAATCCAAGTTCGCCGGTTATCCACACGGAATCCGATATGTGCTCGCGATGCCGCCATAAAGCGCGACCACGTGTGTTCGAAGCGACATCCAAATCGCGGCGATCCAGCCCCAGATTGTCAGTTCCT
>DOCI01000052.1:42127-50678 GCA_003503535.1 Planctomycetaceae bacterium
ATCGTTAATCCACACTCCTTCTGCTTCACCGAAATAACTTCCCTCTGTACCGATCGGAGCGGAACTGGAATACGTTGCATCGGTACCCAGCCAGAATCCACGCTCTGTATACATATTTGCCTGCAGGTTCCAATCGAGATCAGAATTCCCTTTCAGACCGAGCAACTTTGAGAGATTCCAAACGCTTTTCAACTGCCCGCCAAAAATACGATCCTGGCCGAGTGTCAAACTTTCGATGGGGATATGTGGGTCTTCTGCCGGACCACTCACAAACGGAGCGAAGAAGACTGGAGCTTCACCCACGCGGAATTTATTGTTCAGACTGGTAATCCAAGGTTTAGGGCGGGCAACCTGAAGTCCTGTTTGAGGATCCACTTCGGCATCACCTCGTCCAACCCAGCCTCCGTCGTAGCGGTTCTCAATGAAGATATCCCCTGCTTCCATTCGATAAGTTGGCACTCCAAATTCGCTTCCTGTGACCCAGGCATTTTCTGCGTGGAAACTGTCGTGCGAAAGCTGCCGAATTCGGTCAGCTCTGAGTTTAAGATCCCCTTGCATATCGGGAACGTTCACACGCAGTTCACTATCCAGCAGGACCGCTCGATCTTCTCGAATATCGTAATACGCACGGGAAGCACGCATGACATGATTGCCCTGACGAATTTCAATATCGCCCTCCAGGTAAAGCTGCATCGGGGAATTCTGGTCCTGAAACATTTCCGGTGAAAATGTCCCCGAAGCATTTGCTTGTGTCCAGATCACAACCTGATCGGCTGAAATATCCAATGCTCCGACCTGCTCTCCATCGAGAGGCCCCACGCCTTCAACAACAATATTCACTCCTTGTGAAATCACGGTGATCTGCTCAGGTGGAGAGGACTCCTGAGAAAGATAGCTTTTCACATCGAAACCGATACCAAAACTTCGAGGTGAAATCACGACGTGCCGTTGAGAGACCACTGGAAGCGTTTGTGTCAGACTGTCGAAATCAATCTCTGCAGGACTGAGTGGAATCGCGTTATCTGGTGCGATGAGCCGAGGTTGATTGAGTGCAGTTTGCTGATGTCGCGATCGGGCCAGTTTTGCTCGTTCCAAAAAAGGATCACTGGTTGCAGAGATCAACTGCACTTCGTGACGAGGAACGGTTGTTATCTCAGCTGAAGTGACAAGTTCAATCAGAACTGGTTGAGCCGATTCATTTCTTGCATCCGTTTTGAGCAACACATCCTGCTCAGCGTAAACGACAATTCGAGTCATCAGGCGATTCTGATCCTGAACTGTCGATTTCCAGATCACAATCTGATTCGCACTCAGTTCCCAATCGCCCTGTTGAATCTGGCAACGGCCCCGCAGCAACGAAATACTTTCGGGAGCAGACCCATTCTGCTGGATTTGATTTGCATCCCCGTACAATCGTGATGTCACATCGACTGCCGCTGTCGACTCTTCATGTAGAAAATCGCAGCTGATGAAAATCGGATCGAGAATCGTTGGGCCAGTTTTTTCAGTGGATTCTGCAAAGGGAGGCTTGAACGCAACTCGGCTTTCGGCCACGTCATCCTGTGCCCAGGAAGTTAACATCAATGCAACCAGCGCGACCAGCACCACGAACGGCAACAGCGTTACCTTTCGTATGGCTCGGCAAAATGGTCGCTCGATGAACACCATTGATCAACGAATTTCAGTCTTCTACAGGGGGGAAAAACATCGCTTGAGAATTGAAGAAAGGAACTCTGATTGCGACGACTGGAAGGACGGACCATTCAGCAGGCGGAGTGTAGTGGAATTCCTGAAAATTGGTCAACGGGGATCACAGCCATGCAAAACGACGTAAATTTCTTATATGCAACAAGATGCGACACAATGAAGCCCTCTGCTCAAATGGAAATCCAAGAATCCCTTCCCCGGCTCCCACCAAACCGTAACCTGTTCTGTAGATGGAACTTACGACAGACACTCAACAAAAATACCTGTCTGAACTAAAAAAGATTGTGCAAACTATGTCATTCCATGTTCAAAACCCCATATAATCATTACAAATTCTTGTGAGACTTTGAGACTTTTCAGGATGAATCTCTTTACAAATGCACAGTCGCCTTGGGGAACGAGCATCTCATCTTTGATCAAGCGAAAAGTTGATATTAGTCCGCAAAGTTTACTTAGAAATTAAACAATACTGTTGAATCCATCAGCACAGATCCATATCATCAAAATACCTGCCTCACAAAATAAAGACCTACCCCACTTGCCTTCCAAACGGAGATCATCATGACTGAGCCAGCTCAAAAACCCGATGAAACCACCCCAAAAATGAAGCCAAGTATCCTGCGTCGCATTGCGGTCTTTGGTATTGTTTTATTTCTGGGACTTCAATTAGTCCCCGTCGATCGTCAAAATCCAGAAGTCGTAGCAGACATCAATGCACCTGAAGAAGTGAAACTGATTCTTCGCCGGGCTTGTTACGATTGCCATTCCAACGAAACACATTGGCCGTGGTACAGTTATGTTGCACCCGGGTCGTGGCTGATGGCCAAAGATGTTCGTGAAGGTCGAGACTACCTCAACTTTTCGGAATGGGGCGACTATTACGAACTCGAAGAAACACCAGAATATTTTCTTGATGAATGCTTTGGCTCCATTGAATCCGGAGAGATGCCCCTCTGGTTTTACCTGCCGCTGCATCCTGAAGCGAAGCTTACTGAAGAAGATATGAAGATCCTGAAAGATTGGTGTCAGGCGGAGGAGAGTGTTGTTGCCGAAGAGATTGAAGAGGATCTTGAATCCTGAATCCCGCCTGCTGATTTTCAATCAGAATCAGATGTTCTCAAAGAAGATGGCTCGACGATGCGTATTTTAGGTTTGGGAACAGACATTGTTGAAATCAGCCGTGTCACAGACATGATTGAACGGCACGCCGAGAGTTTTACCGAGCGGATTTACAGCTCTTACGAAATCGAATATTGCTCTTCAAAAAAAAATGCCTCTCAACACTATGCAGGTCGCTGGGCTGCAAAAGAAGCGGTTATGAAAGCTTTTGGTACCGGATTCATCAAGGGAATTCACTGGAACGAAATCGAAGTCATTTCCCAACAATCTGGTCAGCCAGAAGTTCGTCTGAGCGGTGAAACCAGTACATTCGCCAGGCAACGAGGAATCGATCAGATACTGCTTTCCATCTCTCACGGTAAAGAGTACGCAACAGCGACCGCAATTGTCTGTTCAGAATGATGAAATTGAGTAACTCATCGACAACTACCAGATCATCAACGTCTTCGGAGTTTGCAATTCAAATTTCTGATCTTGTTTATCAGACTAGCAATCGCCAGTTTGAGCTCGTGATCGATCACTTCGAAATGCCAAATTGTTCGACACTGGCGGTGACTGGTCGGAGTGGCTCGGGAAAGACGACACTGCTCTCTCTCATCACTGGTCAGGTTTCGCCAGTTCAAGGAACCATTGAGGTCCTTAATCGAGATTTGACCTCTCTGACTGGAGCACAAATCCGTCGATTCCGGCTGGAAAATATCGGCATTGTTTTTCAGGATTTTCGCCTGATCGATTACTTGACCGTGTACGACAATATCGGAGTCGCGCGAAATCTGGGCCGCATTCAAAGCTCCGTTAACGTAAAAAGTCGCATCCATCAACTGGCCGAGCAATTTGGAATCGAGAAACTACTCGATCGCTATCCGCGTCAAATTTCTCAGGGAGAAAAACAAAGAACAGCCATTGCCCGTGCGATGTTCACGAAGCCCGCTCTCATTCTGGCCGATGAGCCAACAGGTAATCTTGATCCTCAAAATGCGAATACTGTAGTCAATTTATTGCTCGATGCCGTTCGTGAGAATCAATCATCTTTAATAGTAGTCACACACGATCATCAGCTACGCGATCGCTTTGACCAACATCTTGATATGTCCCAAATCACAGGGGAAGCCTCCTTGACTCAAACAAGCTGAATCAGTTCGTGATTCGCTCCAAGTCATGAAACGTTCTTGCAAAATGACGGATCACCAGGCTAACCAAATAACAGGCCGTACAAACCAGTACCGTACTGGCACCTGCAGGAATTCGAGTATCGAGCGAAGATAACAAAGCCCCAACCGCAGAGGCTCCCGCTCCAATCCCCGCAGAGATCAAGAGAATCTGATAAAAGCGATCTGACCACAATCGAGCAGTTACTGCAGGAGTAATGATGAGTGCCACGATCATCACAACGCCAATTGCGGGCAAGCCAACGACGATAGTGGTCGTTAACAGCAACAATTGTAACCAGTCCACTCGATTCGTGGGCAACCCTTGCACCGACAGGAAATCCGCATCAAACGTTACGCCGACGCTTAAGCGAAAAGTTAATGCGATAATCAAAACGGTCAGTAGACAAGCTCCACCAATCAGGTAAACATCCTTAATCAACAAGCTGCCTGGAGAGCCGAACAGAAAAGCATCGAACCCAGCCCGGCCACCAAATTTGCCACTGTTCTGAATCATTCGACTCAATACAATTCCAGCTCCAAAGAAGACGCTTAATACACCTGCAACTGCGGTTTCGGTTCTGGTTTTTGAAATCTGTGGAAGAATGCGAATCAACCACACGGCAAGCAAACCCGATAAAAAAGCTCCGGCAAACTGTAGTGCCAGATTCTGTCCTCCAGCCAGATAATACCCGATGCAAACTCCTGGCAACGAAGCATGAGCCAGTGCATCCCCGGTTAAGGCCCGTCTGCGTAATACCGCAAAGGTTCCAATGATACCACAGGTGGCACCAACCAACGCTGTTCCGAGTAAAACGACAGCAGTATTATAGGGCAGCCCAAACATGGAGTTTTCGCTTTAACGAGATCATGAGATCCGATTGAGTCATTCGATCATAGCCCAGGTTAAAACAGAAACAAACATAACCACAGGGCAACTCGACAATAGTAAAATCAGACGAGACGAGCCAGCAACATTCGTTGCTCAACGGGTATAATACTCACAGCGCATAAAAAAACACCTTCAAAGCTTGCCCCAGCTTTGAAGGTGCGATCCCAAGTTGACCCCAAGGGACAGGAGAGAGCTTCATTGTATGTTACTGCATTTAGAACCGATCAATAAAATATTCAATTGACGCGAATAGTCGCTTCGACTCATATTGAGTGCTTGCATAAAAGTCATGATTGCCTCACGACAGTTCAGTCACCCATCAAACCACGGTTCAAACGGTTCAGAGCTTCCTGTTCGATTTGTCGAACTCGTTCACGAGTCAAACCGAGTGACTCACCGATCTGTTTGAGCGTCTTCGGCTCGTCATCATCGAGACCAAATCGCATTCGCAGAATGGTTGACTGGCGTTCTTCCATTTCATCCAGCATGCGGTAAACATGTGTCAGATTGTCATTATTGAGAAGTTCGGTTTCCGGTCCATCCTCACGGGTGTCGGCGACCATTTCACCGAGCGACCAACCATTTTCATCATCGTCGGATTGTGGCGTCGTGTTGTAAAGTTGAATCGCTTTCTTGACGATCCCCAGTTTTTTCTTAGGGATCTCCAGCTCTTTAGCGACTTCTTCAGCAGTCGGAGTGCGATTCAATTCGTCCTGAAGCCGAGCAGTCGCTTTTCGCCACTTCGAGAGCAATTCAACCATATAAGCCGGGATACGAATCGTTTTCGCACAATTGACCAATGCCCGCTTGATCGATTGCTTAATCCAGTAACTGGCATAGGTGCTGAAGCGAGTATTCATATCGGGATCGAATCCCTCAACAGCTCGCAGCAAGCCGAGATTTCCCTCTTCGATCAAATCCTGTAGCGGCAGCCCCTTGCTTGAGTAACCCCGTGCGATATTGACTACGAGCCGTAAGTTGGCTCGAACCATGCGATCACGTGCCTGAGCATCACCCATGGCGATTCGCCGGGCGAGGTCTTTTTCTTCATCGGCACTCAGGAGCGACGTTTCGTTAATTTCCCGCAGATACGTTTCCAGCGGATTCTGCACAGAAGTAGAAATACGACGTCGGCGTGAATGGGGTGTCGTGGTGGTATGAGTCATATCAGGGGCTTTCATTCTACTGGAAATCGATCATCACGATTTCGGGGGGTGAGTCGTCCTTGTTGTCTGACCGCTATCCGGGAACCGTTTCTGTGAACGATCGGTCGACCGCGACTCTTGCGTCCTGCAATGCGTACTCGTAATAAAATTATCGTCGTGACAATTTAAAACCTGCAGTTGCTAGTGACGGAAAACCCCAATCCGCACGAAGCCTCAGGCAATCACAGCAATCGTACCAACCATTCATAATGTTCCGTTGCGGTGTAGCTACGACAGGACTTAGCGAAGTCGTCGATTAATCGTGTTCCCGCTTTGCACGCAATTCACCAGCCCTGAGGAATGATCCGATTATGACAGCTTCGACAATCGCAGCAATTCCAGATCGTTTCACGCACCCTGAAAACACTAATTTTCATAGAGCGGCTGTATCTTTTTCATGTCTGTCAGGCGAATCGCGACCATGTACCGACGATCTCGCTGACCGTTATGATTGATAAAAAATTTCCCGGCAATTTGATCCTCTGCATTTTCATCAGCCGAAAGGATCAGCATCTCACCGACATTCATCGTCACTGTAAAAGATAAGTCACGTAATTGTTCAATCTGCTGCCCACCCTGATATTGAAATTGATTCCCACTGGCAACGGGTCGTAACTGCGATGAGCCATAATGGATTTCTGGAGTCAGATGCAACTTGATCCATCCATCCTGCAGCCGCTCAACTTCAGTATGCAACACCCCGTGTGCATCTGACAAAACAATGGGTTCTTTTGAACCAGTCAACAGGATTTTCATTTCTGGAACAGGCATGCTGGTCTGAATCGACGTGGTTCCTCCAGAAGGCAGAAACGTTTGACGGCCTATCAAATCGGTATGACGTGACGTACCGGCAGAATCCGTAATTTCGTTTTTGAGTCCGAGGAGACGCTGCAATGTCCGGGGTGGAGTTAATCCGACAAGCCCAACCCGAAATCCCTGATCACGCAAACGAGACCGAGTTTCTAAATCGACAGTGCCAACCTGATCGATTTCTTCCCAGACAAACTTGGACAGCAAAGGATCTTCGGCATCTCGTTCCACATATACAATGTCGAGCTGAACCGTTTCCATTCCCGGAGTGATTGGATTCAACAAGGATTTCCCCTGCTGGGAAGTCCCTTCAAAATCAGTAATTTGACAACCCGCAAAGGCGGCAGCACACACGATCCCCAAGACCAGGCACCAGCGAATTCGCAGCAAAACTGCATTCTTCGATGAAGACGGGCTGTACAGATCGAGATGACTTGCAGAAGCAGTCATAAAAAGTTGAGGCAATCACAAAAATGAAAATAAGATAGACGAATGTCTAAGAGGGGAGTTCAGAGAGTTTTTCGCTACGGGAACGGAGGTGATCTGAGGTATGAAACTTTTATGAGGAAAAGAGAATTTTGTCAACGAGAGCTGAATTCAACCAGATCAACGAAAGAAATACAAAAAGGCCACCTGAATGCCTGAATTGACAAGCACTCACGTGACCTTTTGATTTCACAAAAAGACATTCTCAATAATGAGTCATTCTTCAGCATTATTTGTCAGACGAGACCAGAGCTAATACTGCCTTTGCAGACTGAACATCGCTCTTTCGACGACAAATAACAGTAATTCCTCTAAACCATCGCTTGACGTTCTGATTCCCTTTGAGCTTCAACGGAATAGCGTGTCAAAGGCATTGCTTCGAGGCGGGCAATCGGAATGGGCTTCCCGGTCACTTCGCAAATTCCATAACTGTCATTATGGAATTTCTTGAGAGCGTTCTCAATCTCGGAAAGCTCGTCGGCTTCCATGGAGATCAAATGACTGTTGAGATCACTCATTTCGTTATATTGAGCAATATCAGCGGCATCTCCAATAGCCGAGTCGTTGCTCGATTTGGAATCATAAGATCTCCCGGAGCGACGTCGCAATTCATCTCTTCGGGATAGTAAATTGACTTTCAGCTTCTGCAGGCGGTCTGTACGTGTCACTGTTGTCACTTTCTAAATGCAATCCTGTTATGCCTGCCAGCAATTGCCTTGCTGACTCAACCCGTCGCTTGGTTGACTGGCGATACCACAGCTGAATTGTATGATCAACAACCTTCAATACGATTGCAAGCGCACAGACTACTGTTCATGCGCATTCCGTAAAAAACGACATATCGCGATCATGAACATCATGAATTAGTCATAACTTTTTGTTATTTATAAATTTACAACATTACTGGCATTCCCTTCTCCTGAAGAACGTCTTGGAATCTACATCAAATATTTATCAAAGACACTTGGTTCAGAGACGGAAATCTTCGCACTCTCACGAGGTAAATCCCATGAAATCAAAGACTTTCCTGAGCAATGGCATAAAATTTTCTATTGATTTTTTATTAAGGAGAAAATTTTCCAAAATTAAATGCCCAAACTACTCATTTTTATTCCTGATATTCTCCCTGTTAAATATTGGTACACAATCATTTGCTGCTGAGAATCGGCCTAATATTCTGCTGT
>DOCI01000052.1:50774-51395 GCA_003503535.1 Planctomycetaceae bacterium
GTCGGCCTAATATTCTGCTGGCCATCAGTGATGACCAGTCTTGGATTCATACTTCTGCTTCTGGAAGTCCTGCTATTGAAACTCCGGCCTTCGATCATGTCGCCCAGGCTGGAGCATTATTCACGAATGCTTTTGCAGCATCTCCTGGCTGCAGTCCCTGTCGAGCGGCTCTGTTGACGGGTCGTCACACCTGGCAAATTGAGGAAGCGGGAACACATGCCAGTTCATTTCCACTCAAGTATCCAGTATTTCCAAGCCTCCTGGCTGATTCGGGCTACCACACTGGCTACACCGGTAAAGGTTGGGGGCCGGGTAATTATAAGATCTCTGGGAGAACCCAAAATCCAGCTGGTCCCAGTTACTCAAAACACAAACCAAAGAACACACCAGCTGGAATTAGCAAAACAGACTATGCAGCGAACTTTGTCGATTTCCTGGAAGATCGCCAGGAAAATCAGCCATTCCTCTTCTGGTATGGAGGCCATGAACCGCACCGCTCTTATGAAAAAGGATTAGGAGAAAAGAATGGAGCAGATCCCTCACTGGTCGAAGTCCCCGGCTTTTTGCCCGATGAACCAGAAATCCGCTCTGATATTCTTGATTACTATGCAGAAATCGAAT
>DOCI01000052.1:51489-53404 GCA_003503535.1 Planctomycetaceae bacterium
AATGGTTCGATCAGCACCTCTCCAAAATGCTGAAAACACTGGAAGAAAAAGGCGAACTGGAAAATACAGTTGTGATCGTCACATCCGATAATGGTATGCCTTTTCCTCGCGCCAAAGCCAATTGTTATGAATATGGAATCCACATGCCCCTGGCCATTTGCTGGCCGAAGCAGATGCCCGGTGGGCGGCAAATCGACGACCTGATTGGCTTTGTTGATATTACTGCAACGATTCTGGATCTTGCTCAAGTCACTTACCCAGCCGATCAACCTGGACTCTCCGGCAGAAGTTTTCGAGATATTCTCATGAGCGATAAGTCGGGAATTTGTGATCCGTTGAGAACCGCAGTCTATTCGGCACGCGAAAGACACTCATCTTCGCGTTATAATAATTGGACCTATCCACAACGTGCGCTTCGTACAGACAATTATTTACTGATCCACAATTTTCGACCAGAACGCTGGCCAGCGGGAGCTCCACAAAAATATGATTCTGATGACAAACTCGGGCCTGCGCATGGTGGCTATCACGACATCGACGCCTGCCCTTCGTTGACCTATCTCATCGAAAACCGGGACAATCCGGCAATCGCTCCTTATTTTCACGCTGCTGTTGATAAACGTCCCGAATATGAACTGTTCAATATTAAAACCGATCCTGCCTGTATGAAGAATCTGTCAGGTCAGCAGGAATTTCAATCGATCGAACGGGATTTGATCGTTAAGCTGAACACCTATCTCAAGGAAACTGGTGATCCTCGTGTACTGGATGGGGGAGAGATTTATGAAACCTACAAGCGATACAGTTCCATCCGTAAATTCCCGGCGCCAGAGTAATCACTTCGACTCATTTTGGATTGATTTCATGAGACTCTGGAAATTCTTATTCCTACTAGGCCTGAGCTTATCGGCTTGTGTACCTGGTCAAGTCCAGACAATTCAGGCTGCTGAAGAAAAAGAAATTGCCGAGGCAATCCAGAAGGGAGTTTCTGCGCTTAAAACGTTTCCGTTCAACAATAGGTTTATAACCGGACTGGTTACTTATACGTTACTTGCTTCGGGAGAATCGGCTGAGTCTCCTGAGGTGAGTCGAGGTCTCAAAATCATCACCGACAAGTGTCGTCAAAGTGAAAATCAGTATCAGCCGACACAACATCAATATTATGAAGCGACGATTGACATTATGGCCCTGCAGGCAGCTGATCCTGAATTCTATATCAGTGAAATTGAAATGATTGCTCAGTACATCATGGACGGGCAGGAAGATCATGGTGGGTGGTTCTACCCAGACCGAGGTATTAACAGTGGCGATACCAGCATCACGCAATATGCCCTGCTGGGGCTGTGGGCTGCCGATCGTGCGGGAGTCTTCATTCCAAACGATGTGTTTGAGCGGGCAGCCGCATGGCACACAAAAACTCAAGCTCAAAACGGGGGGTTTTCTTATCACCCAAAAAATCTTCAACCAAACCCGAGTGAAATTCGTGGAACGATGACACTCGCCGGTGCGGGATCGTTGGCCGTGATTCGCACGATTCTATTTCAACGCCCAGGTGCCCCTGACAGTGATCCCAATTCAAAAAACCCTCTCAATTTTTTAGAGCGGCTCTCCCCTGCGTCCAATAAAGACTCTCCAAGACAAGTTCGAGGAACCCCCAAAGCCATTCGTCCACAAATCGACAATGCGGTCAAACTCTCCTATCAATGGATCGATAAAAATTATTACCTGGCCCCCCCAAAAGAGTCAGAAAATACCTTTTATTATTACTATTACACACTCGAACGGGCAGCAACGCTGAATGGATGGGAGACCATTCAAAATCAAAACTGGTATTCTGATGGTGCGGATATCCTGATCAAACAACAGAGCCCGAGTGGCTTCTGGATTGAAATCCCCAGTTACCAACCGAATGCTC
>DOCI01000052.1:53454-60659 GCA_003503535.1 Planctomycetaceae bacterium
TTGAAACCGAATGCTCCCTGCAGCACCTGCTTCAGCTTACTGTTTTTAATGCGAGCCACGAAAAAGCTGATCCCAAAACGAACACAGACCCCTGAAATTGGAGCGGGAACCCTGGCAGGTGGTCGTGGACTGCCTGACGATCTCACCAAGGTGGAATTTAAAGATGGTCAACTCAAAACCGAAGCTTCCAACCGCGGTGAGTTCAATCAACTGATGGCTGGACTCTCCACGATTGAACTCCCTGCGATTCCAGAAGAAAAACAACCAGAGTTGAAAATCGATTTATCGGATCGTGACGCCCTGATTGGAAATATCAGTCTCCTCAAGCAGTTGTCAGTCAACAAATCCCCTCAAGTTCGACAAGTCGCCGCTTGGGCTTTGGGGAAAAGCGATCAGATTGAGCAGGCCGACCTGCTGATTGAATTATTGAAAGATCCCGATTTGACCGTCGCGATTGAGGCGCGGCTGGCGTTATGCTGGATCGCGAGGTTACCAAATGGCCTGGGCCACGAACTCGATCCGACGGCCAAATACGCCGAAATCGATTTACAAATTGATATGAAGCCAATCATAGAAAAATGGCAAACCGAAATTCATAAATCCTGGAAAGAATGGTATCTGGAACAGCGACCTTATGAACAAAGGGACGATTTTGAAGACCCTGCTCAAATCAAATTTCAACGCAAAAACTAACTGAATACGAACAGGCAAACGATCGTTTAGTTTTGGATCTCTTCAAAACCGTCTCATGATCCAGACACAATGTGTATTTTGTTGAGTGACTGAGGATAACAGTATGGTTGTTAAAATGTTCGCCGTATTGGCACTACTGATTTTCACCTGCATGACAGCCGATGCTGCGCAAAAACCGAATGTGATCATCATCTATTGTGATGACTTAGGCTACGGAGACATCGGCTGCTTTGGGAGCGCTAAACATCGAACTCCAAACATCGATCAACTCTCTTCTGAAGGTTTGACCTTAACAAATTTTTATGTCACGTCGGGAGTCTGCACTCCGTCCCGATCCTCGCTGATGACTGGCTGCTATCCCAAAAGAATCGGAATGCATCAGAACGAAAATGGAGGCTGGGTTCTATTTCCGGGGAACCATCAGGGGTTAAATCCGCAAGAAACAACAATTGCTGAAGTCCTTAAGCAAGCCGGTTATGCGACAAAGATTGTTGGCAAATGGCATCTGGGGGATCAGCCTGAATTTCTACCGACTCGGCAAGGATTCGATTCTTACTTCGGCATTCCTTTTTCCAACGATATGGGCTACTGGATTCCCAAACGCAACTACCCTCCCCTGCCCTTAATGCGTGATGAATCGGTCATCGAACAGGAGCCGGACCAAAGTCAGTTGACCAAGCGTTACACCGAAGAAGCGATTTCCTTTCTGGAGAATCATCAATCAGATCCATTCTTTCTCTATTGGCCCCATACGTTCCCGCACGTTCCTCTGTATGCTTCTCAAGCCTTTAAAGGCAAAAGTAAAAACAGGGATTACGGAGATGCCGTTGAGGAAATTGACTGGTCCGTCGGCGAGTTATCAAAAGCTCTCAAGCGACTCGAACTCGAAAAGAATACACTCGTCATCTTCACTTCCGATAACGGAGCCGCCCAGCGTTGGGGCGGAAGCAATGGCCCTCTCAGGGGCTACAAAGGCTCGACATGGGAAGGGGGCATGCGTGTCCCCTGCATCATGAAATGGCCCGCAGCGATACCTGCTGGAACAGTCTCACGAGAGATCGTCAGCACGCTCGATATCCTGCCAACGCTCGCCAGTATTGTCGGTCAGAAACTTCCGGAAAATCGGATCATTGATGGTTTGGACCTGAGTCAGATGCTCGCCAATCCTCTCGATGTCAATTCGCCTCGCGATACGATGTATTACTATTTCAAGTCGGATCTGTGTGCCGTTCGTCACGAACATTGGAAACTGCATGTCCGCCCCTCCAAGGCAAGTGCTGGCCAGAACTATCAGCCTGAACTCTACAACCTTAGTAACGACATTGGAGAAACCCGTAATGTTTATGATGAAAATCCAGAGGTCGTTTACAAGCTGACGGAACTGATCGAATTCTGTCGCAACGATCTCGGTGATGGAAAACATCCCGGCAAAAACACACGCGAACCAGGCTTAGTAAAAAATCCAAAAACACTGACAGAAAAACCAATCACTGAGTAATTCTTTTGAGAATAATGCAATACATCAAGAACCACGGATAAACACTGATTTTCACGAATCTTTTTATTCGTGACAAACTATGGTTCAAGAATTCGATATTGCTAAAATCGTCATGCACAGCTTACTTACGGTTTTCGTGGGATTAATCGAAATTCAATACGATCGATTCCAACCATATACCCGGCTTTTGCCTGCGGATGCTTGCCGGTCAGTTCAATAACCATTTCCAGTGGCTGCTCATTGGCCAAAGTGACCTTCTCGAAGTTAATCGGTTCTCCCGGCAAAACCTGCGTCGTGTACAAGTCAGATTCTCGCACCTGATTTTGCCAGATTACTTTGATTTGACCGTAGTCCACTGCTGTTGTGGTGTAAACTGAGACTTCGTATTCGCCTGCCGTCTGTGCTGGAATATTGAGGGTCAAACGATCCCCTGGCTTCCCTCCCGTCCACCAGAGATGATCGTTATTGGACCACATCGGTCCAAAGCCGGACATGTTCTGATTGCGAACATTTCCACCAGTCACCTTCGCTTTTCCAACTAAAGCTTCCCCTTCAATTCTTGTCACTCCGGGTCCTGGCGGAGATACGGAAATTCTCTCGGAACCAGGCGAAGGCTTCGCCGTTGGAGACATGAGATATCTGAATAACTGCAGCACCTGTTCATCGCTCATCGGCTGCAGTTGGCCTTCGGGCATCAGCGATTTCTCAGATGCTTTCCGGAGTTCGATATCATCCTGGGCAATGATGATCACCTCATTGGTCGTCTGAATCGTTACCGCTTCAGGGTTCTCCGATTTGATCAAACCGTTCACAACACGCCCATCAACAGTCACAAACGTAGTCATGATATAATTGCGACCAATGATCGCATTGGGATCCAGAATATTCTCGAGCAGATATTTCACATTACTGCGATTGGCTCCAGTAATATCAGGACCAATATCGCCTCCTTTACCAAACAGTTTATGACACTTGCCGCAGTTGGTTTCGTAGAGTTTGCGACCTTCACCAAAATTTGAACTTGCAACTAATTTCGGCTGCAGCAACTTTTCATACCTGGCAGTTAATTCGGTCATGTTTGCATTGGCGGAGCTGATTTTCCCCCAGACATTCTCCAACCGTTTTACGAGGGTTTCATCGTCCAGAGTTATCACTTGTCGAACGATATAAGCTGGCACTTTGGTGGCATCCAGATCCCCCTGCTCCATGGCTTTGACGAAGACTTCGGCGAAAGCTTTTCGAGAAACAAGTGTATTGAGAACTGCGGCCTGTTCCGCTTCTGTGAGTTGGTCAAATATCTCGATCAGTTTTTCGGGAGTTTTGGGAAGCTCGAAACGAGCCAGATTTTGAATAGCATCAATTCGGAGTGCTCGATCCTCCAGTAATTTAAGAAGTACAGGCGCCAGTTCCGGATCACGTGCCTGGGCGAGAAGTTGCAGTGCATTTTGACGAGAGGTCAATGGCTGCTTCTGATCGAGCAATACCTCACGATAATAGGGAAATGCGGATTCATCGCCGAACTGGATCGATAGAGAACTGACCAGGAGCTGCAGATTCTTGTCGTTCAACGAAAGCAGATTTTCGGAGGCAGCTTTCCAGGACTCCGGCATCTTTGCACCGGCCTGGCTTTTCACATTCGTCTGCATTTCCTGAAGAATGATGCGGCTAAATTCAATGTTCTTTTCGGATTTGAGCAAATCAGTTAAAGCGTTCCGGCCTTGCTCAGTTGTTGATGTTCGCCGGATGACAAATTCCGTCAATTGCTTCCAACCGCTCATTTTTACGATCTGTAGAACGCGTGCAGCATCGTCATCGATGAGTGGTTCGGCCCCATACCAGACAAGCAAGGGAATATTTCGATCTATTAAATCCTCAGGTGAAGAGATTAACCCCTGCAGAATTCCCCAACGTTGTTCCTCGGGTAATCGTTGAAGGACTGATGCGAGATAACGTCGTACAGTGACGTTTGTGTCCGACTTCGACATCTGTTCAAGTTGAACCAGAACGTCATCATCAACGACTGTTGAGGATTCTCCCAGAAATTGAATTGCCCAGGCCCGGACATACGGATCGGGATCCTGCAACAGTTCTTTCAACTCTGGTTGACTCAGCAAATTGCAGGACCACGCTGTCCATAACGCTCGCAGTCGAACCTTCTGAACTTTTTCAGTAGCTAACAATTCCTTCAAGAGTTCCTTCACTTGGGGCCGATCAAGACTGTTCTCTGCTGCTCTTTCCTGCAGAATTCGCTGTGCCTGCCTTGCGTAATAGGCATTTTCATCTTTCAACAGTTCAACCAACTCGGAATCGCTTTTCTCCCAGAGATTGAAGCGGTGAGCTTTGATGTTGCCATAGCGAATGCGAAAGAGACGTCCATCTGTTCGATTCCAAACTTCCGGCGTCCGATTGTGGCAGGTTTGGGGATCGTGCCAGTCGGAGGTATAGAGTGCGCCATCTGGTCCCTGCATGATACAGACACCGATTTGCTGATGATCCTGCGACAAGGCAAAGTCGGGCCGATGCCGTCCAATGTAACCAGAACCTTCCCTCTCGACATGCTCTCGCACAATCCTGTGCCCATGCAGATTATGAAAAAACAATTCGCCATCGTATTGCTTAGGAAACTCGGCAGCCTGATAGATTGTCAGTCCACAATGGGCATGTCCGCCACCAACATCTGACGTTGAACTTTGTGTGTTCTTGACGAGTTGCCGATCGACTCCTCCATTGCTGTTTGCCGAATTGAATGTCCCATCTCCATAATGAAGATGATCTGCAATCGTCGTGATATCCGCATAAGTGTAAGGATTAAAATGGTTCCCTGCCTGACGAAAATAGCGACCACCCTGTGAAAGATGATACAGATGTGGAATCACACAAGCCGTGATGAACCAGTCCCCCTGTTCATTAAAATCAACTCCCCACGGATTACTTGACCCATGGGCGAAAACTTCGAATTCGTGACGGGTAGGATGATAACGCCAAACACCAGCATTGATTTGTGTACGCTGATCTTCCGGCGACCCAGGCTTGCCAACATTGGAATGCGTAAAGACACCATGACAGCCATACAGCCATCCATCCGGTCCCCAGGTGAAACTGTTGAGCGTCTCATGAGTATCTTGATACCCCCAGCCGTCGAGCAAGACGATTGGCTCGGCATCAGGAATGTCATCCTGATTCTGATCGGGGTAAAACAACAAATCGGGAGCTGCTCCTACCCAGACACCGCCAAAACCGATTTCGAGTCCACTGGCCAGATTGATGCCCTCTGCAAAGACTTTCTGTGATTCAAACGAACCATCCGCATCGGCATCCTCAAGAATGAGTATGCGATCCTTCCCCTCACCCTCAGGGGCTTTTTGCGGATAGGTATGCCCTTCAATCACCCAGATTCTTCCCCGGGCATCGAAACACATGGCGATCGGTTGGACGAGATCGGGCTCGGCTGCAATCAAATCGACATGAAAGCCTTCAGGGACCAACATCTTTTCAGCGGCTTCCTGAGGAGAAAACCCATTGACATAATCTTCCATGGCCGGTCGAGCATACTGCCACAAATCCGGCAGCGTCGGTTCCACTTCCGTTGACTGCAAGTGCAGAACCAATCCTCTCTTGTTTGCGGAAACGACATCTAATAAGCCGTCTTCGTTCAAATCGGCAACTGTGACATCGACACCAACCCCGGATGCATCATCAATCAGATGGGGAACGAATTCAATTCCCTCTTCCGTTTTCTGACATCGAAACCAGTAAACAACAGCAGGCTGATTTGAGCCGGGATCGTGACCGTTATGAGCTTTCCAGCGTTTCCCAGTAACGATGTCCATCAAGCCATCGCCATCGATATCTGCCATCGCGACAGCATGCGGTTGACTGAACGCGACTCCATAAGGATTTTCGACCGAGAATTCGCCCATGATATCGTGGCGAGTCAATCGATCAGCTGATTGACGTTCAAACCAACACAATCCATAACGATGGGCATTCTGGGACGTGATAATATCCTGATCGCCATCACCATCGAAGTCGTGAACGAACATCTGGGCACCACCGCTGCCATATTTTTTGACGGCCCATTGATGCATCGTCCATTTCTCGGAAAGGTCGGATGGTTGTTCCCAATATTTATCTGTCTCGATGATGTCGAGACGACCATCGTTATTGAGATCACCAACCCCCATCCCATGCCCGAATGGTTTGCGTGCCAGACCCGATTCTGAGACAGCGTGCCATGTCCAGGGTTCGAGAGGATTTTCACCAGCCTGATAATAGCCATACGAGGTTTCGCGAGAACAGACAATCTCCGGCAAGCCTCCGGGGATCAAGTCGATGACTGCAGGAGATTCATGGCCAACCTGATCGGCCAGGATTTTCATCGGCCAGTGTTTTTTCAAACCCTCAGAGCCAGGGTTTAAATAGCATCGGGCTTCGCGTCCCGGAAAGCCCAGGATGATCACATCATTTAAGCCGTCGCTGTTCACATCGACAATATGACTGAAAAAGCTGTCACTGTAGCCGTTGATGGAAAAGGGATGTGGTTCGAAGAGTTCAAAACGCTCTTGGAATTCCGGGCCTCGATAGACGAAGGGACCACTTGTGACATCGATATTCCCATCCCCATCGACATCCCCTGCAGCTGCCCCTTCAGCGTAAAACTCGTTATGGAGCCGAACAGACTTCCAGCCATTGGGTGCAGAAAAGATGGAGGTATTCAGGCAGGAAACCGTGATGAGGAATACAAGAAGAGAACGCAAGAGATTTTGCACGATATAAGGTTCCTTTTGTCGTCACTCAATGGATAAACATTCTTCCATTCTCTCATTACATCAGAAAGTGTCTATGAGAGATGACGCAAAAGGCATGAGAGATTTCACATGTGAGTTTGTTCGCTACAGAGAGCCCCGGATGAGTGCTGGCTCTGTAAATCGGAGCGCCATCATTGAAAACAGTCGGCCGCGATACAATATTTTTCGCAACCGACTGTTATTTACATGACCGTGCGCGATTTTTG
>DOCI01000052.1:60912-65341 GCA_003503535.1 Planctomycetaceae bacterium
TCAATCTTATTCCAACTGTATAAAAATTGCGCACAGTCGCACAGTCATTTAATACGCCCCAATTCACACGTGAATTATGAAATCAGGTTCGTTTTCTTAGAAATCGACCTGAGCTCTCATCGCGAAGATGTCGGCACTGCTGTCACCATTGAGAGGACTGTCGAGCATCGCGTGAATGTAGTTCCATTGGAATTTTGTGTAGGGATTCAGATACCAGTTCAGTCCGGCTGTCAAATCGTTGAGTCGACTTCCCTGAATGTTTTCATCATTCAGATCGATGTACGACCAACGACCAGCGATTTCCCAGGCTCCGGTGCCACCACAATCACCAAAGTTCGAATCTGGCTTGACGCGTCCAAAGACACCATTCTTGCGATTATAAGCTCGCTTCTCCCCAGTAAGAAAATATCCGGCATGGGCGTAAGCGCCAGAGAATGTCAACCTGTTGCCGACTTTCTGATTGACGACCGTGTAAAATGCTTCCGACTGAGCATAAAACGAACCTTGTGCCGCTGCTAATTCTACGTTGAACAAATTGACGTTGTCCGTTGGTATCAAACCCGTGTTAACGAAAGGAGGAACATTTGTGGGCACACCAGCAGGAACCAGAGCGGCTCCTCCAGTTTCGCTGACAAACACCTCCGGTTGATTCTGATACTGAACGAGATCGCTCGCAGGATCCACAAAGCTGTATCCCGCGCCGAGATGAAACAAGCCATTGCCATCTTCGCAATCACCCAGAACTTTAGTAATGCGTGTAGCCATTCCAAAGCCACCGTTATCGCCAACGTTTCCACCAAAAGTATCAGTTGGATAGCGAAACCCGGCGATGGCCCAGGTTGCGGAATCATCTTCGTTGGTGCCGTAGTACAACGCTCCAATTTGACGGAAAGGCAGAAATGCAGCTGGCAATGCTCGCTCCAGGAAAGTCAGTTCTTTAACACTGGTTTGCCCATCCATCCCAAAAGGCGTGCGGAATTGTCCAATTCGCAAGTTGTTTGCTCCGTCAACCTCCTCAATCTCCAACCAGACATCCATAAAACTGGGACGACCTGGAAATGCAAAGTCGAACTCGATCATATAATTGATATTGTCCCATACCTCTCCAACCGCAGCCAGTCGAGTACGTCGAAAGTCGGCTCCGTCCTGAACATCGCCCATCGCAGGATTCCCTCCGCCGACGGCAAATTGATTTGCTGGACTCTGATCAAACCACACCGCATCGGCCTGAAAAAAGCCAGTGATTTTCGTAGTGGGATAGGCAGGTTTCTCAGTAGCAAGATCACAACAGCTTTTCCCGGGAGTGCAACTGTATTGAGAGGCCCCCGCTGGAATAATTAGAGAATCGCCAGCGGGCATGACAGAAGCAGCCTTCAATTCGTCGATCTGCCGCTGTAACCGCTGTAATTCTTGTTGAAGCTCATCTGCAATCTCCTCTGCACCTGCCACTGTAATCGTATTGCAGATGAGAATGGTCAGCATCAGCATAAATGGAATTGTCTTTGCCGGACTTTTCCAAAACCAATTCCGGGAGCCGGAAAGCCTTTCTAGCCTAACCGTCACTATCGTATGCTCTTCAACATATTTCATTGCATATTTCCTACGAACCGCATTCCAATTCATCCGGAGGTTAGATCGCAATGACCACTACAACTGTAACAATCCGCTCGAATCCTCCGATTCTTATATCGACTACAATCGGAAATCAGGTTTGCAAAAAAACTAATCTCATCAGCAATTTCCATAGTCTGTTGAAGTCTGAAGTCAGCAACTGCAATATCCTGCACAATTGCAAGATATTGCGTATCAAAACTGCCCGTGTAAGCTCTCTCACTCGACCTAACCGTTATAGTTTGTCTGACTGTTACAATTGATTTAATCGTAACAGGAGAACTCAATAGGCGCTTACCATTGGTAGCAAAATGGTAAATTCGGTCCCTTCCGAACTGCTTCGAAAATCAATACTGCCTTCATGCTGACGGATGATTTTATCGCATAAGGCAAGTCCCATTCCTGTTCCATCATTGCGGGTTGTGAAATAGGGATCAAAAATCTGCGATTGAATTTCAGGGCGTATTCCATTTCCAGTATCTTTGATGTCTATTCGCAAAGAACGATTTTGTTCACTTAATCGAAAACAAAGCTCGCCTCCCTGAGGCATTGCAGCCATCGCATTTAAGGCGAGATTCAACAACACCTGCTCAAGCCGAACCGAGTCGGCTTCGATCGAACTGAGAGGCATTTCCGGCATTTCTACTTTCACAATAATGTTCAACGCTTTTGTCTGAGGACGCAATAAGCGAACCAGTTTTTCAATTAATGTCGAAACATCGACCCACGAATGTCCCAGTTGTGTCGTAGACGCATAATTTCGGAAACCATCCAGAACATCATTGATCCGTCTGACTTCGGTTTGCAGCACATCAAGGAGTTCATCTACTTCTGCATCAAATTTTTCCTGATTGAGTTTCTCATACAGGAGCTGAATATGTAATGAAAGTGCACTGAGCGGATTCTTAATTTCATGCTGCAATCCAGCCGCCAGTGAGCCCAGCCCCATATAACGTTCCATCCGCCTCAATCTCGCTTCCATTAAGGCTTTCTCAGTGACATCACGAACATGAATCACAGTACCGATTTCTTCCTGACGCTGATTTTTCAGTAATGTGCAGCCTGCTCGCAAAGTTAAATCATGCCCGTTAGAAGTCACACAATAATCGAGATCTCGAATCCCATCGTGACATTGACTGACTTCTTCACATATTGTCTTGAGCAATTCATGTTCAGGACTGATTTCATCCAAGGTGCGACCAACTCCATCATCTGATAATCCCAACAGTTTTATACCGCGTGGATTGATGCTGGTAATCACTCCTTTGTGATTTGTTGTGATCACACCCGCATCCATACTGGCAAGAATGTCTGTTGCCAGAACTTTGACATCTCGTAGCGACTGCTCACTTGACATATAACCGCGAACGACAAACGCAATGGCAATCGCAGTTCCAATACTGTTCAATACCAGTAAGACCGAAAGTCTCGTCTGAAGACGTAAATCTCCGGAAAGTTCTTCAGCGACTTCGACGTAGCCTTCGGGCAGGTGCTTAATAATCCGCGCGACAATTTCCTGCTCTCGTGCAAAATCGTGCAGGATCCAGGCTGTGACAGTCAACGCGATCAGACTCAGGACCGCCAAGCCCAGTGCGAGCCGATGAATACCGCGTTTATTATGAGTATCAAACATAACCCGACCTTTATGATGTCGAACGAAATTTTTAAGAGCCAGCAGCGATTTGCATATCCACGCAGATGTTTGCACTGAAAGTGCAACTTTCTGCACGCTCAATATTAAATTCAATCCCTTTTAAATGTGAATATACTGAAAAATCGCTTCACATTCTCTGAAACCTGTCCAGTGAATTCACACTTTAACTGCTTGGCACGCAGGTTGCATTACATTGCATGATGTGAGTTTTCCATCCTTATGATCCTACTGGCTTTTCCCATCACAGATTGAGAAATTAATGCACGAGACGACGGCCGAAAGTGTTCCTTCGCAGGATCAGGCGATTAAGTCGAACGAAAACCTGCACTTGGATCTGGAATCTGCAATTCATCATGCAATACACTATTTGCCTTCTCAGGGGCCGATTACGGTCTTCGTGCATCACAATACACTGCATTCTTTTGAACATTTGCCTTTTGATCAAGCCGTTGTTGTCGGTGGCGAATTATATGGTTGCGAGCCCTATTTGTCGGAAGATCGTTATCGCAGTGAATTGAGACGCGGCCGAATTACACTCGATGACCTGCGTCAGGTTCTGATGGATGATCTCGATGAAGGAGCTGACGAGTTGATTGCCAGCTTCGGCACTCGATATACGTTGCGATTATCGATGCTTCAAATGACGCTGCATAATGCACCAGACGCCGAACTGCGTTGGTTGCTCGCTGAAACCGATCTGTTGCTCAGATTTAACGAGGAACTCTCTCCTCAGCGTGCTGATCAGATGATTCAACAGACTCGCAGTTGGATTTTACGACAACAAAAAACACCCGATTCCATCGCTGCTGGCAGTGAAAGCTCTCCGAATCTGCCATCACTTGTGAATGCCCTGTTGAGCGAGTCTCCAGCTCAATCAATCACTTCCTGGCCGGAAGCTCAGTGGGAGTCGTTTGTTTTGCAGTTGATGTGGAGAATTTGTCAGCAAGGCGTTCAAGCCTCCAATAAAGCGGCTCCAGCAGCATCCTCTTTCGCTCGGCTGCATGACTTGCTGCTTGAAGTCACAGGCGAAAACACTGACGTTCAGGTCAATGAAGTATTAATTCGTTTTTGCGGTGCATTTCTGGATCAGGGTTTTGCAAGTTTTCAATTACCGGATCGTGAACTGGGGTTTGCCAAGTCTTTGGCCAAGCTGTTTCTGCATCA
>DOCI01000052.1:65406-70914 GCA_003503535.1 Planctomycetaceae bacterium
GTTTGCCAAGTCTTTCGCCAAGCTGTTTCTGCATCGCCTGACGATCAAACCGGTATGGATGAAAGGCTTACGTGAGGAATTGCAGGCGATTTTAACTGGAGATTTCGATCCATTGACCTCCATTGCCAATTCCCTTGAAATGCTGGGAGTTGAAGAACAGGATCTTGAAAAAAACGTCTGCTCTTCTTTACTTGCCTTGCGTGGCTGGACTGGCATGATCTGGCAAATGGAATCGGAAGCTCCGTGGCTTCCCTATCCGGCTCCTGAAGGAACCCTGAATGAGTATTTAGCAATTCGCTTAATTCTTGAGCGTTACGCTATTTCTCATTTTGGACAAATTCAATTTGGCACAAAAGATTTGCAGGAAATTCGACAAAAGGCAGAATTGTTATCTGCACGAGTGAAAGGTCCGACTCTCAAACAACGGACTTATACCGTCTTCCAACTCGCTCAGGTGAATGGCTGGACGCCGGAGCAACTTCTCAGCATGACTCAACCGCAGTGGGCTTGTCTGATTGAGGAACTCGAAGCGTTTTCCTCTCAGGAACGTCGGCGAATCCTGCATCTGGCTTATGAGCGGCATTATCGCGTCAGCACACTCGATGCGGTCGCCATTCATTCCAAACGTCGACATGAATTACCAAGAAAACCGAACACAAAACCAGCGTTCATGGCGATCTTCTGTATTGATGATCGTGAAGAATCGTTTCGACGTCACCTCGAAGAAGTTGATCCGGAATGCGAAACAGCCTCTGCAGCAGGCTTTTTTGCGGTCGCGATGTATTATCAGGGAGCTGATCACGCACATTATCGGCCCCTTTGTCCAAATATTATTACGCCTAAACACTATGTCCGTGAAGAACCATTGTTCTCTGCGATCGATGTCAGCGAGCGTCGCGCGCAACGTCGTCGGAACATCGGTCGGTTCAATCATCGCGTTCACGCCAGTTCCCGGACAATGATTGGGGGCTGGTTCACCGGAGTATTTGGTGCGATTGCAACGTTCCCAATGGTTGCCCGCATCATGGCTCCTCGACTGACCTCCAAAATTCGTCAGTCGATGGAATCTTTTGTCCGTCCTCCTGCAACCGAGTTGCATATTGAACGTTCCGCACCAGAACCTGGTTCGGATCCGGAATCACTCGGTTACAGCCTCGATGAAATGGCTGGAATTGTCATTCGCATCCTGCAGGATATCGGACTGATCAAAGACTTCCCACCGCTTGTCGTCTTCTTTGGACATGGTTCGAGCAGTCTGAATAATCCCCATGAATCCGCATACAACTGCGGAGCCTGCAGTGGCGGTCGAGGCGGTCCGAATGCACGAGCCTTTGCCACAATGGCGAATGATCCCCGTGTCCGTAAACGGATTGCCGAGAAAGGGATTCTTCTTCCGGATGATGTCCGGTTCGTGGGTGCCTACCACAATACGTGTAATGATCATGTCGAGTATTACGATCTGGATTTATTGCCTCGCTCCCTCCGCCCGTTGTTTCGTCGTATTGAAAAAAGTGTCAACGAAACTCGTGCCCGGAATGCCCACGAACGTGCCAGAAGATTCGAATCGGCACCGCTCGACTTATCCCCCGCAGCAGCCCTGGAGCACGTCGAACAAAGAGCAGAAGACCTTTCACAAGCCCGTCCCGAATACAATCACGCGACCAATGCCCTGGTTTTTGTAGGAAGACGGGAATGGAGCCGAGGCTTATTTATTGATCGCCGAGTCTTTTTAACATCTTACGATCCTGGTATCGATGACGAAAACGTATCGATTCTTACTCGAATACTGCAGGCGGCAATTCCGGTTTGTGCAGGAATCAGTCTGGAATACTACTTCTCGACAGTCGACACGGAAGGCTACGGCTGCGGTTCCAAACTACCACACAATGTCGCTTCGATGCTCGGTGTGATGACAGGAGCAGCCAGTGATTTAAGGCCAGGTTTGTCTCAGCAGATGGTTGAAATTCATGAGCCAATGAGAATTTTGTTTGTCATTGAAACGACTCCCGAAAAAATGCTCGGCATCATCGCTGCAAATCCTGGAATTGCCCTTCTTGTTCAAGGAAACTGGGTCCAGTTGGCGGTGTTGGATGCTGAAACCTCGACCATTCAAAAATATGTGAATGGACAGTTTGAACCTTATCTGATGGAGTCTCATCAGTTACCTGAAGTGGAAACCTCCATGGAATGGTATCGCGGACATCGTGACCATCTTGGATTTGCATCGATTGCAGAAGGAACGCCTCCGTCAATGACCACTGACAATGCAGTACCTCACCTCGAGAAGGGAGGCCCGTCATGAGTTGGTTAGACTCGACATTTTACATCTTAGGGACAGCGGTCGTGGCAAGTCCGGCAATCCTGCTGGCATTACTGGGGCTCTCGACGTTAGTTGGACGTCCATTAAGTGAAGCCTCCACTTCCCGCTTAACACAAGCCGCTGTTTTATTTTCCTTGATCCCCGCACTGGGAATTCTGGTTCTAATGCTGGCGTTTGGAATTCGATATGTCCCTGTAGAACTGGGAAATTGGGTTAACATTCCTGAGCAGGAATTTCACTTTCATTTAAAATTCGTATTCGATCGCCTCAGCATTCCGTTTCTGCTGCTATCGTGCATATTGTGTGGAGTGGTTGGCGAATTCACCCGTCGCTATCTGCATCGAGAAGAAGGGTATGGACGATTCTTTCTGTTCTATGCGGTCTTCTTTTGCGGAATGGTCATCTCATCTCTAGCCGGCACAATTGAAACATTGTTTCTGGGCTGGGAAATGGTCGGGCTCTCTTCTGCGTTACTGGTTGCGTATTTTCATGAACGTGAAAATCCAGTTCGTAACGGCCAGCGGGTCTGGTCGATTTACCGACTTTCCGATGCCGCGTTTCTGATAGCCGCCATTACGATGCACCACTTAACTGGCGAAGGTGACTTTGGGGGTTTGATGAGTTCCGGAGTCTGGCCAGCGGGAACCTCAGCAATTAATGCAAGTCAGGCTCTACTTGTCGGCTCGTTATTATTAGTTGCGGTTGCTGGCAAGTCAGCGCTGTTTCCATTTTCTGGCTGGCTTCCCCGTGCCATGGAAGGGCCAACTCCTTCGAGTGCCATTTTTTACGGAGCTCTTTCGGTGCACCTGGGAGTTTATCTGCTGTTGCGTGTCAGCCCGATTCTCGAAAGTTCATTCACCTTGAAAATTATGGTCATTGCTCTGGGGATTATCTCAGCCACTTGCGGTGCATTAATGTCTCGCGTTCAGAGCGATATCAAAGTTTCATTGGCTTACGCCTCTTTGACACAGGTCGGAATTATTGTTGTTGAAATTGGACTGGGACTTCGCTATCTGGCTCTGATCCACATTCTTGGTCATGCCAGTTTGCGAACGATGCAACTTCTACGAGCTCCAACGCTATTGCGGGATTACAACGAACTGGAAAATCAAATGGGATCCCGCTTGCCCCAAAGGAAATCGATCTGGTCAAGAATGGTGCCTGGCAGTGTAAAGAAATGGCTTTATCGCTTCGGTTTCGACCGCGGTTTTATGGATGTCGCTCTCGATAAATGGGTCGTTCAGCCGTTTATTTCACTGTTTCGCTGGTTTGATCGTCTGGAACATCGAACCACGGACATAATTTCCAAGGAATCTTCGCGAGAATCTGACAACATTGATCTTCATCCCGAATCAACAGGGAGGGCTGCGTGATGTCGGAATTACATTTTCCCTGGATGGAAATATCGATTCTGGTTCCTCTGCTCGGTGCAATCTGGATGCAATTGCGTGGTGAAACCGCAAGCGCCATCAAAGGAACTATCGCCATTTGTGCGGTCACCTTTTTGCTGACAGTGGCAGAACTGGTCGACTTCGTGCTCCTGAATTCATTCGAGGCTCACGAACACTGGCCATTCATGAATACGATCTTCAACAATGAAATCTTTGTCGTTGATGAACTGAGCGCTTTCCTGCTCCCACTTGGCGCATTGATATTTTTGGTCACGGTCATGTCCACGCTGCGGACAAAAACCCCACGTTTTTCAATGAAGTGGGCACTAATATCCGAGGCACTCGTGTTGGCAACATTTAGCTGCCGAGCCTCCTGGACGCTGGTCATTCTATTGTCGATTTCCACAATACCTCCTTATCTGGAATTAAAGAGACGGCATCGTTGCACGCGGATTTATAACCTGCACATGGCATTTTTTGTTGGACTCTTATTGATCGGTTATGCCTGGTTGAGTTTTGTTGATGCAAAATCTTCAGCAGCACTGATTCCAGGTGCCCTCCTTTCCGGAGCCGCATTACTTCGCAGCGGCATCATTCCATTCCACCTTTGGATGGCTGACTTATATGAAAAAGGGACCTTCGGCTCGGCATTATTATTCACGACTCCACTCGTCGGTGCGTACGCCGTGATGCGACTCGTGTTGCCGATCGCCCCATCCTGGGCCTTACATGCGATCGCGATTCTGTCTCTGATCACTGCTGTTTATGCAGGGGGGATGGCTCTGGTTCAAAAAGAAGCCCGCCGTATGTTCTGTTATCTGTTACTCAGTCAATCGTCGCTCGTACTGGTTGGATTGGAATTAGTCACACCCATTGGCTTGACGGGGGCTCTTTGCCTATGGATTTCTGTCGGACTGGCCCTGACTGGATTTGGAATCACTCTGCGATGCATTGAAGCTCGGATTTCCCGAGTTTCCCTGGCAGATTTCCATGGGCTTTATCGACAGATGCCAATCTTTGCCGGTTTCTTCCTGCTTACGGGATTGGCTTCAATTGGATTCCCGGCAACGGTCGGATTTGTCGGAATGGAATTACTCATTGAAGGAGCCGTCCACATTTACCCACTTGTCGGCACGATGGTCGTTGTGGCTGCTGCCCTCAACGGGATTGTCGTCTTGTGGGCCTATTTTCGCATCTTTACAGGGCGTCATAATCGCACACTGATTCCGATGCAGGCAAGAGTCACTGAGCGAATTGCCATTCTCATGTTAACACTTCTCATTTTAGGAGGCGGTCTCGTTCCTCAACCTGGTGTCGCTTCGCGATATCATGCCGCCAAAGAATTGATGCGATTGAGACAAAGTAATCCCATCACGAAGGACAAAGAAGAGCTCTCAGAGGAGCATCATCATGCCCCTTCAGAGCATAAGCAGGAATGAAATTTCCAGTTTGCCATCTAATTCAAGTCGATCCAAAATAATTGCATACCAATCCACCATCTATAAAGTGATAAAACCATGAACACATCTGCTGAGGTAGACAATACTAGAGAAAAACCAAAGGGGGATCTGAATGGATTCACCAAATACTTCAAGTACGATTTTATATCTGGCTTACTGGTCTTTCTGATCGCCTTGCCTTTGTGTCTGGGGATTTCGATTGCGAGTGGTTATCCACCGATTGCCGGAATTTTCACTGCGATTGTTGGTTCCGTAGTGGCCACACTTATCAGTAACTCAGAATTGACAATCAAAGGGCCTGCTGCCGGATTGATCGTCATTGCGATTGGATGCATTG
>DOCI01000052.1:70985-85700 GCA_003503535.1 Planctomycetaceae bacterium
GATTGGATGCATTGAAGCTTTTGGTGGTGATGGCATGATCGGCGGTTGGACCGCTGCCGATACCACTGCTTATCGAGCAGCATTAGCAGTCGGGGTGGCTGCTGCCATTTTACAAATTTTCTTCGGCATGTTTCGTGCCGGGATTTTAGGAGAGTTCTTCCCCATTTCCGCTGTGCATGGCATGCTGGCTGCAATTGGGGTCATCATCATTGCTAAGCAAATTCCTGTCGCATTAGGAGTCAGTGCCTCAGGGGAACCACTCGAACTGCTGCGGGAAATCCCGAAATTTGTGGCGGAAGCAAACCCGGCAATCGCGACGATTGGAATCGTCAGCGTGCTGATCATGTTCTTATGGCCGCTCATGAGAAGTCGATACAGTTGGGCCAAAGTTCTACCTGGTCCACTGATTGTTTTGATTGTCGCCATCCCCATGGGAATTGGATTCGATTTATTACATCCACACTCTTACACCTTACAGAATCATCAATATCAACTGGGCGAACAGTATCTGGTTGCGATGCCAGATCATGTCTTTGGAATGTTTGAAGAAATCACGACTCCCGACTTCACGGCTTTATCTCAACCCAAAGCCTGGTCATGGGTCTTCATGTTTTTCATCATTGGAAGTCTCGAATCTTTACTGAGTGCCAAAGCGGTCGACCTGATCGATCCCTGGAAACGTAAAAGCAGTATGGACCGCGATATGGTCGCCGTGGGAGCGGGTAACCTTTGCGTGGCCTTCATAGGTGGGCTACCAATGATTTCAGAAATTGTACGTAGTAAAGCCAACATCGATAATGGAGCCCACACCCGCTTCGCAGACTTCTGGCATGGTATGTTTCTGCTGGTTTGTGTCGCATTAATCCCCATGGTTCTGCACCTGATTCCGATGGCCGCATTGGCTGCCATGCTGATTTACACGGGTTTCCGTCTGGCACACCCCAGTGAATTCATGAACGTCTGGCGAATCGGTCGCGAACAGCTGATTATTTTTGCCGTGACCCTGGTCGCAGTACTGGCGACTGATCTGCTGATCGGAATTGGGCTGGGGATTGCAACAAAAGTGATCATCCATCTTGTCAATGGAGTCCCTTTGCGATCGATGTTCTATCCGGATATTGAAGTGATCGATGATGATGGTCAAACGGTTCGTTTCGTTGCTTATAAATCAGCGGTCTTCAGCAACTGGATTCCAATTCGTCGACAGATTGAGCGACTGGGATTATTGGAGCGCAAGAATGTCGAACTGGATTTATCGGAAACGATGCTCGTCGACCACAGTGTGATGGATAAGCTGCATGAGCTTGAAAGCGATTTCGAGCAGCAGGGACTTACTTTTAAAGTGCTAGGGCTCGATTCGCATCAGCCATTTGCAGAACACCAACATGCAGCACGGCGGAAAGGACTTTGTACCATAAAACGATTGACAATAATTACGGAACCGGAACACGAGCAGATACTCGAAGCAGAACTCGTTCGGCTGGGAGCGACAGGTTTCACTGCGATGGCCTGTCATGGAGCAGGGAGACGGCAGTTAGAAATTGATGCGACAGAACCGAATATTCAAGTTCGTATCGAAGTCATCGTTCCGCCGAAAGAATGCTCACAGATCATGCTCTACCTGCGTCGCGATATCCAACCGCTCTATCCGTTAACGTTCACTGTCGAAGATGTGCAAGTTGCTCGTCTGGATGCATTTGTCAGTACATCTACTCAAACAGTTCAGGATGAGATCGCTCACACTTAACGAAAACCAGTCATCATTCTCAATAAAACAGGCTGATCATTTTGATCAGCCTGTTTTTCTTATGTTTGATTAGAATGCACACCCTGTTCAGCTTTAATGATGAGCCAGCATCCGTTCGAAATCTAAAGCCATGTCACCCTGAAACTTCTCGGCGATCATCATAAACTGATCCTGAATTTCGACGAAGGCCTGAACGATATCAGGATCAAAATGAGTTCCATTCGACTCCATGATAATCTCGAAAGTTTTCTCGTGTGAGAACGCATCTTTATAAACACGTTTGGTTGTCAGAGCATCGTAGACATCTGCAAGGGCGACGATACGAGCCGCAAAGGGAATCTCATCGCCTTTGAGACCTTGAGGATATCCCGTCCCATCATAGCGCTCATGATGACTGAGCGCGATTTCATATGCCATCTTTAAATAGCCAACTTCCGGATTCCGCTGCACTGCATCTTTAAGCGTATCAGCCCCAATCAGGGTGTGAGTTTTCATAATTTCAAACTCTACCGGAGTTAATCGTCCAGGTTTGAGCAGGATATTATCTGATACCCCCACCTTGCCAATATCATGCAGTGGGCTAGTCAGAAAGATATTCCGGATAAATCCGGAATCAATGACGTCCCGATACTTATGATTTTGTGAAAGTTTCATCGCGATAGCCCGCGAATATTGCTGGACCCGTTCGAGATGCTGCCCGGTATCGGGATCACGAGACTCGGCTAACTTGGCCAGTGTAAAAATCAAAGTATCTCGGGTTTCGAGAGAGAGGATTCGCTCTCCAGCTCGAATTCGCTGATTCATTTCGGCTGAGTTAAACGGCTTCGTCACAAAATCATCTGCGCCCGCAGAGAGACCTTCCACAATTTCTTTCGAACTGCTGTGAGAGGTCAGCATGATTGTGTAGAGATATCTTCCAAAATTGTGCTGACGTATGCGCCGACAAAGTTCCAGTCCATCCATACCTGGCATTTCCCAATCCAGGATGACCATGTGAAAATCACCATCGAGAAGTAACTGAAAAGCATCATCACCCCGACTGCAGATTGTCGGTTCATGACCGCTCTTTTGAATCAGATACTCGAGAATATCGCGAGTAATTTCGTCATCATCGACTGCTAATATTTTCATTTTCATTGCAAGCTCCGTTGCAAATTGTTCTTTTACATCTTGGTCAGCGAAAGATATTCGCTTAAATTTTTGTTCTGATATATGAATTCATAGAATTATGTTTTCAGAACTTGCTCCAGTTGAACTTCGATCGTTCTCAGACAACTCGTTACCCGCGACTTAAGTTCCTCAAGTGGCTCGAAACAAGCTGTTTCCTCAGGTTGAGATCGGACGATTGTTTCCAACTTCAACGCTGCTTCAGAAACTTCGACAGCAGAAACATTTCCAGCAGCCCCCTTAAGAGTATGCACGATGCGACCTGAACTCTCCCAATCATGGTTCTCAATCGCGTTCTCCAACTCTCGTATATCATCCGGGAGCCGATCGTGAAATTTCTTCAGCACTTTAAAGGCGATCTCATCATTTCCACCACAACGCTCGATCAGCGTTGGCCAGTCAATCGCGTCGTTATCCAGTTCCGACTCCACGTCGGCCAGATGTGTCTCCACTTGTAACTCTATTGCGGAATCCTTTTGCACTTGTCCATTCGAATCCTGATTCATTTTCCCCTGAGTCAGCGATAACATTTTCTGCAGAAGATTCTGAGGATTGATTGGTTTTGAGACATATTCATCCATCCCTGCTGCCAGACATCGATCCCGATCCCCTTTCACGGCATTGGCGGTCAATGCAATCACAGGGAGATATTCAGGAAGTTCGCCAACCGCCTGCATTTTTCGAATTTCACCAGTTGCCGTGAATCCATCCATAACTGGCATCTGACAGTCCATCAAGACTAGATCGAACGCCCTTCGTTTCAAGAGATCAATCGCTTCCTGGCCATTACTGGCAACACGACACCGCCAACCATACTGCTCGACAATTTCCTGCGTCACAATTTGATTGATTTCATTATCGTCAACAATCAAAACACGACCTTCAACTTTTTTGTTGATTTCAGGGACGACAACTTCCTCAGCCACATCTTCTTCAATCAATTCTTGAGAAGAATGTTGATACAGCGTTGTGATCAATGCATCAAACAAACGGGAGGATCGAATCGGTTTCGAGAAGCAGGATTTTATTCCAATCGTTTTCAGTTCCTCGCGACTGATTTCGCAATCTGAGGACGTCAGCATCATTAACTCAATCTCAGAAATCTGTGGATCGCTTTTAATCATCCGTGCCAGTCCGATCCCATCCGTTTCCGGCATCCGATAGTCGAGCACACCAATTTGAAATGGTCGGTTATCCGACTGGGCCTTTTTGAGGCATTCCGCTGCCTTGGCCGCACTTTCAGCCGTCTCCACTTCAGCGCCCCAACTTTGCAGAAGTGACTGCAGAATTGTGCGATTGGTTTCATTATCATCAACCGCCAGAATTCTCATGCCTTGAATTCGGGCATCGATTTTATGTCCGAGGCGTGTCCCCTTGCTCAAATCGAAGGGAATACGACAGATGAATTTGGAGCCTTCTCCCAAAGCACTTTCAATCGTGATCGTGCCGCCCATCAATTCGATAAGTTGACGACAAATCGCAAGACCTAAACCTGTGCCACCAAACTTGCGAGTTGTGGAACCATCGGCTTGCTCAAATGGCAGGAACAGTCGTTCCTGTATCTCTTCAGGCATTCCAATTCCGGTATCCTGAACACTCAGCGAAATCATCTGTCGATTATCGGCAACGTCATCGGCTTGCACCTCGACACTGACTTGTCCAGATTCCGTGAATTTGAGTGCGTTACCAATCAGATTCACAAGAACCTGACGAAGACGCTCGGAATCACCAATCACTCGATTCGCGACATTAGGCCACACGTGGCAGGTCAACTCGATTCCCTTCTGCTCTGCTCGTATATTGAACATATCGGCAACGTCTTCAACCATCGATTCCAAATCGAATTCAGCAGGATCCAGTTCCAGTTTACCGGCTTCAATCTTGGAGAAATCTAAGATATCGTTGATTAGACTCAGTAAGGAATCTGCTGATGACTTTGCGATATTGGCGTAGTGAGACTGTTTCGAGTTCATTTCGGTATCGTTGAGCAATTCCAGCATCCCGATGACACCATTGAGTGGTGTCCGAATTTCGTGACTCATCGTCGCCAGGAATGCACTTTTGGCATGACTGGCAGCTTCTGCAGACTCCTTCTGTTTTCGCAACTCTTCGGTTTGAATCCGCTCGCTGATATCCGTCACGCTGCCTTCGATAAACGCAGAACTTTGCTCAGTCTCAGGAAAGAGACGAGCATTGACCACGACATCCAGTGCAGTACCATCTCGCCTGCGTAGAGCAATTTGATATTCTTTGACGCTTCCATCCTGCTTCAACCGCTCAAGCAAAACTTTACGGGAATCAGGGTCTACATAATATTGCGAGCAAATATCCTGTGTATCTTCCATTAATTCGATAACGGAGGAATAGCCAAGCATATTCGCCAAAGCGGGGTTGGCTTCGAGAAGTTTCCCGGAAAATGTTGAACGATAAATCCCTTCAATCGCATTTTCAAAAATGGACCGATAATTCTCTTCAGCCACTTTGAGCTGCTTAAGAAGTTTCTCCCGATTCTCAATTTCTTCGACAACTTTATGCAGAACCTTATTGTATTCTGCAGCGATCTGGCCGACTTCAGTATGTGGTTCGACTGAGACTGGAGTCGAAAAATCACCTTTGATGCTTTGAACCTTCATATCATCGAGCAGATCGATGATCTCTGTACTCGCACCGTGCTCGTGAATATTTAGTCCCTGGATTTCTGCTTCTTCAGACACACGCAATGAGAAAAACAGTCGCAGTATTCCCAGGGAAAGCAATGTAACTCCACTGGCCCAGACAAAGCAGGTCCCAACACCCAACGCCTGAATCTGAAGTTGTTCGAGACGACTCATTCCATTACTGAAATTATCTGAATTTCCAAATATCGCAACGGCAAGTGTTCCCCAGGCTCCAGCGAATGCGTGAGCGGGAACGGCTCCGATCACATCATCGATTTTCAGTTTTTCCAGCAGAATCACACCAAACAAGCAGATCGTCGAAGAGATAACTCCAATGATAATCGCGTACATCGGAGTAACCATATGACAGGCAGCTGTGATGCCAACCAGACCGGCTATCACGCCGTTCATAATATCGCCGACTTCCACTCGACCATGCACAAGGCGTGAAAGCAGAAGACCCGCAACGCCTCCTGCAGCCGCGGAAAGATTCGTATTCACAAGAATCAGCGGAATCGAACCATCAATGGCGAGCGTGCTACCTCCGTTGAATCCGAACCAGCCAAACCACAGCAGCAAAGTTCCCAGAGCTGCCATCGGATAATTATGACCGTGAATTTTCTTCTGTTTTGATGTAAAACGTCCCAGACGTGGCCCGACGACTAACACGGTCATCAAGGCCGTCCAACCACCGACGGAATGTACGACGGTTGAACCGGCGAAATCGATGAAGCCCATTTCACAAAGCCAGCCAGTGCCGGTTCCTTCAACAAGTCCGCCCCAGGCCCAATGCCCAAACACGGGATAAACCAGGGCAGAAACGACTGCACTGAGGAGCAGGTATCCCGAGAATCGCATCCGTTCCGCAACAGCTCCCGAGATGATTGTGGTCGCAGTGCCACAGAAAACGAGCTGGAATAAAAAGAAGGCGAGCAGCCAGGTGCTGTTTGTCTCATCGACAAAAAAGTACGAGGTTCCGATCAGCCCTGAATAATCCTGGCCGAACATCATGCCGAATCCGACCATCCAGAATAAGACCCCAGCGATACAAAAGTCCGCCAGATTTTTCATGGCGACATTGATGCTGTTCTTGGCTCGGACAAGCCCAGTTTCCAAAAAACAAAAACCACCCTGCATTAGCATAACTAAAGCAGCGGCGATAAGAATCCAAATGAGATTCGCAAGCTCCATTGAAAGTGCCATCTTCTTGATCTATCCATTGTTAAGAATGTCACTTTTATCCAGCGCTGAATAAAAGTTACGGCCAACGCTCAAAACTAGGTTGAAATGCAAGTCCTGTCGGGCAATTACTATTATGAAATTTACTTTTTTACAGGATCGCATGTCCCATTCGTTAGTGTCGGTACAATCGGACTAACTTTTCAGGGCATCCCTCACTTGACACACTCCTTCCTCACGAACAGTATTTGACCAACGAAACGGCGATGCCTTAGAGACGTCTTCACAATCCCCCTGTCTTCCATCAATTCCTGGATCTGCTCATGATTGACTCCCATCATCACTTCTGGAATTACTCGTCCGACCAATACCCCTGGATTGGAGAAGGGATGCAGAAAATTGCCCAGAACTTTCTGCCTCAAAACCTTTTAGATGTCGCTCAACCATCCGGTATCTCGGGAGTCATTTCTGTCCAAGCCAGACAAACTCTCGAAGAAACAAGCTGGTTACTGGAACTCGCTGAGGATTCCGATTTCATTCGAGGTGTTGTCGGCTGGATGCCATTGAAGTCTAAAGATCTCACATCGACTCTCGACCAGTATGCTCACCATCCCAAACTGGTCGGCGTCAGGCATGTGGTGCAGGATGAAACCGATGGTTTCTTATTAGATTCTGTTTTCAATCGAGGAATTGACGCACTGCTTGAAACGGGCCTCGTATATGACCTGCTCATTTTTCCACATCAATTGAAAGAGTCGATTCAATTTGTCGATCTGCATCCCGAACAAGTCTTTGTGCTGGATCATCTGGCGAAGCCTCGAATACACAAAGATCACTATGATTCAGATTGGGCACGCGGTATTAAGGATCTCGCAAAGAGACAGAATGTCTCCGTCAAATTTTCTGGACTCACGACCGAAGTGAAATCACAACCCTGGTCGGTTGCTATGTTGAAGCCATATTGGGATATGGCAATTGAAGCATTTGGTCCGCACCGCATAATGTATGGCAGCGACTGGCCTGTCTGCCTCTTGAAAACAGAATACAATCAGTGGGTCGATGCCGTGAAAGAATTCGCTGGGGAATTATCTCAGGCAGAACAATATCAGTTCTTTAGAGAGAACTGTGAAAAAGCTTATGAACTGTAAACCACTTCGTAGTTCAGAAATCGCCAGAAGAATCCATCTCATTGCTTCATTGTTCTCAATCTTCATCGGGGACTACTGTGTAGTTCAAGCATAAAGCTTAAGTGTGAGCCCTGAGTTCAATTGACACACTCGCTTGCGCTTCGTGCTTGTAATATGTTGCTATCTCAAATGGCGTGAATCGAGTAACTGTTTCGGAGGAACGCCGTAAATTCTTTTAAACGCTCGGGAAAACTGAAAGGCGTCTGGATAACCCAAATGAGCGGCCACTTGCTTCACGAGCAGGCCTTCATCGAGCAGTAACTCGGCAGCAGAATTCATTTTCAGCCGGAGCAGAAATTGATATGCCCCGGCTCCTGCGAACTTCTTAAACAATCGAGAGAGATAAATCGAACTGACATGACATTCCTGCGCGGCTTCTTCAATCGTGTTTAATCGCAGGTAATGTTTTTCCAGATGTGTTCGTATTCTTTGATAAGTCTCAAAGGAACGCGGCAAGTTCCCACCATTCGCAACAGTTCGCTGTGTGATCTTCAGCAGTAACAATCGAGCCAGGGTCTCGCAAACTGCGTCTGAAACAGAACTGTCTTCTCTGGCTTCCCGAACAAGCATTTCAAACAGATCGATAAACTCGTGAATTGCAAAAATCCTCATCACTCTCCAAGGTATCAATCCCGTTTCCTGAAGTAGCGTCTCGACCTGTTTTCCTGAGAGATCGACGTAATATTTTCGCATCCGGTTCTGTGGATCGTTTTGAATGGTATGCTGCACGCCGGGACCATATGCAAAGACTGAGCCCGGCCCCAACGGTGACATTTTCCCATTCAGATTCAGACTCCCCTCCCCTTCCACAACAATTTCAATTGCATAAAAGGGAAAATCGACACGCTTCACCACGTACTCTGGCCGCATCCGTTCAACACCACCACAAACGACCGACAACGGTCGATTAGGATCGGGATTCAAATTGAGATAGTACCGACGTGCATCAGTCACCTGTTGAGAGACAAATGTGGGTTCGACCTGTGATTCCTGATTCTGTTTTGCCATTCATACAGGTTAAGAATTGACATGTAAGAGTCAAGTCCTGCTATTCACATCGGAAAGTATTGCTCCATAATTCAATGAGAATCAATACTTACTAACAAACTCCAACATAAACAGGATTGGCTCAGATGCAGACGCGAAAACTCGGACAGACCGATCTCGAACTTCCCATCCTCAGTTTTGGAGCCTCTTCGCTCGGCCAGGAATTTCGCAGTGTTCAACTCGATCAGGCGATCGAAAGTGTTCACACCGCTTTGGATTGTGAAATCAATTTTCTGGACACCTCGCCATTTTACGGACGCGGCATGTCGGAAGTCCTGCTCGGCATCGCCTTGCGAGGTGTTCCTCGCGATGAATACTTGCTCTGCACAAAACTGGGACGATACGACCTGCAACATTTTGACTTCTCTGCTAAACGCGTGGCGGAAAGTGTCGATGTCAGTCTACATCGATTAGGGACAGATCATCTTGATATCGTTTTGTGTCACGACATTGAATTCGTGCCACTCGATCAGATCGTTGAAGAAACCATACCCGCTTTGAAAAAGATCAAAGAGTCTGGAAAAGTGCGGTACTTCGGGATCAGCGGATATCCCATGAAAGTTTTCCGAGAGATTACTGCCCAATGTGATATTGATTGTGTGCTTTCTTATAATCAGTACACACTCCAAAACCGACGCTTTGCTGAAGAGATGGTGCCTGAATTAAAATCCAAAGGTATCGGCATCATGAATGCCGGGCCATTCTCAGCAAGACTGTTAACGCAAACCGCTCCCCCCGACTGGTTAAAAGAACCAGAAGAAGTGAAAGCAGCTGCTCGCAAGGCAGCCGAGTTTTGTCAGAAACAGGGAGTCGATATCGCACAACTGGCGTTGCAGTTTTCCTGTGCCAATCCCGACATGGCGACCACCGTTGCTGGCAGCGCCAATCCAGACAACATCCGCAAATGGAAAAAATGGCTGGAGGAACCGCTCGATCAGCAATTGCTCAAAGACGTAGAAGCAATTTTCGAACCCGTCATGAACATCGGTCACAAAGAGGGATTGCCGGAAAATAATTAACTAATTCTACAGGCGAGCCGAGTCAGTCAGGACTCGGGTACGTTCACTTCAGCGTGGCTCTATTTATTATTACCGCACAGCGGTCTCTTCATAAAGAATAAATCATGAAAGCACTTCAACTGGAAAATCCGAAAGTCTGGCGGATGATTGACATTCCGGAACCGGAAGCACCTGGCGACGGCGAAGCTCTGGTGCGAGTACATCGTGTCGGCATTTGTGGAACTGACGTCGGCGGATATCTCGGCAAAATGCCTTTCTTTTCCTATCCCCGCATTCCCGGTCACGAACTTGGCGTCGAGGTTCTGGAAGTGGGTAGCGATGTTACAAACATCAAAGTCGGCGACCACTGTGCAGTCGAGGCGTATTTGAATTGTCAGAAGTGTTATTCCTGTCAAAGAGGGTTCACGAACTGTTGTGAACATCACAAAACCCTGGGAGTTATGTGCGATGGAGGATTAACTGATCGGATTATTCTTCCCGCCAGAAAATTACACCCGGCAAACAATCTCAAATATGAACAAGCCGCTCTGGTGGAAACTCTAGCTATCGGATGCCACGCCGTTGACCGTGCTGCTTCCAGGAAGGGGGAAACGGTTTTGATTATCGGAGCCGGGCCGATTGGATTGTCTGCTCTGGAATTCGTCAAAATCTCAGGAGCACGACCGATTGTTGCCGATTTGAGTGATTCGCGACTCGAATTCGTCCGTGAAAAAATGGGAGTGCCCGACACCATTCTGATTCAGAATAATGAAAGCGATTTTTCCACACTCGAAGAAATGACGAATGGTCAACGAGCCGATGTGGTGATCGATGCGACCGGACACAACGGATCGATGGTTCGATCACTGGAACTGGCGGCTTTTGCCGGGCGTGTCGTCTATGTTGGCATCACTCAGCAAAACCTGGAATTCCCGCATGCCCCGGTGATGCACCGCCGCGAATTGACGCTGATGGCCAGTCGAAATGCGTTATCGTCTGACTTCGCCCGCATTATCAGTCTGATCGAAGATGGCACGATCAACACGACTCCCTGGATCACACACCGGACAACATTTGATAAAGTGATTGACGAGTTTGAGACCTTCACACGACCGGAGTCGGGTGTAATCAAAGCGGTGATTGAATTGCCTTGAATGATATCTGTCTGAGTAAACATTTATCTATTCAGTACATACGGGTCACCTCTCCCTCTGGAAGAGGTTCAGGGTGAAAGGAATCGGTGTTGATTGCAGCAAGAACGTCGAAGGCATCCCCTCATCCGGCCTTCGGCCACCTACTTTCCTGAGAGAAGGAAACTTAATTGTTTTCAAAGAGATGGGAAGACGGTCGCATCCCTTATTCTTTTGACGCCTCACGATACACCCCGCAAAGATATATCAATAAAAAAAGACGTTCTTCTTTAAGAAAGCAAAATAGAATGCCCGAACAAAACAAACACCACTGCGTCACACTCGGACTGGCTCCCAGCTTTGGATTTGGCGATCGAATTGGTCTGGCAACTCCTGGTCATGTCGAAGCAATGAAACGTGCCGGGGGCAGTATCGAGCCGATTTTTCCTCAGCAGTCAATTCGAGAAATGACTCGCACCAAACGAACCGCCACTCAGGTGATGTCTGATGCGATGAATGGAGCAATCAGTTCAGGCTGGACAGGGCGAATTGGAGCCGACGCCGATCATTTGAAAACACCGGACGATGTGAATGTCACTGCCGAAGCTGGCTTCACGTTTTTCACGCTCGATCCGTCCGGCGAAGTCGATCAGAAAGCGGACGACTACTCCGAAGCTCAGGTGAAAGAAAAGTTCGAACAAGTCAAAAACTCAGCTCCCTGGTACGACTCTTATGTCGGAAAGTCTTTGCAATTATCCACAGGAACAAAAATTGATCTGACGGAAGAAGTTTGTATGCGGGCAGCCGTGAAATATGGTGCTGCCATTCAGAAAGCATTAAGTTTGGCAGATCACATTCGCAATGTCCACGAGAAATTACGGCGTGAATATGAGATAGAATTGTCTGTCGATGAAACCGATCAGCCAACCACTTTGGCAGAACATTACATCATTGCGGACCAGTGCCTTAAGGGTGAAATGAAACTCGTCAGTCTGGCCCCTCGATTCATCGGCGAGTTGGAAAAGGGTGTCGATTACAAAGGAGATGTCGACGCATTGGAGTCGTCATTGAACGATCATGCCGCCATCGCAGAATTGCTTGGGCCTTATAAATTGAGCCTGCATTCCGGCTCCGACAAAATCTCCATGTACCCGGCTCTGGCACGAGCGACGAAGGGACGGTTTCATGTCAAGACTGCTGGAACCAGCTATCTGGAAGCACTTCGTGTTGTCGCCCGGCACGATGAAGCCCTGTTTCGCCGCATCGTTCGCTTTGGGCGCGAACGTTACGATACCGACAAAGCGACCTACCACGTTTCTGCTACGAATGCAGAGGTACCTGATGAAAGCGATCTGAATGTGACTAAACTCGAACAAGTCTATCTCGAACGCTGGTGCGATGTACCACAAGGGAAAGGCTTCACCGAACCGGGACGACAAATTCTGCATTGCACATTCGGCTCAACCTTAACCGATGTCGATCTGGGTCCTGCTATCCGATCCGTTCTGGAGTCACATCCAGACACGTACAAAGAAGTTCTGGCCGATCATTTCGCACGTCATTTAGAGGCACTTAATGAATATTAACAGGTTTTCTAACGACAATACTTCACATAACTGTTAACTTATCTATTCCTCGATCAATTCCTATTCAACAGAGCCGAGAGAGATTTAGACAATGCTTCAACCAAAACGCGAACTGTTTTCTTTCCAAAACTGGACACTGTTTTCCAGTCTTGTTATCGCCTGTCTGCTGGTTCTGCCAAACATGACTTTTGGAGAAAAGGCCGTTTCTAAACGCCCTAATATTCTATTCATCATTGTCGATGATCAATCTCCGTTTGACTTGAGAGTATATAATGAAAGCACGTCATTAGAAACGCCGACGATTGATCGGCTGGCAGCAGAAGGCGTTGTTGTTGATCGAGCCTATCAAATGGGATCCTGGTCGGGAGCAGTCTGCACGCCATCGCGTCACATGGTGATGAGCGGTCGTACTGTCTGGCATATTCCTGATCGGAGCAAGAGAACGCAAAACAATCCTCACATTGGTAAAGATCAACTAGTCCCTCCGGATCTGGCAGATTACACGATGGCTGCCGTTTTCAATCGAGCTGGTTACGACACAATGCGAACCTGTAAAAACGGAAACAGTTATGATGCAGCCAATAAAAAGTTTACCATTCGACACGATGCCACCAAACGAGGCGGCACTGCAGAGTCGGGAAGTGCCTGGCATGCCAAGCAGGTGCTCGAATATCTGGGCGATCGAGAGTCCAGTCAAGATGAAGATCCTTTTCTAATTTACTTCGGCTTTTCGCATCCTCACGATACGCGCGATGGTCGCCCCGATTTGCTGGAGAAATATGGAGCAGTCAACCACAGCGACCCGAACACTTATCCCCCAAAAAACGATAAGCAACCTGCTCTGCCGATCAATTATCTTCCTGAACATCCTTTCCATCACGGCCATCCTAATTTGCGTGATGAAGTTGCTGTGAGTGGTGTCTGGAAACGACGTGACCCGCTCACGATCCGCAATGAACTGGGACGCGAATTTGCCTGCAGCGAAAACATCGATCAGCAAATCGACCGAGTTCTCAAAAAGCTGGAAGCGATGGGAGAACTCGACAACACTTATATCGTCTACACCTCTGACCACGGCATGGCCATTGGACGACACGGACTTCAGGGGAAGCAAAATCTATACGAACATACCTGGCGTGTTCCCTACATTGTGAAAGGCCCAGGTCTGCCAGCCGGGAAACGAGTTCAAGGAAATATTTATCTGCTGGACACCCTGGCCACTTTGTGTGACTTCGCTGGCATTACTCCTCCAGAGTCCAATGAAGGAATCAGTTTTCGAAAAGTGCTCGAAGGACAGGAATCAACAGTCCGCGACACACTCTTCGGCGTCTATTGTGGCGGCACAAAACCGGGAATGCGAAGTGTTCGAAAGGGAGACTGGAAGCTGATCAAGTACGATGTCCTGGATGGAACCGTTCGCGAGACTCAATTGTTCAATCTGAAAGAGAATCCGCATGAATTCCTGCAGGAACATCATTTTCAAAAGCTTCAGGAACTCACTGGAGCGAAGCCAGAAGATCATCAGATCAATCTGGCAGACGATCCTAAATACGCAAAAAAACTCGCCGAGATGGAAGCTCTGCTGGCAAAAGAAATGCAACGTCTGGATGACCCCTACCGATTGTGGGATCAAGCTCAATAGATTTAGTTAACGGTCTCGATACGGAATCACTAAGCAAGTGGGTGTTAACCAAACACTCGCTTGCTTTTTGCATTAGCATCGACATCGGGCTCTCTCGCACTGAAGAAATTTACTCATTGCCTTGACGACCCTCTTACAGACTGATAGTTTATTATTCTTAAGTACGTCAGAGTGTCCTACCCCTGCACGCCCCACTTTTCCACGGATATATCCAATGCCTAAACAATTCCGCCACGCCTTCACGTTAATCGAACTTCTCGTTGTGATAGCTATCATTGCGATACTGGTTGCCTTGTTACTTCCAGCTGTTCAACAGGCCCGGGAAGCGGCTCGTCGAACTTCCTGCAAAAACAATATGAAGCAAATCGGACTGGC
>DOCI01000065.1:0-8627 GCA_003503535.1 Planctomycetaceae bacterium
GAATATAACCCATTGATTACCTTAGTAACCTGGGGGTCTTTCAGTGGCTTTCAAACTGGGGTGTAAACGCGCTCTTTCTTATTAGAATCCGTATTATAAAATGATCAAAAGTTTCCTCTGGGAACTTTGTGCTACTAACGAGCCAAAGTTTTTTGGATTGCGTAAATATTGGAAGATAACAATCTTTGGTTCCGTCGAACTGATCAAGCCAGTTGGGCCTGGAATTCTCGATGGACGTCATCAATTCTGATTGGCCAAAATGAACACAAATTGTGGTTTTATTGAATGTCCTGCTTCCGATCTATTTTTGATGAATCAAAAACGTAAACAGGTTGAGGAGAGAAACTCACTGGGCTCTGTGTCGCTTAAATCATAAAATCATTAGTGAACAAGAATTCGAGAACTTCTTTGTCGATCTTTGGGGCATTATCAAGGACTGGGAATTTGTAAACTCCGTTATTCCATCAGTGCTTTTCTGACGACAGGATTCCACAAACCGTAGCCGGTTTCATTCAGGTGCAATCCATCCTTCATGAAAATATCGTCCCGAGGTTTTCCTTCTCCGTTCAGTAAAACGGTTGCAGTATCTACGTATTCCAGTTGGCCAACTTGCTCGGCAAACTTTTTGATTGCCATGTTCACCTGATTCATCTCTTCCCACATTTTCCAGCGACTTTGGCTGGGCTTGATGGGGAGATAATAAACCGTTGTGCCTTCAGGCAGTTCTTCATAAACCAGCTTCATGAACGCCTTGAAATCGCAGATGACTTTCTGCGGTGTTTTGCCTTTGGCGATATCATTGTCGCCGCAATAGAACACAATTTTACGGGGCTCATACTTCTTGACGACTTTATCGAAGTGATACAGCACATCCGAAGTCTGCGATCCCCCAAAACCGCGATTGGTCACATCCAGATCTGGAAAACTTGCGTCGGTATCCCACATGCGAATGGAAGATGAACCGACAAACAGAATTCCGTTTTTCTCGGGCATCTTCTTTTCATCTAATGCCGCAAATCTCTTCATTTCCCCATCCCATTTGGACGCGGGATCTTTCGGAGCATCATCGGCTGCAAATGTAATTGTCGAGCTAATTGTCAGGCATAGAAATAAAGAAAGAAACGAAAATCGATTCTGCAATAACATGGTGTCTGTCCTGTTTATACTGATTCATTCGTGTCGATTGAGATTGACTCGGTAGGACAGGCTTCCAGCCTGTCTCTGTTGAACCATTATTGAACCATACATGCACAGTGATAATCAACACATAGCAGCCATGAATGAAAAGTAAGTCGAAGGGATCCCCTCATCCGGCCTTCGGGCCCTTCTCCCCAGAGAGAAGGAAAGATTACCGCTCCCCAGGGAGAAGCAAATTATTGCTCTCTGAATAGCGAGATAAGATCTGACGGTTTACTTCATCAATGGCGCTTCCAGCCAGGCATGGAACGCATCGTAATAGTTCACCACCAGACAGGTCATGATGAGTAAGAGTCCAGCTGCGATATCATTCCGGCCAAAGTGGTCTGCTCGTCCATGATGTTTCACAAATTCCAGCAACCGACCAGTCGGGCATCCATACTTACAGTAAGCCATCGGAATGAATGCAGAAACAATCAGACTGACAACTGCCAGCACAATCGGTACCCAGGCTGACTGTCGAAACAGATACGCATCGAATGGTTCGAGATAAGAAAGATCAAGCGGCAGTTCGAGTACCGAAAAAGATATGGCGATTCCGATCAGAAACCAGGGAATCCATTTCAGTCCTGATGCAACTTTAGGCGAGACCCGAACCTTCCAAGGCACATAGCGACTCAACAACTGTTGAGCCGCCCCGTGGGGACAGATTTGCGAACAATAGGGCTGTTTGCGGGTTGTCGCAGGAGCCAGAAAAGAAATCGCCAGTAATGTCACCAGTCCCGGTGCCATCTGCCAGGCCACTCCATGAGCGGCATAGCCGGCAAACAGACTGATTGCCAAAAGCGATCCATTTAGAAAGCCAACATACACGATGGCTGCAATTTTTAAGCCGATCCAGAAACTCTGCTTCCCCTTCCAGCCAGAGCGATACGTCACGAATAAGCCGATCGCAATCGCGATCCATAACCCGTAATCGGTTGCCGAAATTCTTAGTTCGGGTTTCACGTCCTGTTGATCAATCGACCAGCGAAAACGATGCTGAATCGATTTCGCAATCCCCATACTACTCAACGTCGCCCCCGAAACTCCTTCCATGTATTCATCATAGAAATCGAGTCCAGCCAGATTATCCCAGTCCCTGCCTTGCCAGAATTCCATGAAGTAGGTGTCGTCCCGAACCCAGCCAATGTGTCGGGTCGTGTCCCAACTTTTGCGGATTTTGATGCCGAGGATTTTCCGTGTGGGGATGTCCAGCTGAGGGGCAGGGGGGGCATCGTACGGCAACGTCATCGAATTGGGATTCGGTTCTGTCGTGGGCTTTCCCAGCACAATCAGAACGTCGGTCGGCCCGGCATAACCGATGATTTCCTGCGACTGCGGACTGGTTCGCAGGGCATAGCCGATCTCCTCACCCGATTTCTCCAACACAAACAGACCGGCTCGATTACCATCGTCATATTTCAGGGAGGCAGCCTCCGGAAGAATTCCTCGAACCTCTTCCAGTTCGATAGGACTTTCCCCCTGAATTTTCAGGCGGACCGCATGCTGACGCATCATCAGCACAATCAGGATGAGAATGGTGATCCGATAAGCTTGCAGAAGCAGAGGTCGCAAACGTGAAAAACGAGCAGTTTTTTTAGCGGTGGCCGAAGTTGTTTCACGCGTCATGGACAACGACATCTATTGAGGATTTGGCTCCTTAATCGCTGCAAAGCCTTGCCTGGTCAATAGATAAGGGGCGGGAAGCTACCTCCTCGTGCACCTGGAAACACGAAGCGTAGGGCTGCTTCGGTTAAGATCTGACCCGGTTAGCACGGTCCCACCGCACTCAGAGGTAGCTTCTCACCCCCACCATTCACCGGCAGTCATGCGAAGCAAACTCTAGTGTCCCATGCTTTCCCCGCGACGTCAAGTAACCCCAGTGAAAGGATTCGGGAAATCAGGAGATTGCGGGAATTAATGAGGAATTCAATGATTCAATACAAAAAAATGTTGGGTGGCTGGTGTCGAACGAAGTGAGCCCCAGGGAGAATCGACGCTCTGGAGGCTCCGCTCAACTCCGCCCCCAGTCACCCTTGAAATTCATAATGTTCTTGTATTCCATCTGATCTTGACCTGAAACGAGAAAAATTACAGACTCCGCCTCAACTTTTGCACACACACATACGGCCAGGGAGGGCTGGAATGAAACGGTATTTGGCAGTCGCCACGATTACGATTTATCTGGGTACCCTCAGTTGGGGCATTTTCTCGCATACTTTTGCTGTCGGACATGTCTCCCATCCGGCAATGTATTATGTCGTCTGGGATATGTTCTGTGGCTGGTCGGGCTATGAATGCCGACAACATCTGATCGCCCAGGGCGAAAGTGGGCAGTATTACAAGCTGAACCCTGCTCCGTGGGGAGAATTCAAAGCCTTCGGACCCGCGGATCGCATTGATTACGACAGCTTCGCCGCTCATTCTCAAAACATTGCCCGGAACATCCTGCGAAACACTGAACACGAACCGATTCAACGGATTTTTCTCGTCGAAGAAAACTGGTCGAAACGCTACAACATCCCCGACTATCTCTGGTCCATGAAGTTTGAAGAGGAAAAAGAATCCTATTCCTACTTCCACACACGAATGATCTACAACTCTGAGTGTGAGCCGGTTGAATCCCGAATGGGATGGATTGCTGCCATCAATAGTAAAAATCTGGAAACAGATCCGCGGCTCGCGAAGATGAGGAACAAGGCCAAGCCATTTTATGCGGTCACTCCTTACTCTCAAGCACCAGCGCAAAATGCCAGCTCGATTCCGGCTTACGCCACCGATGGAATTTTACCCGCCTCTTATCAGCAAACTCAATAAGTAAGACAGTCTACAGGTCAGGCCATGCCTGGCTTGCGCCACAAACCATAATTATCGTTGAAAACTCCACGGACAATCGGAATTTTCAGGAGCTCCCATGGACGCAAAACTCGATAGCTCATCTTCTTCGTGGACAGCGACTCTGCGCGAGTTTTTCTTTGATCGCCAGATCCCTTATGGCATGGCGTTGACGAGAATCGCTTTGTCGCTCGTGACACTCGTTTGTCTTTCACGTCGCTGGCCACACGCTCGGGAATTTTTCTCGGCTGATGGAGCCCCATCTCCCCTGGCTGCCAACTATGGCTTTATCGATTTTATGCCGTTGTTGCCGGGAACTGTAGCGGTCGCCTTATACACGGTGTTACTGATTTTACTGGCCACGTTAATGCTTGGCTGGAAAACACGCATCTCTGCCTGGGGTGTCTTTGTTCTGTTCACCTATTTCACGCTGCAGGATTCTCTGAGCACGATCACAAAATATTCGGTTATTTCCTCACACGCCTTTTTCCTGCTGGCGCTTTCAAACTGTGGCGCAGTCTGGTCGGTGGATCGCTGGCAGGTGTTGAAACGTCAGGGCATCGCTCGTCCGGTGCGATTGCTCGGAACGGGCGAAGCGGTTGAGATCTGGCCACAGCGTTTGCTGCAACTTTTTCTGGGCTTCGTATATCTGGGAGCCGCCATTACAAAAATGCACACAGAAGCGTATTTCAGCGGCGATCAACTTCGTTTCTGGATGCTTTCGAATGTGAATCATTACAACCCTCTTGGGGAAATTATGGCTTTGTTTCCCGCCATGCTGGTCAGCTTTGGCTACATCGCGATCATTTGGGAAATTCTGTTCATTTTCATGGTCTGGAACAAAAAATTCCGCATCCCCATTCTGGTCGTTGGAGCGACATTTCATGCAATGACTTACGTGACGCTCGGGCTGATTGTCTTCCCGTTCGTCTGTTTCAGCTTGTACCTCTGCTTCTTTAATGAGAGTGATCTCCAATTGTGGCAGAGTGTGGGCCGCAGATTTTCCGGAAACAGCCCGACTTTCAGAAAGCTGACGCGGATTCCTCATCGAATGACGACCGCTATGTGCCCAGGATGTCTCCAGGTTGGAAACCGGGGTTTGATTTTCGGAACCGCCACTGCGGTGTTGCTGGCAGTATTTGTCGAACATCAAATGGATGTCTATGGATCGCGACGAGCCGAAGGCAAGTATCAACTGGCGACATTGCCTTATCCCGATGCGATGCGGATGCTGAGCACAAATGACAGTATTCGCGAGGTCGACAAACTATTGTCGTTCGATGTCGGTTGCTGGATGACCAGCGGACTGGTCACTGAGTTCAGTAAATCGTTCAAACAGGGCGATCGCATTCTCGTGCAGGCCACCATGATTCCTCCACATGGAGACGTTTATCTCGAATGCAACCTGCACGATGCCGAAAATGCGGTTCTCGATCAGACCGAAGGAGTTCTCACGCGTGAAGAATTCCGCTACACATTCACGTATTACATTCCAACCTGCCTGGCTCCCGGTGAGTATCAATTCGTATTGAAGTCCAACACTGAAGAAATTGCCCGAAAAACAATTCAGATAGCTGGTGTAGATGAAGCGTGCGTGGTGACCCGGAAATAACTGGGTGGCACAAGCCCAGAACGAAGAGATGGGCGTGGTGATCTCATCGCGGACGAATTCAGGAACTTTCTGACGGTTGAAGCTGCTCAATAAAATGAGTGCCAATTCCACTCCTGTCGTGGGCATGCTTCATACAATCCCAGCCACTTCAGATCATCCAGCTTCGATCAGCATTTGTATGCTCACTCTGTGTCGGATGAATTATTGGAGATATTACTGTCAGGAGATTTGCGAAACGTCGGCTTCAAACTGAGATGCTTTTCCGAGCGTGTCAAATGCCCCCAGTTCAAAGGTTCGTCCTGAGTGTACTGTTTTCCAAGCCGTTTTGCGGTTTCGGCCTGGGCCAGTTCATAGCCGAGATAAAAAGCGTGCGAGGGTGTGATCTCGCTCAACTCGGCTGCCTCCAGAAAGAGTTGAAAAGGATCGTTCCCCTGAAAGTGACCATCGCGATTGATCAGATGCAAAGCGTCGTCATTCGCAAAGATCCGATAATTGGGATCGCGAATTTGATGCGTTAATTCGTACAGTTCTTCTTCCGTCAACTGATGAACTCGCGGATCCCGCAATGAAAGCAGCCCCGCATTGATGTGCTTGGGCAACTGCTTTTCAGTGATTGCGTAATGTGTCATTCGTCGGGCAAGATCGAATTCCTTCACCGATTCCCTCGCCCAGTTGATGACCTCTGTCGTTAAGACCGAACGAATGCCCAACTCCTGACACAACGCGGCCAAAATAAAGTTCACCCCGGCCGAGTCGACCTCAGCCAGTTCGGTGATGTTACCGACGCCCATCATCATTTCCGCATTCGGCCACCGTCGACGGGTTTCGTAATAGCGAGCCAGAGAAGCCGCGAATCCGAATCCGACCGGTTCGAGAATCGGATCGAGCCGATAGGGAACCCCCGCCTTGTCCAGTCGCTCCAGAATTGGGTCGAAGGTATCGAGATTCTGGAAGTCATCGGGAATCGCAACGACTTCTGTTCCGAGTTTGGTGATCCAGTCGAGATTGCTCGAGTTGGCACTGAGAATCAACTCCACTCCAGCTTCCACGGCTGCTTCAACTTCCTGCTGGTCAAAACTGTCGATCGAAACTCGAAAACCAGCCTGACGAAGCTCGCGAATATGTTCTCCGACTAATGAAGCGGCTGGGCCGGGCAAGCAGCCATAATCGATGAGGTTGGCACCGCGTTCAGCGTAACTGGTGGCGATCCGCAGTAACTCTTCTGTTTTGAGTAGGGGAGCGCCGTTGATTTCTGCCAGAATTTCGATGTCATATTTTGACAGGTCGGGCGGTTCCTGATCTCGCTTGTCAAACCAGCGGGGCAGATCGCGAAGATCTTTGGGGCCACGCAGTACGGGCACGCCCCATTTGGTACTCAGTTTTTCCAGATCCCCCTGACACCAGCCCGGCAGAATGACCTGCTGAACATGATCGGGGACTTCAAGTTTGCGGGCGACCCAGTCGACGTGCATCAGGGCGGCAACATTAATTCCCAGCACTGCGACTTCGGTCGCAATCTGATTCCGCTCACCAATTTTCTGGACAATGGGCTCCAAAGCCGGCGCTGCCAGGCGGCCTGTTACGAACAAGATGGTGTTTGGTTGAGTCATCACTTAAGTTTAACAAATGGTGTTTCATTTTTCGCAGCAGAGTAAAACGCCAGAGATCGTAAATGACAAAGGCGGGTGTCCAAGAGTTTGGGAGAATCCCATTAGGGGGCACAATCATGACGACCCCTGCAATCGCTCCTGCTGCAGGGGAGATTCTTTGGGAATCCTGCACCCCATTCGATGATCGAACCTAGACTTGATTAATGACCTCATGATTCCGACATCGATTGAATTTATCTATGGATCTCATGCTTCCTATTCCGTTAGCTGTTATTTCCCGCGAAATGCTGGGAATTATTGTGCTTGTGCCGATGACGCTCGTCGTTGGTTTTGCACTCGGGCTGATTTACGAACGGTGGTACCACGCCTCTGCTTTGCAACGAACCAGTAAACGATTTGAAAAACTTTTTGCCCATGTGTCTGGTTGTCTGGATCAAGCTGAACGTGCTTGCCAGATGTTACAGAAGCGGGCTGTGACTCAGCCACTCAATGTGAAGCAGCAGTCGCAGCTCCAGAATACGTGTGGCAAGTTAAGTAAACATGTGCAGCAATTGAATGTTGCCAAAATCGTTGAAAAGAAGACCAGGCCCTTTCGTCAACCGAAGTGGAGTCAGTCTCCAACGGATGATCGAACTGGATTACCTGACTTCTCGGCTTATCAGCAAAATCTGATTGCACTGGCGAAAGCACTTGAGAAAACGTCAGCGGAAGCCGGGGCGATTTTCATCAAGATCGATCACTATGATCGTCATGTCAAACAATACGGAATCAATGCCGCAAATGAATTTGTGAAACAGACCGCATCGCTGGTTGTTCGTCAACTTCGCAATGAGGATGTGCTGTGCCAGGCGACGGACGATGTGCTGATCGGACTGCTTCCAGATTTGACGTCCACTCAGATGACCGGGCTTGCCGATCAGATCCGTACGTCTGTCAGCAATAAAGTTTTCTCCCACCCGGAAACGAACGAGCAGGTATTTGTGACAGTCACATTTGGTTGCACCAGTTTTTCCGCAGCCGATGCCCGACTCGAACATTTTGAAGATTTGCTCTGGGAGCGTTCGCAACTCACTTTCCGCACCACCCAACGCCATGGCCGCTGGCAACTTCGACAGGTTTCTCCTGATGGTTCGGTGAAATTGATTGCTGGGTAGTTATAACTGGGGGCTTGCAAATTCCAATAAAATCATAACCCGACGCGTCAGCGAGGGGCCCGTGTGGAATTCATAGTCAGCGAGATCTTGTTGATGTCGGCCCTGTTAAGCGGATAGCAAGACAAGCGATTTTTATGCTCCGCAGATCAGTTTTTCACATGAAATAACAGGCACGATTTGATATTAAAGTTTAACCGAATTACGAATTGGACGTCGTCCCCTCGCTGACGCTTCGGG
>DOCI01000065.1:8700-9584 GCA_003503535.1 Planctomycetaceae bacterium
CCTCGCTGACGCTTCGGGTTAAGGTTCTTTGGGTATTTCGCACATGGTCTTCGCAATTATTATGAATTCTGTCGTTTGCAAAACTTCAGTAAAACCTTGTTTCAAAGTTTCAAATGAGAACCGGAATAAAAACGTCAACCCGCAAGTATTTGACAACGTAGGTTGAGCTTGCGAAGCGTAATCCAACCTGCGAACTACGAACTTGCATACCGCAATCAAGATCAGTATTTGCCGATGCGAAGATGAGACTTTCATTCGCTCCTTGTTCCTATGCCCTTCCTGATTTAAACTGCCGTCTGAACAAAACAGATATTTGCGATTTGGATCAGGAATTTTTATGCGTGACGCTATCATTTCCGCATTGGCTGAACATCTTCCAACCGTGATGCGCTGGGCGGGAAGCCTGGCTCGGGAGTTGCGAAAGCACAATATTGCCGTCACTGGCAAAACGTCCGGCAGTGCATTGACGGATGCACTGACTCTGGCTGATTTGTCTATTCAGGATCTGCTCGTGAATGCGTTACGCGATCTGGATCCGATCTTCATGCAATGTCGGATCGAAGCAGAGGAATCGACTGGCGATTTGTATCGGTTTGCAGAAGAGAGTGAATATGTGATTTCTCTCGATCCGATTGATGGGACGAAACAGTTCCGCGACAAGACGGGGGATGGCTATGCCGTCATGCTGCATTTGCGGACGATGGTCGATGTGATTTATTCCCTCGTTTACCTGCCTGCTCAAGGCCCGAATGGGGGCTGGGTGGAAGTTCGGCCTGGCAAGATGCTTGCCGGTCCCGATGATCCCGGCAAGCCGGCTCGTCAGGTTCTGGACAGCATGACGCCGATTGATGTGAAGACACGCCCCGATTCCAAAAAAATCTATG
>DOCI01000065.1:9684-10275 GCA_003503535.1 Planctomycetaceae bacterium
TTTCCAGCAACATGATGCAGCTCGTGCAGCCGATGTGACTGAAGCGGGGCTGGACGGCATTGCTCCCGATTTGATGCCGGGCAGCATTTATCCCTTATTGGCAACCGGAGAATTTGGGGGCTCATTAATTCACACGCCGAACGTGTATGACTATCCGGTTTCGTTCCAGATTGCCCGCGAACTCGGCGGCGATTCTGTCTGGGTACACAATGGTCAGCGAGTGAATTTTACAGAAACCTGGATGGATGACCGGGCCGACATGCTGCGACTGCCGGGGATTGTCGCAACCTCTGCGAATCCGGAAACGCTCAAAATCCTATCGGAGCTGGCTTGTGAGTGGAGTCCGGTCCGCTATGAAGATTAAATATCGCAAAGACTCTGTTCATACGGAATTCACTCGTTCCTGAAGTTCTCAATGCTTTGCATGAGGTGACGTAAACGTTTTGATTGTAATGAGTTAGCGGGGTTGTTAGTTGGGGGCGGTCCTCTCGCTGACGGTTCGGGTAATGATTCGCCATGCAAAAAACTGGGCAACCAGGGCACAAGTAGAAATGACTACATATAGTGCGGTTGGAAAAAATCTTATCCTTG
>DOCI01000101.1:0-3662 GCA_003503535.1 Planctomycetaceae bacterium
TCGCAGTCTCAAGAAAGACTTAAACGGCATCACGTTTTCAGTGCAAGAAGGTGGGCAGGCTGTTGTCTGGCAAGTGGCCTAATAATTCTAGAGTTTATTCAAAAATTACCTGTAGCGTCCGGCAGGAGCAAACACAGCGTTTTCAGGGCATTTGTGGTCCAAGCGACTGCAGATTCCATTTGAAAATGGTCTAATGCGACGCTGCACAGCCTTGATTCTTCGCCCGTTTTTTACGAAGCGATTTGCCTGTAAGTTGTGCACCAGATTCTGAAACCCCAATGAGCTCCGGTAGCGGTTGCAGCTAAAACAGCGGTATTTTGCCTACGAGTCACACGCAAGTCGTGTGATAACGATGGCAAATCAAACCGAGGGCGTTTCTATGGATGGGGTCAGCAGGCAATATCTCAAAATCAACGAACTCAGCGAAAAGACCGGATTGTCTGTCCCCACGCTCCGTCGCTTGGTGAGAAACAAACGCATCCCTTGCATTCAGCCGGCAGGCAAAGGGGGGCGTCTCTTATTTCCATCCGATGCGTTGGAAAGCCTCAACCACATGCCCACCACTGAGGTTAAGCATCCACCGAAACCACTGCCCGGTCGTCGCCCCAAGTGGGAATCTTAACGCACATTCTTGAAAGGAAAAGCATGCCTCGCAAACCGAAAACCCCACCAATTCAATGTGAATTCTTTCTCTGGAAAGTGATTGTTCGCAAAGGCGTTTATTATGCAGATGGTCGCCACGGCAACTCATTCGATCTGGGAAAGAACTCACTCAACACACGTGATTATGAACAGGCCAGAGCAAATCTAAAGCGACTCGACCATTCCAAGGCTCTGCAGTTCAACTTAACCGAGGATGCCCTTCGCTCCGATCTATCAGAAATCACCATTCCCGATGGATGGGAACGCTTCATGACACACTGCCAACGACCGCAGGTCATGGGTGGCGTCAGTCAGAATACGTATAAAAGATATCGAGCAGTTAAAGATAAACACAGCCGGTTCTGCGAATCACGTCAGCTCAGATTGTGGTCGCAGGTAACACGCAAAACGACCGAGCAATATGGCTATTGGTTGGCAAAACAGGACTACGCATACCGTTCTCAATACCTGGAATTGAATCTGCTTGTGTCTGTCAATAAATGGTTGATTGACGAAGAGCTACTACCGAGTTCGGCGAAGTTTCGGATATCACTGAGCAAGGCACAGGGATCCGATACCTACTGCTATACCAGGGAACAAGTTGAGGCTATGGTGTCGCACTGCCAGAAAACGCCTTCACTGGAGTGGATGAAAAATGTCATCGTCGGCCTGGCAACAACCGGCATGCGCATCGGCGAATTTGTTTCCCTACGTTGGTCAGACCTTGATCTCGAAAACAATGTCATTCAACTGACCGATGAACGATCAAGTAAACGTCGCAAACAGGCTGGCTCTGTCAGGACGATCAAAGGTAAGCGGGGACGAACGATCCCACTCCATGAAACCTTTAAAACGATTCTCAAACAGATTCCCATGCATCACGATGGACTCGTATTTCATGGTCCACTCGGTGGCAAAATAAAGCCGGATGTGATTCGTAGAAATTTGATCAAGCAGATTCTTGAGCCATTAAGTTCCAGCTTCCCCATCCCTGTAGGTGAGATCGGATTTGAACATGGACGACTCCATAGTTTTCGACACTACTTCGTCAGCGAAGCCTTCCGACAAAACGTGACCGAGGCTCAAATCATGGAATGGGTCGGACACAAGGATTCAGAGATGGTCAAGCTCTATCGGCACTTGCGGGCCGATGATGGTCACCGTCATATGCAGCGCCTGAACTTCGGCACCGCTCCTGAACAGCCATCCCCAATAATGGATGAGACTATCCCAGAAATCACCCTGGCATGAAATGGTTTCATGCCAATTCCCTTTTGACCTGGAGGAACCTGAACGACTCAGCAATATGTAGTCTGCCAAGCTGCGACATATCAGCAAATTAGTCCCAAACTGTCCCATAGATTGTCCCAATGAGTGGGACAAAAAAAGACGCTCGACGCAAGTCGTTACAAAATAGAGACTTGCAATGAGCGTCTTGAATGATGCGGAGAGAGGGGGATTCGAACCCCCGGTCCTGTTACCAGGACACAGCATTTCCAATGCTGCACAATCGGCCGCTCTGCCATCTCTCCGTGGGCATCAATTGAGGATGCCGTTTGTTTAATCAATGGTGTGATTATTCCTGGTCGGATTCTTCAGCAGGCGTTTCGCGTTGCCCGCGTTCAGTTAAGTCCCTGGCTGCATCCATACGGGTTTGAATGTCTCTGCAAGCTGCGTTGAGTGAACGCCAGCGTGGGTCTCTTCGGAATTCTTCCGCTTTGACACTTCGGGATTCCAAGTCTTTTTGCCACAGGTCACGAGTGTTTTCTGCTAATTTCAAACTACGCTCTAATCGATCTGACTTGAGTGGCATCGCATTAATTCCGTGTGCTTAGGTTACCGTTTGGACTTGTTTTCACTGGATAGCATCGCATCTCGCAAGATGAGAGAGAGGATCGAAATTGAGTTTCTGGTTCTCATTTTGCTCGATAAAATCTCTATCCCCACATCTAACAAGCGGATGGGCATTGTGGCGTTCCACGATCCGATTATCAAGTGAAGCTAATTTTAACATCTGGTGGAATTAAAAATTCAATGAGATCTGTACAAGAAAATACTCTTCTGGCCACTCTATGAGTCATTATTAGAGAATGTTTATCCTGAGATTGCGGCGATTTGCTGGGCTGGAGCATATTCAAAACTTTCCTGCAGCGTTCAGCAGGAGCAAACACAGCGTTTTAAGGACATTTGGTGACCATGCGACTGCAGAGGCCATTTGAAAATGGGCTAAACCGTGCTTTTATATTAATTTGAAAATCCATGCGACAGAAATTGGTTGAGCAGATGCTCAAAGGAGTCGTTGTACGATTTACAGCCCTTGATTGCATCTCGACAAGACACCACGCGTATGATATTTGTTCGCTCCCTCCAACACTCCCTCCTTATTCGCTGTGTAACGCCTGCGACGTTTTGTTTCAGCGTAAACACCCATGCCTAAATGGCAGTGTCATACTCTTTGGCAATCCCACGTCAAATTCCCTCAGGATAATCCCATGATCCGGTTCTCAGCCCTCCCTTTATTGAATTGCCTTTCGCAGGGAAAGTGTTCTCTCTCATTAGCAATACTGATGTTATTTCTCATTGGATCGAGTGGATGCACGCAAACGGGTAGTATTCGAGAGATGTTCACGAGAAGCTTTGATAGCTCGAAACCGAGTCATCATGATTATGATGATGATACCGATAACGTTGACGAAGGCTGGATAAAAGAAGCAGGCATTGAAGCGCGTGGAGATCGGCCACTGGAAATGGATAATGATCCCTTCCGGAATATGCTCATGTCACCAAAGGCGAGAAGCATCGAACGGAATCTGGGATTTGAGTAACTCTGCGGAGTTCTGAGAGCATTTCTAGATGCAGTGTGCCTTCGCCTGTACGATTATTTGCCTATATCGCTGTATTTGCTCAGGCAGAACGCGGAAAATTGATTTTGGAAATACTCTATACCGCGTTCCAAATGAAAACCCGAGAAGTTCAACTATTTTTAAGAACACTGGCTATCACCAGATGAATACCGGAAA
>DOCI01000101.1:3832-7429 GCA_003503535.1 Planctomycetaceae bacterium
GAGAAGCCCCCGAATCGTTGAACTTCCGGGAGCTTCCGCTGATGCGGAGCGCCCCCGCCACCCCGGAGGTCCTGTTGAAGATGTTACAGGAAATCCGGTTTCCAATTGGAACAGGGTTTAGCACTTTACCGAGTTACATAAATTCGGTCGTCTACTCCAGGTCGTCTCTATCGTCATCGGATTCTTCTTGTCCCAGATCCGAATTGGAGTGTGAACGCGGTGTCTCAGAGCGACGAAAGACAGCGACGACATCATCAATCGGCACGACAAACAGCAGATTGTCTGATTCAAAATCGACCGGAATGGCATCCTTAGGGTGAAACAAAACCTTGTCGTATTTATTGACGGGAAATTCCTCGTCATTTTCAACTTCAAGACTGACCGCAACGACTCTCCCAGTGATGGTTGGAATCTCAGCCTGATCAGGTAATACAATCCCGCCACGCGTTTTCTGACGACTTTCATCTTTTCGAATAAGAATTCGTGGCCCAAGAGGCTCGACGTATTCGGTCATAATCTATTCCTGAATTTTTATAAGAGCAATCGCTCTTCGAGATGCCTGTGTCGGACATTAATACAATGTTTTGACGCATTTGAGACAAAATATTGTCTGTCACTAAAGAATAGCCTGACATGAATGCTTGCACACGGAAAATCCCGCATATTTGTCGCACAATATTCACAGAATGAATCATTGCAAAGAGAAAGGGATGAGAAAAGAGAAAAATCCTTTGCCAAATTGATTCAGTTAGAATTTGATCCTTCGGTGACCTTAGCAGTGACAACTTTGAGATGAGGAGTCGATACGCTGGCTTGACGGGATTCTGTGTCTTCGGGGTCTACATCCTCATTGAGGCCAGCAGTGTTTGAGAGTTCGGAGTTCTCTTGGGGATTATTCGACTTTCGAACACTTTTTTCAATGATGGTTCCTAACCATCCCGCCAAAAGTGCAGGCAGAAACACAATGTCTGCGATGAGGGCAGCAGCCACCAAGGCAGCCATCAGAATTCCAAATCGACTGATCATTAAAAGTGGAGCCGGGAAGAGCATTAGTAAGCCGATGGCAACAATCGCACTGGTTTGCCACATTGCAGGCGCACAATGAGAGAGTCCCAGTTCGATAGCCTCTTTCCGTGACTTGCCCAAAATTAACCCCTGTTTGAACCAGGTAAGTAGATGCAATGTGCCATCGACTGCTATCCCGAGAGCCACCGAAGCAGTGATCATGGTACCGATATCGACCCGCCCCCCCATTATCGACAAAGTGCCGAAGCAAAATGCGACGGGCATCAGATTGGGGAGCATGGTCAGTAAACCAGCAATCGGATTCCTGAGCACGATGATCAGTACGACAGCAATGATGCCGAAGGCCATGCCGAAACTGCGAATCAGGCTCTCAAGCAACGCTTCCTGTGTCCGTAAAAATACGGGAACCATGCCTGTCACAACATGATGAGTGCCAGCATGAAATTTCAAAACCGATTGAGAAATTCCATCGAGTTCATCCATCAACAGGCCGTAATCATTATCAGCCATGACGTAGGCCTGGGCTGAAATTCGCCACAGTTCGTCGCCCGTTTCACTCAATTTTTTATCGCCAGGAACGGTCCAGTCGGCATCTTCCTGAGCGACTGTTAACAGAGATTCAGCTTCTGGAAGTTCGCCGTCTTTAATTTTACTTTCAAAGGCATTGCTGCGTTTGTTGTAACGTGCTTTGACAAGAAATGAGTCATCTTCAGCAGGTGGTTCAGTCGGCTTCTGGAAATCTGACAGGGAAAGTGCACCAGTAATTTCATGATGAGTCCGGATCTTGTCGGTAATCTGACGAACTACTTCCAGGCGTTCCAGAAACGGCATATTCTCCTGTGCGTCTTTATCGAACCTGACAATCGTGTCAACAGTATTGATGCCGATAACGTTATCTTCCAGAAACCAGTAATCTTTCATGATCTGAGAATCTTTGGGAAAATAACGAATCACTTTCGTTTCACTCTTAAAATAAGTAAGCCCATAAAGACCAAAGGCGAATAGTCCCAGACAAACAACTGTAACTAACGAGGAATGACGATAAATCGCGTTTGCCAGCAGACGCCAGGACTTACCATCGGACTCATGTTCTTCGGGTGGCTGGCCTGGCCAAACTTGCATTAAGGCAGGTAAGACAAAAAGTACAAAGATCAAGGATACGCCACATCCTGTCGCCGCATATATTCCGAAGTCTCGAACGGGGTTGAGTGTACTGGTCATCAATGATGCCAAACCAATTGCCGTTGTCGCTGAAGCAAGAATACAGGGTTGTGCTGCCATCTTAACTGCATTTATGACAGCATTCTCAGAGCTCTCCCAGGCTGCATGCTTCCAGTAACTGGCCAGGTGAATGGCTCCTGAAAGTGTTAATACCGACAATAGGGTCGGCATCACTATGAGCACCATATTCATGGTCGATCCCGTTAAGGGAACCAGCATCACCGTTAACAAGGTCGCATAGCCGGAAACGGTTAATACGAGCACACCAAGTCGAAAACTGCGTAGCATGAAAAAGGCCAGTACAAAGCTGACCAGAGCCGACAATCCGGTTACGGAACGCATGAAAAATGGGGCATTCGGATCGTAGTTGGACTTAGCAACTTCTTCGTTCAATCGAGCCGAGCCAACGGGACGTCCACCAAGATGGATTTCTTCTGCAGGAATGAAACATTCTTTGGCAACCGTGATAACGTCTTCAAGAGCCGCAGAACGATCAGCCTGACCTGCTTCCGTGAAGGTGACCACGAGTGCAATCGGTGCTCCTGTCGAAAAGAATGTCTCAGCAATAAGGGGGTCGCCCTTCGGGTAGGCTTTACTGGGGCGTGAAGTGATCGATTCGATCAATTTTTGAACTTTGGTCGATAATTCCGCATCTGGTGCAATCAAATGCCAGGTGACCTGAAACTCATGCTCCGGGATTACTAGAATCTTGTCGAGGCGTTCTTCATCCTCTTCGTAAAACTCCTCATCATCTGCTTTACGTTGACGGATTTCTGCATATTCAGTGAATTTAAGGGGAGGCTGCCAGTGTTTTACCGCTGGGAGTATTTCGACATTTAGTTTTAACTCATCTTTTGCTCGTCGGATAATTTCCTGTTCAATAAAATCCTGTTTTTCCTGACCGAGTTCCGTCAGACGGACTTTTAAAGCTCCATGCCCAAGTAGCAATCCTCCCAGAGTATTAAGAGCCTGATCGTCTTCGATGCCCTGATCGAGAATTTGTCGCAACGATTCCCTGGGCGTTAAAACGGCTTCAACATAAGGACTCCCACGCCGTTCAACGCCTTTGGCATCGACATAGCCTTCAAGTTTCGCAGCCAGCAATTCGCTGCGGGCGTCATTCAATGTGCTGTCATCCCAGGAAACGAACAGGCGATCTTTCACAGGGAAGTGTTCGCCGTACCAGTCCAGGAGAACAGCTTGCGGATCGCGTTCCGGAAGCCAGGCCTCTACCTCATTCTTCATCTCGATCTGTTTTAGCGTCGTGAAGATAAATGGAGTCGCAAACAGCAGGGCAGCCAGAACCCAAACGGAAAGTCCATTGCCCCAGGGATCTTTTTTATTGAAGAC
>DOCI01000101.1:7579-23793 GCA_003503535.1 Planctomycetaceae bacterium
AGCATGTGGTCTGCACCAGTTATTGTTTTGGAGACGAATCACGCAAGTGGCTCTCTCCGAAATCCATTTATAAGATTGTCATCTGAGCGAGCCATCACCCTTTTTCACATCCATTTGCCCCACCCCAGCGACCTAAATCAGCTAGAAGTGTAGTGCTTTAATGCGTTTAATCAAATCGGAGAAACAGACCAAGCGCTCTTATCACTGTATTTTTATACCAACCCGGGATCTTGGGCAACATAGGATGTACAGAGCGTTTCTTCGGGAGTGGCTTATGGAATTCAAATTACACACATCTGTTAAAATGGGCAAGAAAAAGCCTCAGGGGATATTGTATTGATAAATAAAGCTTCCCCTATCAGTCCCGGATTTCAGTGCCATTATTTTTCATTCCAATTTGAATTTTAACTCACAATCGCGACCAGAACTTCGCACCTCGAGAAATCAGTGTTCCGATCGAACCTTTAAGTGGTCTTCGATCTGACAGTCTTTGAATCCGGCTTGAACGAAGGCTCCAGAACTGCTTAATTTCCTGTGGTATTGGCAGATAAGCCTGACAGAAAGGACTTCCCAATTAAGTGGTAGCACAACTTGCGAAGAGATATCATGTAAGGTGATTTGAATTGAAGATACGTCAGAATTTCATTGGATTGATATGTGAACTAATGCAGGCCGATAGGGAGAGTATTCGATGAGTGCATGGGAAAGGTTTGGTTTTGCCCGCTGGTTGGTAATAGGCATTGTCGCGTTCTGTTTATTGTCTGAGGCGGAGATTTCCGTCGGACAAGAACAACCGACGGATGCAAAGTCACTGCCCACTAAGAGTGTGAAGCCAGGAATTAATGAGAACTTCCTCAATCCAAATTTGAAGGTTGAGGAATGGGTTGAACGATTCGAGGTAGAAAGCCGGGAGGTTTTCACGGCTCGTAACGAGGTGCTGGCTGCACTGGAACTCCAACCAGGCATGCGGGTAGCCGATGTTGGTGCGGGAACAGGCTTGTACACGACTTTAATGGCGGATCAAGTTAGCTCCGAAGGCTGGGTATTCGCCGTAGAAATTGCCGTTCCATTCGTGGAGCATCTCCGAGAAGTTGCGCGTAAACATAATCAGGATAACGTGACTCCCGTGCTATGTGATGAAGATGCGATCTGCCTTCCTCCTGAGTTGCTCGATCTCGTTTTCACCTGCGATGTCTATCATCATTTCGAGTACCCTCAATCAACTCTCGCTACCATTCTGTCTGCACTCAAGCCGGGTGGGCGATTTATTGTTGTCGACTTCGAAAAAATACCCGGAGTGAGCCGCGACTGGCTGCTCGAACATGTGCGTGCTGATAAAACGACAGTCCGCCAGGAAATTGAACAGGCGGGTTTCGAATTTGTCGCTGAGAAGAAGATGAAAGGGTTTCAGGAAAACTACTTTCTGGTCTTCCGAAAGCCGATGTAATGAGTCCTCCAGATCATGTGCTGCAGTGTCAAGCTGAGTTGATGTCACGGTGAGAATTGTGGTTTCCAAGAGAGTAGCAGTTTGTCACGACGCTTCTTATTTATCAGGAATATAGTCGCAGGTTTGGAAGTAAATCTCATTCTGTGTCAATCAGTGAAACGCCAGATGCGGTCGAGGCAAGTTGTGTTGAGAAACGTAAAACTCAACCTATTTCAAATGCTCCTTCGATGCAACAAGGGCATCAAAGCCGGCGACGACATCGAACAGTTCCTCATCAATGCTGCTTTGGCGGAGGCGATGGAAAGAGACGTGGAACTCTTCGAGTAACTGATTGATATTTTGATCTGCACGTTGCATCGAAGCCAGACGGCTCGCATTCTCACTCGCCAGTGATTCTGCACATGCTTGAAACATTGAGATAAACAGATACTCGTGGATAAGGGCTCGCAATATCGAGAGTTCGCTTCCCATCACTTCTGGAACAATCCTGGTTGGCCAGGAAACTTTGGTCAAACTTTTCTGCCATTGGGTGTCTAGAGGGAGCAACCGCCGACTGACTGGTTCGTACAATGCCCCAGAATTCGGGCGATTGTGAAAGACATACACACACGCAGGTTCTTCAGTAGATTGCTGAGAGACACTTTCCATTTGAATCTGACCGACCAGCGGTGCGATGGCCTTGACGGTATTTGGTACATTAAACAGCCCCTGCATTGGGAGGCCGGCATCTGACAATCTTGCGTGAACGCGTTCGCCAACTGCCCAGACTTCCAGTGAGCCGGAAAACTTCGTAAGTGTCTGAATTGCATGATAGGCCACAACATCGTTGAATCGGCCTACCAGCCCCTGGTCAGAACCGAACACAATGGCGCAAATGGTCCCAGACTCTGGATGTTGATTACCAGGTGTTGACAATGTCATCATGTTACTTTTTCGATAACATGCACTCAAACCTAATTCGATAGTTCTATAGTAGTCAGTCAATGCTCGCACGGATTGCTCGTATTGCTCGATACTGGAAGCGGCCATCGCTTTCATCGTCCTGACAACCGATTGCAAATCGCTGGCGGTGGTGATCTGACGGCGAATTCTCGCGAGGCTGTCACTCATGTTTGTTCCTCCTCAACCGATGCTGGAGAGGTGGGTTGGGGGTCTGGATTGGATTTGAATCCTGCAAGTGATTGTCGAGCAATCTCGATGATCGTTTTGCGATCCTCGTCATTCAATTTCTGGGCGGTTTCGAATCTCTTGCAGATGTCTTCCGGAATGTTTTCAGCTGAATCCTGCACGGTCTGTTCTGCAGCTGTCATCTGATTAAGCGGCACGGCCTCAAAAAGCCCCTCGCTCAAGGCGAGTAAGATTGCGATTTGAGCAGCCACTGATACGGGAGTGAATTCGGGCTGCTTGAGACATTCACGGATTCGTCGACCATGCTCGATCACTTTGAGAGTGTTATCATCCAGACGGGCGCCGAATCGAGCAAACGTTTCTAATTCTTCGAACTGGGCGTATGCCAGTTTAAGATCCCCTGCAACCGCACGATACATTACCCGTTGTGCCTTCCCACCAACACGTGATACGGATTTGCCAACATCGACTGCGGGCAGCACTCCGAGTTCAAAGAGAGAAGGAGACAGGTAGATTTGCCCATCCGTAATGGAAATCAGGTTGGTTGGGATGTAAGCGGAAATGTCCTGAGCTTCCGTTTCGATGATTGGCAAAGCCGTTAATGAGCCTCCTCCACGTTTCTCGCACAGATGTGTCGATCGCTCCAGTAAACGGGAGTGAATATAGAAGATATCACCGGGAAAGGCTTCCCGGCCGGGGGGACGTCGCAAGAGCAACGAGAGCTCACGATAAGCACGTGCGTGTTGTGTCAGGTCGTCGTAAACAATCAGGACATCACGACCTGCTTCCATGAAATATTCAGCAATACTGGTTGCTGCATAGGGTGCAATGTAAGCCAGTCCGGGAGGATCGTCGCCTTCGGAGACTACGACAACTGTGTGATCCAGCCCCCCGCTCTCTTGCAAAACAGCCACCGCTTTCGCCACTGAGGAAGCCCGCTGTCCAATCGCGCAATAAACACAGACAACATCTCGCCCCCGTTGGTTGATAATGGTATCCAATGCGATGGCAGTTTTTCCTGTCTGGCGGTCACCGAGAATCAACTCCCGTTGACCACGCCCAATGGGAATGAGTGCATCGATAACTTTGAGACCAGTTTGAAGCGGCACCGTTACGGGAGCACGATCCATAATTGGGGGTGAAGCCCGTTCTGTAGGAAGACGTGTTTCCGCGGAGACCAGCCCCTTGCCATCGATTGGTCGCCCCAGCGGATCGATCACCCGCCCGATTAATCCATTCCCCACAGCCACGTCCATCACACGTCCGGTGCGCCTCACTTCATCACCTGCCTGAAGTTGCCAATAGTCACCAAGTAACACGACACCGATTTCATCCTCATCCACGTTGAATGCAATGCCTAATACGTCGCCCGGAAACTTAACCAGTTCTTCAAAGCCAACATTAGGCAAGCCTGAAACCTTGGCGATTCCTGTACTCAGACTGGTAATAGTACCGACTTCTCGCGGTATTAATCGGGGTTTCAGGGCGGATTGAGCCTGATGGATCCCTGCCCAGGCAGTGTCGAGTAGATCGTTTAAGCTTTCCGATTGCTCACTCATGAGTGACTCTCCGCGAGGTGCGTATCTTTAGAATTTGACTCAGCGCCGGGAGTTATCATCTGTTTGTTATTGAGTATTTGGTCAACATTCTCTTCGAGCGAACTTAAATAATCGGCAAGACTCCATGCTATTTTTTGTCCGTTGATGGTCAGCTCAATCCCGCAGATGACATCTGGAGCCGTTTCAAAGCGGACGAGAATCTCCTTCGCGATAATTTCACTGAATGTCTGTTGGATTTTCTGGCGTTGACTCTCAGACAGTTGAAACGCACTCCGTACGATAGCAGGATCCGATGACGACCTGAGTGTCTCAGTCAGTCTTGCTTTTGCCATACCGTCGATGCCTCGCAGGCGGTCTGTGAATGTCTCACACATTCGCTCTTCCAGACTTACGCCGGCAAGATCAATCAATGCTTTACGTGCGATGGAAAAGACTTCCTGCTGAGTCCGTTGAATGAAGGCTTTGTCGAGGTTACGGGCGTCGATTCTCAACGATTCCTGTCGTTTAGTAGTGTAGGAATCGGCTGCCTGACGCGCTTGCTCAATCAGTCGTTGGCGTTCTGCTTTCGCGTCCTCTGTAGCCTGGCTGAACAGTTCCGATTTCTGCTGATCAAACTCTGCATTTTTCCGTTCGAAATCATTGCGTTCTTTTCGGGCTTCGGCTTTCTTTGCATCAGCATCTGCGAGTTCTGCTGCAATCTTCTTTTCCCGCTCATCAATTGCATGCAGGATGGGGCGATAGAGAAATCGTTTCATCAACCACACCAGAATCAGGAAGTTAATCGCCTGTGCAAGTACGGTGAACCAATCAATAAGCATTGCTTACTTTCCTGCCGCTTGGGAGATGACCTGGTTCCAGAACGGATTGGCGAAAATGAGAATCATAGTAACCACAAAGCAATAGATGGCCGTCGATTCGATCATCGCCAGACCGACAAATAGCGTTCTGGTGATTGTAGCTGAGGCGTCGGGCTGCTGAGCCAGTGCGCTCAGGGCAGTTGCGACCGCCTTGCCCTCTGCGAAGGCAGGCCCCATACAGCCGAAACTGGTGGTGATCCCGGCAATGGCAATCGATGTCACCGCGATGATTGTCATACTGTCCATGTATTTTTCCTTTGATTGGAGAGGTAAAGTTAGAGGGCCCCATCGGATTTAGAATTGGGCTGACGAATTCGTGTCGCAGCGGCAATATAAACCGCAGCCAGGATCGTGAAGATATAGGCCTGCACCATTCCGGTGAGCAAGCCGAGTGCCGTCATGAAGATTGGGAAAATGAGCGGAGTAATCGTGAGCAATATAGCAATGATCATCGCTCCACTCATCATGTTGCCAAATAATCGAACGGCCAATGCCAATGTTCTTGATAATTCACTGATGATATTGAACGGAAGCATAATGACTGTCGGTTCAATGTAAGACTTCAGGTAGTCTCCCAAACCATGAGCTTCGATTCCGAACATCGGCACCGCCACAAACACGCAAAGTGCCAAGGCTACGGTTGTCGATAAAGAGCCCGTCGGCGGTTCATAGCCAGGGAAAATTGTGCAAAGACTGGCTGTGGCCAGAAATAAAAATAGTGTGCCCAGAAAGCTAAGATACTTCAGAGGATGACTCAGCCCCACATCTGCGATTTGCTTTTCGATGCCGCAGACGATGATTTCAAGCAGATTCTGCCAACGAGTGCGATGCAAGTCAGTAGAAAGCTTGCGTGTGATCAGTTTCGAGGCAACGATCAGCAATAGCATGGTTGCCCAGGTGAATACGATGGTCGCATTGATTTTGAAAAATCCGAATTGCCAGAAAATCAGTTCGTCAGGGCTGAGACGCATGGTTGGCCTCCTGCACGTTGAGAGTTGGATTTTCAACGGAACTGAATGTCTGCCGCATTACGATCATGCGTGCCATGATAAAACCTATCAGGCATGCCATCAGTCGTTCCCACTGAAAGCCTGAGACAAAGTAGAATCCCAGCAAAGTCACACTCATTCGCAGCAGAAGACTACCAAGAAACCACCGCACCGGATGTGGGGAGATGATTCCTTTCTGAATGGTCCATCGGAGTCCTCCAAAGAATATCGCTCCCAGTATGGTTCCTGCTAACCAAGCTGGAATCAGGATAAAACCCTCATTCATTTTTATCCTCCTGTTCGTCTCGCATCGCTTTATCTTCCTTAAAGACCCATTGCCAGGCACTCCAGCAACCGATTGTCAAACCAATGATCATCAACGTTAACGTCCACGAGTGCCGTGCTCCAAAGTGTTTGTCCAGCCAAATTCCGATAACAACTCCCAGTAATGTGGGAATGACGACCGACCAGCCAATCAGCCCCATCATTCCCAAACCAAACCAAACCCCATAATTGTTGTGACGTTGAGCCTTAAGTTTTCGTGTCAGCTTTGCGCCGACTTCCCGGCTAAAAGCCGTTTGTTTCTTATTGTCAATCGCTTTCGGCTTATCAGTCATGATGAAGCTCCGAAAGACTACGGACAATACCCGTCTCCAATTTTGTCATTGTGGAGCGAATACTTTGCTCCTGTTCATCCAGTGTCAGAAACTCTCTTTCAACAGCTGCACGTAACTGGTTCAGATCTGTACCACCAATTGCATTTCTAACGGAGACGAGCACTTCCTGACCAGATTTGACGAGCATACCTTCGTCAATGGCGATGTAAACCTCTCCTTCCGTCTCATTTTCGTACATGAAAATTCCTGGTGAGAGAGACATGACACAGTCCAGACGATGCGGCAGCAAGCCAAACGAACCTTCTCGTGATTCTGCAACAATGCGGGAGACGTCGGTCTTCTCTGCAAAGACCTGAAACGGTAGCAACACTTTAAGATGCATGAACGTCATTGGCGTGTTCCTCCGCTTTCTGAGGATTTGTCTTTAACTTCGACTTCCTGGTGGCTTCGTCAATCGTTCCAATCATATAAAGATCGCTTTCATTGGTCTCTTTAAATTCATCACGCAGAATTCTTTCACAACCGTCCAGGGCATCTTTGAGGCTTACGAGTTTGCCTTTGAGTCCTGTAAACTGCTCAGTTGTTAAGAAGGGCTGAGTCAGAAAGCGTTCTAATCGGCGAGCGCGTCCCACGATCATTCGATCCTGAGGAGAAAGTTGCTCCAGACCGAGCATCGCAATGATGTCTTTAAGGTCGGCGTACTGGGCCAGCGTCCGTCGGATTTCTTGTGCCAGTTCGTAATGACGCTGGCCTACGATTCCCGGCGTGGCCATTTTTGAACTCGACAGCAGTGGATCAATAGCCGGAAAGAGCCCTTCGCTGGCCCGTTTACGAGACAGAACAATTGAAGCCGAGAGATGAGAAAATGTATGTACCGCTGCAGGATCAGTGAAATCGTCCGCAGGCACATAGACTGCCTGAATCGATGTGATGGCTCCGGTGTCGGTGTTCGCAATGCGTTCTTCCAAACCTGAGAGTTCCGTGCCCATGGTCGGTTGATACCCCAGTCGCGATGGCATCTGCCCCATCAATCCAGACACCTCCATGCCAGCCTGGATGAATCGAAAGATATTGTCGATAAGCAGCAGCACATCGCGATGCTCGTCGTCACGGAAATATTCAGCCATGGTTAATGCCACATGTCCCACGCGAAAGCGGGCTCCCGGTGGCTCATTCATTTGCCCAAACACCATCGCCATGTTCGGAAGCACCCCAGCTTTATTCATATCTCGGTAGAGTTCCTCGCCTTCGCGACAACGCTCACCAATGCCGCAAAATATGCTCACGCCTTTGTGGTTCCCTACCATATTGTGAATCAATTCCGTTAGCAATACGGTTTTGCCTACGCCCGCTCCCCCGAATAGACCAGCTTTACCACCCCGTTCAAGTGGCACAAGAACATCAATGATTTTGATGCCCGTTTCAAATATCTCTGACTTGGTCGAACGTCGTGCTAACGCTGGCGGAGCCCGATGGACGCTACGTAACTGAACATCGGCTAATGCCCCTTCACGGTCGATCGTATTGCCGAAGACGTCAAACATTCGCGACAGTAACCCTTTCCCCACTGGGGCTTGCAATGGGCCGCCCGTATCTTCTACGGTCATACCTCGCGCGAGTCCCTGCGTCGGCGTCAAGGCAATCCCGCGTACATGAAACTTATCGCGTTGGACCAGAACTTCAATAACAATTTGCCTTTGATCCCCAGCTCGCAGCACAGAATAAATTGGCGGCAATTGCTTTTCGAAACGAACATCGACAACGCTACCACGAACGGAAACCACGACACCCTGATTCAATGCCATGGCATCATTTTCCTGCGGCTCATTCGTCGGCAAACTCATAGGCTATGACTCCATTTCCAATTACAAATTTCAGGCATGTCCAGACGGTGCTCGTTGATGTATTTTCTATACTCTTTGAATTTGTCAGAGCGTGATTGTTCCAGCAGTTCTTCCTTACCTGAGTTTGCTGTTTACCGTCCATCTTATCAGAATCATCACCAGAAAGAAGAATGATCTAGTTTCGAAATCGTTACATCACAACCATCATTTGGATAGTTATTGCACACAGACTGCAAATAAAGCCATGAAAACAAATAACAATAAATCTCCAAAGCCTTCGGGTACCGTTGAGGACTTTACTGGAGCTGTAGAATGTCTGAAAACTGGCACAATCCAGTTCGATTGCGAATCGTTCAGATGTTGTTGCATGGTCCCAATACAGTTGGTCAATTTGCTGCGGTTTGTTTATCGTGACAATGATTATGATGGTCAGGCCGTTGTCCATATTTCCGGGAACGGTCTACGGAAGTTGACCAGAACCCAGTAGAAACGCCGTAAGAGACACAGTGCCATCGAGCCGAGGATTGGTTACCTCAAGCAAGACAATCGAACGGGGCGCTGTTTTTTGAAAGATCTGCCAGGAGATGAAATCGACGCGGTACTTGCAGCCGGCTTATCGAACTTGCAGAAACTGCTGCAAGCGATTTTCCCTCGCTGATTTTGTGGCTGTGGGAGTGAGGTCAGGATACAAGTTAATTGCTCGTGCCAGCCTCGATGTATTATCCCGAGAATGTCCGCTTGTTCTGCAGCAAACTGAAGTCGACAAGGTTTATTGATGTCCAAACGATAGATAAGAATCCTTGGGAATGCTCTATGTGTCACGGCTCAGCATCTCTCCTCAGCAATCTCTGAGCGCAGCTTATGTCATGAAAGTCGCTACAGACTAACACCTGAATATCTGGTAGTCACTCATTGTAGATTATTAGACAATGACGTCATTGACTGATTTTCAGAAGTATGGAAATCGGAATCATTTTTCTGGAACAATAAACGGTTGTAGACAACCAGGAGGTGAATGATGGCTGGCACAGGGATTTCTAAAAATTCGGGGAACTTGAGTCCCGCAATTCGTCATCCGTTTCAAGCCATTCGACAGGAAATGGATGAACTGTTTGGAGAGATGACTCGGGGGCTAAGTGAATGGTCAAATGGGCCACAGTCCGCTGCATTCGACCTGGCTGAAACTGAGAATACACTGGAACTCAAAATGGATCTGCCCGGCTTGAAACCCGAGGATGTTCAATTGGATGTTACTGGTGACCGCATCCGCATCTCTGGTGAGCATCGGGATGAAAGTGAAGAAAAGAATAAAACATTTCATCGGATCGAACGTTCTCAACGTTCGTTCTTCCGCGTGATTGATCTTCCCTGTTCGGTATCTCAGGAGGAAATTGTTGCTGAACTTAACAATGGCGTTCTGACCGTAACGATGCCGAAATGTGAAGAGGCAAAATGTCACAAGGTAGCCATCAAAGGTTAATCAGATTTTTCGGGTGTGTGCAGGTGCACACGCCCGATTCTTTATCATTTGCTTATTTTGTATTAGCCAGGCACTCACAATAGAGAGGGCAGCGAAGTTGTTCGCTGTGGACTTCTGGATCGAAAATGTGTGACATTAAGACAAAAGAGTTATTCGAATTCGCAAATCAAAATACTCCACCACTCGTCTCCGTTTATCTTCCAGTCGAAATCACTGGGCGAGAATCGAAGCAGAACTCAATCCGTTTACGTAATTTGTTAAAGCAAGCAGAGAGCACTCTGGCAAACTGGTGGTTCGAACAACCCGAGGCTGAGAAGTTTATCAATAAGGTGATGTCATTTGCAGATAAGACCGTCTGGAAAAAGCGTTCTCAAGGAATGGTGATTCTGATATCAGATCAGCAGATTCATCACTATGCGCTCCCCGACCCTGTTCCCGAGTTGGTTTTTGTAGGAGACCATTTTTACCTCCGACCATTGCTTCCCGTCGTTCAGGAGCAGATTCCTTACATGATTTTGGCTCTGAGTCAGAATCATGTTCGACTTATTCAGGTTAGCGAAGGTCAACCAACGCAACTCAGGATCCCGGAACTTGATCAGATGAGTATGACGGCCGATCGTGCTCAAATATCGGATCCTGGACTTCAGCGTCACTCAGTCGGTTTTGGAAAAGAAATACTGCATGGTCATCAGGCCGAACCCGATGACCCTCATTCAAAGATTCGCTTACACGAGTTTTGCCAGCATGTGTTTGATGCGATCAAGCCAAAGCTCACCGACAAGCACGGTCCTCTTCTCCTCGCTGCTGAAAATCGAATAGCTGTTGAATTTAGGAAGGTTGCTACCGATCAGGATCTTTCAGGTCGAGTTCTGCCAGGTAATCCCGATCAGAAATCGGTAGAAGATCTCCAATACGATTCGTTATCATTCATCAGTGAAATTGTTACAGTTCGACGTCAAAAGTTCCTGGGTGATTTTCTGACACGGCATGAACTACCTGATATTTCCAGTGATCTTGAAGTGATATTTGAAGAGTTATTTACTGGCCGACTGGAATCAATTTGTCTTGCCGAAGATACTCAAGTCTGGGGTTTATACAGCCAGTCAACAGGAGTGATTGAACAGCATTCTGAGAGACGAGACGATGATGAAGATCTCTTGAATCGATTAGCCGTCTACGCGATCTCTCACAAAATCCCATGGATGACTTTTCCCGCAGACGAGATGCCTGGTCAGAGTGTCGCCATCGGTCGGTTTTATAAAGGAGCAGTGACTCATGAATTCCATCCTTGAACTTCTTGGGGAAGAAAGTGGATCTCTACTGGACCACCAGAGCCAAACCATTGATAAATCACGGCTGACTCTTCCGGGGCCAGATTTCGTTTCTCGTGTGTGTGCAAATTCTGATAGAAATTCGAGAGTCCTCAGGAGCTTAGAAACGCTCTTTGCTCACGGCCGATTGAGTCAGACGGGATACATGTCGATATTGCCGGTGGATCAAGGAGTCGAACATTCTGCCGGCGCCTCCTTTGCCGTCAATCCTGATTATTTCGATCCGGAAAACATAGTAAGACTCGCCATTGAGGGAGGTTGCAATGCCGTCGCATCCACAGTTGGAGTTCTCGGTGCAGTCTCCCGAAAATACGCGCATCGAATTCCGTTTCTGGTCAAATTAAATCACAATGAACTTCTTACTTATCCAAACTCTTATGATCAGCGGATGTTCGCCTCCGTGAAGAGAGCATACGATCTGGGTGCGGTGGCCGTCGGAGCTACAATTTACTTTGGCTCTCCAGAATCCCGCCGTCAAATTGAAGAAGTCAGTCTGGCATTTGAGACGGCTCATGAACTTGGCCTGGCCTGTTTCTTGTGGTGTTATCTACGGAACCCAGCCTTCAAAACCGATCAGGACTATCACGTCTCAGCCGATTTGACTGGTCAGGCCAACCATTTGGGAGTTACGCTTCAAGCGGACATCATCAAGCAAAAACAAGCCACAAACAACGGAGGCTATCGAGCCATACAATTTGGCAAAACCAATGATCTCGTCTACGAGCAATTATCTTCTGAACACCCGATCGATCTGTGTCGATATCAAGTGGCCAATTGTTATATGGGACGAGCCGGTCTTATCAACTCCGGTGGAGCGTCCTCTGGTAATTCAGACCTTGCTCAGGCGGTTCGAACAGCAGTGATTAACAAAAGAGCAGGTGGCATGGGGCTGATCAGTGGTCGCAAAGCCTTTCAACGACCGCTGAAAGAGGGTATCGAGCTTTTGAATCGCATTCAGGACGTTTACCTGGACTCCGAAATCACCATCGCCTGAGAGAAAATAGAAGGTTGATTCATTATTACGTTGCAAACATCAATCCAAATCACATTGATCAATCATACCAGTGACTTGCTGTGGAATACTGTAGCACGTTGGAAATGTTCCATATTGATGGCCATTGTGGCATTTCTAATGACAGCTTCATCGGGATTTGAGATACGGTACGCCCATGCTCAAATGGAAACCAAACGTACCGCAGTCCTGGTCTTCTATTATCATAGTGATCAGAATACGGATTTACTGCTATTTAACTCCCTGAATAAAATCATACAATCACGCAAGGCCACAACACTTCAAGCTGTCGATCTGGACAATGCCGATCAACAGCAGTTGCTGCAGTATCAAAGGTTTCTGGACTATTTTTCAATTACGGCGGACTCAACGCCGTTACTGATTGGCTGCAATGCCTATCGCTCTCGTGGTTTGAACGAGCAAAATGTTGAGTCCTATGTCGAGCAGATGTTACGGGTTGATATTTATACCCGAGCAGGATGTTCTCATTGCGAGGACGCCATACGATATTTAAATCTCCTGCGGGATAAATATCCAGGTTTTGAATTTCGTGTCCGGGATATCTTTAAAGACGCGGAAGCACGACAGGATCTGATCGCTCTTACGCAACGCTATAAACAGGCAGCAGCAAGCACTCCTGTCTTTCATCTCTGCAATCAGATGATTGTTGGTTTTCAGGGAATCGAAATTACCGGTAATCGTCTGGAGAAATTGTTGACGACCTGGACGATGAATGCCGGACAGACACAATCAAAGCTGGAACCAAATTTAGAGCATCAAAATTTTTCTGAAATTCCTTTTCCAGCACAACTACGTTGGGAACGATCCCTGTTTACGGTCTCCGCCAGATTGGATTCTCCAGAAAGTTCGACAAGTTTGCCACAGGATGAGACGTCTCTGGATCCCCCCAGTTTTTTCGAACCGGACCTGAATGATGCTTCGCCTCTCGGTCCCGAATCCGATACGACAATCATCCTGCCGTGGATAGGCGAAGTGAATGCGGATAGTCTGGGAATGCCCCTGTTCACCATTCTTGTGGGACTGGTCGATGGTTTTAACCCCTGTGCAATGTGGGTACTTCTATTTTTATTATCCTTACTCGTTAATCTGAAAAATCGTCTGAGGATACTACTGATCGCCACGACTTTCGTGCTGGTGAGTGGGCTGGCCTATTTCGCATTCATGGCTGCATGGCTCAACGTCTTCCTGCTGATTGGATATCTTCGATCAGTCCAGGTAATCCTGGCGATTCTTGCCATTGGGATTGGCTCGATACACATCAAGGACTTCTTTCACTTTAAAAAAGGCATTTCTCTCTCGATTCCTGAGTCTGCAAAACCGGGAATCTATGCAAGAACGCGACAAATCATTACTGCTGAAAACCTGTACGGAGCCTTGTTTGGTGCGTTTGTGCTCGCAGTACTTGTGAATATTGTCGAACTGTTATGCACAGCCGGGCTCCCTGCGCTCTATACTCAAATTCTCACAGAGCAGAATTATTCGACCTGGACAAACTATGGCTATCTCGCGCTTTATAATATTGCTTATATGTTTGACGATAGTTTGATGGTTGCCATCGTTGTGATCACGTTAGGAAAGAACAAATTGCAGGAACGGCAGGGTCGCTGGCTCAAACTGATTAGTGGAATCGTCATACTTGTTCTGGGATTGGTCATGCTGATTCGTCCCGAGTGGCTATCCTGAGGCATCTATGATTGACGTCTTTTCAGGTGTTGGAATGATCTATCTGTTGAGGAGCGTTTGATGAAAGCAATGATCCTGGAAACTCTTCAGGAACTCACTCCAGACTCCGAACCTTTGAAGTACGTTGACTGGACTGATCCAGAACCTCAATCTGATGAAGTCGTTATTCGTGTTGCTGCTTGCGGAGTTTGCCATACTGAACTCGATGAAATCGAAGGACGCTTAATTCCGCCTTCATTGCCGCTCATCCTGGGACATGAAGTCATTGGATATGTTGAGAGCGTTGGCAAGAAAGTCACTCATCATCGTATTGGAGATCGCGTCGGAGTCGGCTGGATTTACTCATCGACCGGAAACAGTGACGAAAATCTGGATCCGACATTTCAGGGTACCGGATGTGACCATCATGGTGGATACGCAGAAAAAATGTCTGTTCCAGCCCGGTATGCATATCCAATTCCAGAGTTATTCAAAGATGCTGAAGCGGCTCCATTGATGTGCGCAGGCTCCATCGGATATCGGGCACTGAAACTGGCACAGTGCAATGATGGAGACTCGATTGGTTTGACTGGATTTGGAGGATCCGCTCATCTCGTGTTGTCTTTGATTCACCATCTGTATCCGCGCTCTTCAGTTTCGGTCTTCGCACGTGATGCTGAATCGCGACAGTTCGCACTCAATCTCGGAGCCAGTTGGGTAGGTCCGAACGAAGCGACTGCTCCGGTACCGTTGAAGGCAATCATCGACACGACCCCCGCCTGGAAACCTGTCGTAAACGCACTCCGCAATCTACAACCTGGCGGGCGGTTGGTGATTAATGCGATCCGAAAGGAGGCCCGTGATCAGCAAGAGTTACTCTTGCTCAACTATCATGAACACCTCTGGATGGAACGCCAGATACAATCTGTTGCGAATATCACCCATTATGATATCAGCGAATTTCTAAAAATTGCCTCAGAGATCCCAATTCGCCCCACAATCAAAACATTTCCACTCCAGGAAGCGAACCAGGCTCTGCGCGATCTTAAATTTTCGCCTACGCGCGGGGCCAATGTGTTAGTGATGTCATAATCCCATAATCGATGATTTCTGCAGTCGGATTATTCATTTGATTACTTATCAATTTGCTCCAGTTCATTACTGTTTCGCTTCATGTTCGGCAACCAGTAACGTTGTCTTGATGATGGTATCGGGATTGAGTGAGATACTGTCGATACCTTCATCAATCAGGAATTTTGCAAACTCGGGATAATCACTTGGTGCCTGACCACAGATTCCAATTTTCTTATTCGCGGCTTTCGCTTTGCTGATCACCTCAGAAATCATCTTTTTCACAGCTGGATTCCGCTCATCGAACAGATGGGCGACAATTTCAGAATCTCGATCCACTCCCAGTGTCAGTTGTGTCAAATCGTTGGATCCAATTGAAAAACCATCAAAGACTTCTGCAAATTGTTCGGCGATGATGACATTGCTGGGGATTTCACACATCACATAAACTTCCAGAACATTTTCGCCCTGAACAAGTCCATGACTTTCCATTTCGGAGATTACCCGTCGGCCTTCCTCGACAGTTCGACAAAACGGAATCATGACTTTGAGATTATGTAATCCCATAACTTCTCGGACCCGGTGAATCGCCCGGCACTCGAGTGCGAAGCCGGCCCGATAACGGTCATCGTAATAGCGGGAAGCCCCCCGGAAGCCAATCATCGGATTCTCTTCGGTCGGTTCATAAGGTTTACCGCCTACCAGATTTGCATACTCATTAGTTTTGAAATCACTCATCCTCAAAATGACCTCTTTGGGATAGAACGCAGCCGCAATCATCGCGACCCCTTCGGCTAGTTTCTCGACAAAGAATTCCGGCTTGTCCTCATATCCAATCGTAATCTCATCGATCATTTCCCTGATTTTGATATCCGACAATTGATCGTAATCAAGCAGTGCGAGTGGATGAATTTTTATGGAATGGTTGATGATAAACTCGACACGGGCCAGGCCAACTCCATCGTTTGGCAAGAAGGAGAGCCGAAATGCCTGATCGGGGTTGGCCAGATTCATCATAATCTTTGTTCTGGGCCGACTGGCCTCACTCAGTTCAACTCTCTTCTGCTCAAAATCCAGTAATCCCTCATAGACGAAGCCGGCATCTCCTTCGGCACAACAGACGGTGACTGGTTGACCAGTCTGAAGAACCTCTGTGCCTGTTTCAGTTCCGACGATTGCGGGAAGGCCTAATTCCT
>DOCI01000101.1:23914-28922 GCA_003503535.1 Planctomycetaceae bacterium
ACCGCCACGATTCGTAACAATCGCCGCTGCTTTCTTCATCGTCGGTTCCCAATCGGGATCTGTTTTATCTGTGACAAGAATTTCACCTGGCTGAAACTGCTTGAGCCCAATTGGAGAATCGATAATCCGAACGGGGCCATGAGCAATTCGTTCTCCCACAGCACGCCCGGTAACGAGAACCTGACTTCGGTTTTTAAGTTCAAATGTCTCCAACACATTTTTTATCTTCTGAGACTGAACCGTTTCTGGCCTTGCCTGAACAATATACATTTTTCCTGTCAGGCCATCCTTAGCCCATTCCATATCCATTGGACAAAGCTGACCTTTCTTTTGAGAGTAGTGATCTTCGATCACGCAGGCCCATCGTGCCAGGAGCAGCAGATCCTCATCAGGAATACAAAATCTTCGACGATCTTCCAGGGAGACAGGAACGTTCTTTGTCATTCTTGTGCCGCCGAGATCGTATATCAGTTTGAATTCTTTTGTCCCGAGGCGACGTTGGAGAATGGGACGACATTCAGGATCACTCAGTAGAGTTGTCTTGAAAATATAGAATTCATCAGGATTCACTGAACCTTGAACAACATTCTCTCCCAAGCCATAAGCGGCGTTGATAAGAACGGCATCTGGAAAACCGGTTTCGGTATCAATCGAAAACATAACGCCGGAATAAGCAAGATCCGAACGAACCATCAGTTGAACACCAATCGAAAGTCCGATTGTGAAATGATCAAAATCTCTTTCCTGACGATAGGAAATCGCACGATCCGTGAATAAGGAGGCAAAACAACGACGACACGTTTCCAGTAAAACTCCAGGTCCGCGAACATTGAGCATGGTTTCCTGTTGTCCGGCAAAACTGGCATCGGGCAAATCTTCTGCAGTCGCACTGCTGCGGACCGCGACGTCAATATCAACGGTTTCGCCACACAACGTTTCGTATGCGGTGATGATCTGCTGTTGCAAATTGTCGGGCATTGTGACTGAGAGAATGGCTTTTCTCACGGCGTGGCCACGCTGCTGCAAGTTTTCCATGTCACTGGTATCCAGATCTGCAAGAATGGATCTGATTTTCTGATCCACGCCAGTCACAGAGAGAAAATCGTGATAGGCCTGAGCAGTGACTGCAAAACCGTTGGGAACCAGTATCCCCTGGTCGGTCAGCGACTGATACATTTCACCAAGTGAAGCATTTTTTCCACCGACCGATGCAATATCGTCTATCGAAATTTCGTTGAACCAACGAATATATTCAGAAGTTCCTTTTACTGCATCAGACATCTTTTTAGCTCCTTAGTGTGGTTTGAACTGAAACGGTAACAGCCTTAAATACATCCGTCCCGATAATTGATTCGTTTTTGTTCGGAGTAGTTCCTAATTTTCGTAGAAGATTTTCAACAGATTCGAGGTAGCGGTGCTCCCATTGGTTCATCAATCGGAAGTTCACGATCGAAGAGATTCTTAATGGTGACGGGAGCACTTTGACGTGACTGAGCAGTCCCGATGATTGCGGCATCACGATTACCGGATGCGTGGAGTGACTCCAGTATTAAAGGCCCCTGTCCCGAAGCTGTCGCAATCACCATTGTCCCTTCGCATGCCATATGGAGGGGATTTAGGCCGAGCAATTCACAGACTGCCTGTACTTCCGGGGAGATCGGTAATTGATTCTCCATGATTGTGAATGTACATTGAGCAGCCTCAGCCCACTCGTGTAAAACAGCCGAGACTCCTCCCCGCGTGGCATCCCGGAGTGAGCGAACCTGCTCCATTTGTCCCTTGATGGCTTTGATTTCATTTGACAGGCTGTTCACGTCACTGGTGGGTTCTGGTTCAAACTGTAGATTTTCTCTGGCAGAAAGGATCGCAATGCCATGCTGACCAATTGGTCCGGTCACCAGAATTTCATCACCAGGTTGAATGGCCTGAGGTCCCGGTGGCACAACAGGACCGGCTCTCCCGATTCCAGTCGTGTTTAAATAGATCTGATCACATTGGCCCCGCGGAACAACTTTCGTGTCGCCCGTTGATACAAAGACACTACATCTTTCACATGCATTCCTCACGCTCTTCAGGATGCGATCCAAGGTTGCTATTGGAAACCCCTCTTCAATGATAATTCCCAAACTTATGCTATAAGGAATTGCACCGCTCACGAGCAGGTCGTTAACGGTTCCGTAGACCGCCAGAGATCCAATATCTCCTCCCGGAAAAAACAGTGGTGAGACAACATAGGAATCAGTGGTCATCATGATGACCGAGCTCTTGAGGCTCAGGCAGGCCGCATCTCCAGAAGCATCCAAGGTGGGATTTGACAGAATGAGCTGCATATGGTCCCGAATCAACTCCCGCGACAACAGTCCGCCTTCGCCATGGGCGAGTGTCACTAAGCCGTGAGATCCGGAAAAAGGAATGGGACAATTTTCGTTCAATTGCATGTTAAATAAGTCCATTATCCATCGATCAATGGAGCCTTTTCGGTCTGAGACTCGTTACTCATTCGGTAACGATAATAAGCAGCACAGGCTCCTTCCGAGGAGACCATGGGAGCCCCGAGTGGGTGGGCGGGTTTGCATGTCTTTCCGTAGGCACTGCATTCCGGCGGCTTGATAAGCCCCTGTAACACTTCCGCACTCCGGCATTCCGTTTCGGTCGGATTGACTGGAGCACGATTCCCAACAAAGCGACTCCAGGCGTCATATTTTCGATAGTCTGGTTTCAGTGAGAGACCACCTGCGGGAATGATTCCAATTCCTCTCCAGGACTGATCAACGATTTGATAAACTTCGTCAATCAATTTCATGGCATTGACATTGCCACCACGCTTCACCGATCGGGGATAGCAGTTCAGTAGCCGAGGACTTCCGTGTTCCAGCATTTGCACGCATGACTGAATTCCCTGAAGCAGATCAATCGGTTCAAAGCCTGTGATGACGACAGGTATCTCATAGGTATCCACTAAATCCTGATACTCTTCCAGGCCCGTAATCGTGCAAACATGACCGGCAGCGAGGAATCCCTGCAGACGCGACTTTGAAGATTCAAGTATGATTCGCATCGCAGGCAAAACACGAACATGGGAAACCAGAACACTGAAATTATCCAGTCGTAATTGTTCCGCCTGCAGGACTGCCAACGCCGTTGAAGGAGCGGTCGTTTCAAAACCAACGCCCAGAAATACGACATCCAGATCCGGATTCAGGCGTGCGAGTTCTACGGCATCAACCGGGCTGTAAACTATCCGCACATCACCGCCGCTCGCTCGGGTTTGATTCAACGACTGTGCAGTCCCGGGAACGCGAAGCATATCTCCAAATGTAGCCAGGATGGTCGATGGCTGCAGAGAAATCTGTTGTGCTATGTCGATGATCTCAGCCGGTGTGACACATACCGGGCATCCGGGGCCGTGAATCAATTCCACCACGTCAGTCAATTCAGATTCAATTCCGTACTTGAGAAGATTATGAGTCTGCCCGCCGCAGACCTCCATAATCCGCCAGCGCTGCGTCGCCAGTTTTCGAATTTCTGCCACGAGAGTCTGGGCTGCTTGCGGATTTCGATATTCCGTCAGATACTTCATCCGCTTGTTCCTTCCTCTTGACTATTGTTCGCGGGGGCGAGATCTGAAAGATCGGTCTCGATGAGTGCTGCTTGCTCTGCAGAGATTAATGTGATCGCGATCCCGGCATGGACAATCACAAAATCTCCAATCTCTGCATCCGGAACGCAGGCGAAATGACAGACCTTTTTCAAACCACCGAAGTCAACTTCCGCTTTCGCAAATAGTGGATCCTGGTCCAGCCAGCGAGTCACACGTCCAGGAATTCCCAGGCACATCAAACTACTCCTACCAAATTACATTCTGCATTTCGTGTCAGTCTCGCGACCGCTATCGCTAATTGACCCGCAGCCAGGCCTCCGTCATTCAGCGGAATAGAGACAGGACAAAAAACATTCCGATGATCTTCTTCCAGTTCTCTACGCAATGTCTCCAGTAAGATTCGATTCTGAAAACAACCTCCTGAGAGTACGATCGGATAATCGGGAAAATGACGACACATCTTTCGAATTCCCTGAACCAGTCCTCGATGAAATCGACAAGCCATGACCGCAGGTGCAGTAGCAGTGTCGATATCATGTACGATTTGTCGAATCGCAGTTTTCCATTCGAGTTGAATTCGGTGATCAACAGTTGATACCTCAAATCGATAGGGTATCTGTAGGGAATCACAATTCTGAGCTAAGGCTTCCAGAATCATGGGAAACTGACCTTCATAGCTCGATTTCGTTTGACCAGTAATCAGAGCAGTGATTCCATCGAACAAACGTCCCATACTCGAAGTCAGTGGTGAAAGATGTTGTCTGCCTGTTATTTGAAGGACATTCTCTGCACTATTGTCGGGGAATATCTGACGTCCAATCTCACTTGCGTCTTTCGTTCCCAGCGCTGATTCCAGCAACGATATTGCGATTCTCCAGGGACTGAGAATTGCAGCTGTCCCCCCAGGAAGCGAGAAAGGCGCGATATTTCCAACCCGCTTATAGCCAACTGCACTGCTGAGCAGGAATTCGCCGCCCCAGATGGTTGCGTCGTCTCCCAATCCGGTTCCGTCAAAAGCAAGTCCTAAAACATTCTCATCTAACAAGTTGTGCTCAAGCATTCCGGAAACAATGTGTGCATGATGATGTTGCACCCCGATGAGCGGCTTCCTCTGTCGAGTCGCCCATGTGGTGGAATAATATTCCGGGTGAAGATCGTGAACGATGTAATCGGGATCCAATTGATACAGAGTCTGCAGTTCTGTAATTTGCTGTTCAAAGTAAGTTCGATTCTCCAGTGTATCGAGATCACCGATATGAGGACTCAAGATTGACTGAGAGCCATTCGAAAACGCGATTGCATTCTTTTGTTCTCCGCCAACAGCGAGGATTTGCATCTGAGTAGAAATCGGGAGTTTCAAAGGGGATAGTCCGCGGCCACAACGGATGGTGATCTGTTGACCGCCAG
>DOCI01000349.1 GCA_003503535.1 Planctomycetaceae bacterium
ACGGGCAGAAAATATCAGAATGTCGTGACAGACTGCAGAGCTGGTATTTCTTTTCAACTTTGCTATTTTCTTTGTCTCGTCCTCTGGATCACAGATCACATTCGTTGTACCAGGGGGGGGCAAAAACTATGTTCGTTCAGAAGAAGGTTTAAAATTCTCCGATAACTTGCCCATCGTCGCGTACCGCTAACTTTTGATAGAGCCCGTAAGCGGAAACAGCCGAAGATCCACTCCCCTCGGATTCGATATTTTCGCTGATAAAGCGAACAGAACCATCACACAGCAGAAATTGAGCTCCTCCTTTATGCTGGCTGCTCGTCCCCCATTGGGGAGAATAAGATGGAAGCCCTATGGAGCGTTTGCCTGAATTTATGTTATGAGCTGCCGTAAACAGTATCGCAAAAAGATCGCTGTTTGGAGTACCAGTCAGGGAGCTGCCAAGCATACCTGTCCCAGCCCACAACGCAGCCCCGTGTCGACCCGTCCCTGCAATATCGTTTGTGGCCCGTTCCCCAACGAAAAATGTATTTGATGTACCATCCGTGATGTCGCGGAAACTGATACTGCTTTCGAAGAACAATACACCTTCACTTGAGGAGTTAGAGAAGCCGTTTGACCCAACATAGTTCGAAGTCGCAATATAATTTGTTCCGGTAATTGGATTTGCTAATGGAAATGGTCGCTCATCATTGAGTTGTTTACTGGAGTCACTTGCGCAAAGATACCCGGGAATGGGAGTTCTCATCAGGGGTTGTAACACTGGATCCAGTACTGCTGTCTCAAACCGCTGCTGACCAACGTTCAGTTGGTCATAAAGGGCGGCTTGTTCCATCTGTGGCAAGATCATGGCACCCCAGCCCCACGTATCAGAATTTGTATTGCTATTACCAAAGTGCAGGGAGTTCGGCGTGCCGCCAGCAGGGAATCGTCCATGAGTATCATGATAGTTGTGTAACGCCAAGCCGATTTGCTTAAGATTGTTCTTGCATTGACTTCGCCGAGCCGCTTCTCTGGCCTGTTGGACTGCAGGAAGCAGTAAAGCAACCAATATAGCAATGATCGCTATCACAACTAACAGTTCAATTAATGTAAATCCCTTATCAAAAGACTGTTGACTAGACCATGTCATATTGCACCATAGTTCGTTCTTAAACTTGTAAGTTATGATCTCAATCATCAATAATAGGAAATGATTTACCCTGGCTCAAGACCACCGCCCACGATTCCTAAAAATTTACGTTTTTAGTTGCAATAGAAATATTGCGGTTAACAGAAATCAAGCAAAGAGCGTAATGAGAGAGATTTTCGGAGGATTTTGAGTGTGCTCAGACCTTTGATATCAATGAAAGAGTTGCTTTGAGTGGCAGTTGTGATTTTCCTATGGCTGGGCAATCACACTCACTCTTTCTTAAAGGAGAATCACCATGTTCTTTCTCGGTATCGATCAACATGCACGACAACTGACCATCTCGGATCTAGATATTTTACGGTCAACCCTGAGATCCATGAAGCAATTCTGCTTCTATCGGGGGGGGGGACGAAACGCTCGTTAAATCCTGTCTGATATCCATGCACAACTTCTACGCTGCGACGCTCGTCTCGATATCATTTCGGTCACACCACACCAACCCGGAAATCACTGAAGACTCAATCATCGCTCGAGCACAAACTGATTTGGGCTCGGAATCAGGTGATGCCGAGTCCGTCGAAAGTCCTGCAGTGTTTGCTCCGAAATAAACTGCAACAGTGGCACAAAACCTCAGAAAGTGAAGTGGGAAGAAGTCTGTGAATCAAAAATTTATGCCGCCGCCTTAAACTGCTTCCCGCAATTTAAGAGAAATGCTCCAGCAATAAAACATGCAGATTTGCAGCTGCAGATTTTACCTAATAGGCAGATCTGGACTCTTGAACTCATAATACAGCTGGGAATACGAATTCGTGTTCTGACTATTAAAATGATTTCAATGATCAGCCGATGACAATAATCATATGCATAGTGACGACATCCCTGGATGTCGTTTCCTCAACGGATTGTGGCATTGTTATTCAAAAATAGTGGAACTTTAGTTGCTCCAATTGATTCGGATGGATCCGCAAGAATACAACAACGTCCAGTCAACGATTTACGTTTACTGAACTAAGTAACGAAATGGATTGATGCTATGTTCGATGTCGTTGCCAATAATTTGCGATTAAGTTTTTGTAGTATCCCCGCTTTCCTGGCATGTGTCTTTTTTGCAGTCATTCCTGCAGTCAGTGCAGAAGACAATCTGAAAAATGCAGATGTGGAGTTTTCCTCGCAAAACGAAAACACTCTTAACATGGTCCTGACTGGCCTATTCCATCGCAGTCCAGCACCCTGGGTGGATAGCTGTTGCGATGGATGCTGCGGTGATGAATGCTATGACTCATGCACAGAACCTTCAGGTGACGAATGCACCGGTTGCTGTGATGATCTGTTTTGTGAGTCTGACGTGTGGACACGTTCCACGATGTTACCCAAAAGCCAGTTCCGCAATGACCTGGAATGTCATGGCATTGATTTCAAAGGGTATGCAAGTCAATTCTATCAGAACGTGACCGGGGGTGGGGCTTCACGCGATTCCGAATATGGAGGTAAGATCGATTATTTCTTGACACTGGATGGCGGCAAAATGGGCTTCAACAAAGGTCTTTTCGTCAACATCCATGCAGAGACCCGTTTTGGACAGGATGTGAACGGTCCCGCTCGTCAGGTTTCCCCACCGAATATCAACATGCTGATGCCGAATGGTGAGCAGGAAAGCGCCATCACTGGGTTATATGTTCAGCAAATGTTGAATGAAGAAATCGCAGTGGTCGGTGGAAAATTTAACTCATACGATCTGTTTGAACTGATTGTACAAACCGGACGTGGAGTCGACGGTTTTATGAATGCGTCACTCGTTCTGCCAACAGTTTTAGCTCGAACGACGAGTCTGTCTTTCCTGGGGGCAGGAGTGATGAAAATCCAGAAGGAGGGTGTCGAGGGAGCATTGCTTGTTTACGACACTCAAAACTCAGCAACGGAAACAGGAATTGACGACCTGTTTAGCGAAGGAGCGGTAGTTCTGGGAATGTGGCGTAAGTTTTATAAGATTGACGGCAAAGCGGGCTATCAGGGAATCGTCGGTAACTACAGCAGCCGATCCTATCGTTCCGTCGATCCTTCCAGCTTTATATTTGTACCGGGACAAGGCATTGTAGTCGGAGAAGAATCAGGTTCTTGGACCTTAACTCATCTGATGAGCCAGACTCTGTGGCAAGATTGTTGTCACCCTAAGCGAAATATTACGGCATACACACAATTCGGTATCTCTGATGGCAACCCGAATCCGATCGCATGGTCGGGCTCGGCTTCAGTGACAGCGAATGGAATGATTCACGGTCGTGAAAACGATGCGATCGGTATTGGATATTATTACTTGGGACTCAGTGGCGACTTCAAACAGCTTGTCAATCCCGTTGTGAGCCTGAGAGATACACAGGGAGTCGAGTTGTATTACAAGGCAGCAGTCACACCGTGGTTGGCAATTACGGCCGATATTCAGATTATGGACCCTGCACAAAAAGCACAGGACACAACCACAGTCGCTGGCCTGCGAGCCGTCGCTTCTTTCTAGACCTTCTAGGGCTAAGATTTCGGCTTTAAATGGCTGTAACAGGTGGATTCAATTTTGAAATGCACCAAACCCTTTGATATCGATGAAAGAGTTGCTTTGGATGGCAATTGTGATTTTCCTATCACTGGGAAATCACACTCACTCTTTCTTACAAAAGGACCATCATGCTCTTTCTCGGTAACGATCAACATGCACGACAACTGCCCCCCATCGATTTATAATTAGTGCGAACTCAAGAGGTGGTGGTCATCACATTAACCTTGCCTCATCGCCACCTCCTCCGCATCTCATCCCAACGTTCATGATCCACCAGTCCACGACCTCGCCGATTATCTTCCGCGACCTCACTCATCTTGCATCTCGGTTCCGGTTTCACTTGTTCTTCTTCCAGTAATCGCACTCCAGACACATACCCGGCCGCACACGCGTTATACAGTGCATCAAACCAGTGGCTATTCTTGCGGATCCGTTCCCAGCGGGTGACGACGCCTCGGCCCGGCATAAACTCTTCGACCTCACCTTTGGCACTTCTTCGAAGGCTTCTGCTAACAGTCCGTTGAATTTGTCTTAACAGGTCGTTTTGACTTAATATGTGTTTTCGTTTTTGTGGATTCTAAATTGGGTTCGGAAATTTGTATTCAGGTTAGTCAGGAGTTTTTGAAGGTTTCTCGGCACACTGAGACCAGTTTCTGGATTATCTCAACTAGAAATACCGCAGCAAAACGCCGCCAGTGTCCCATCAAACCTCGTGGGGTGCCTGCTCCCAGTAATTATCTAAGGACCAGGCCCAGATTTCGCGCACCGGAACGCAACCGCTGCGGTGTAAACTTCATTTTTGTTAATGACAATTCGGCATAATGCTGGAACGGCATCTCCCGCACCATCGGGAAGTAAGTGGTGTTCTCTGACCGGAAACAAATCATTCGGCCTGAGTAACTCGGACATCTCATCCCACGACATTCCTGACTGTGAAATGGTTTCGAGCTTGGATTGGCACGTATCACAAGTCTCGACGTGAGCCAAGGCCGTCTCTTG
>DOCI01000129.1:0-4255 GCA_003503535.1 Planctomycetaceae bacterium
TGTGCGGTGATTTCGGTCCAATTGGATCTTTCCAGCACCGTGACTACGGAAAACAATACGACGACCGTTAAAATCTCAGCCGAAGGGCTCACGTATCGTTCCGTTTCCGAAAAGGTCGATCTGGAATCCAAACTGAGCGGTACGATGACGACCAGAATCGCGGAAGAAATCCCAGGCGAAGGGCGGTTGGATATGATCAGCCAGGGCCCGATCACCATTCGCGAAACCACATCCAAAACCAAATACTAAAGCTGTCTCTGCGATCAAGTCACGGAAATTTGTCTGTATAATAAGGATTCCGTCTTGAAGGCATGGATACTTGAGGCACTCCAACACGCTGATAGCTAAAAAGTTAGCCAAAATATTTAGTCAACCGCGTGGATGCTGTAACGTTTGCGAATCTCTTCGCGTCCTCGCAAATGACTTTGCCTCACTCCGCCGCTTTCGCGACTGTGGGCAAACCTTCGTTCCACTCACTCACTTTGTAAACGTTGTTTCTCGCGACCACGAGGACTGGGGGCTCCTGTTGATTCATTAGCCGCGTCCAGTAATGAGGGTTTGGTCGTGAGAGATTTCGGTATTCGAGACTTTCGTCTTACCTTTTTGGTTTGTTTGCGATCGAAGCGTCACAAGTCTACATCATCCGGTTCGGCATCCTACTCGATTTCTCAAGCCTCAATCATCAATCTCTTGTGGTATTCTTTCCAGTCTTCTCCGGTCTCATTGCGGACAATACTTTAAAGGCCGTATTGGCTTCGATCATTGTGAAGTCCACACCGATATCCGGAGGCACTCCCGGTCGCCCAATGGCAATCGTGGAATACGGCAAGCAGAGTTCTTCAAGAAACGAATCAAGCTATTTTCGGCAAGCAAACGATCAAGCGTTCGTAAAACCGATGCCGAGGGTTTTCGGAAACTCCTGAATGGGAACAAACAGTTCCTGCTACCGTCGAGATTTCCGACGTTCCAGACTCATCTGAAAAATCCTATGAAGAAGAAAGTAGGAGAAATATAAGAAAAGAAAGTTAATGAGACCTCAGAGTTTTGAAACGGACGGCTAGCCAAGTTCCAAGTTGTTTAGAGGGTAAAATAGTCGATTGCTAACTGCTGAACATTTTGGCATGATGGGATCTGGATTATGATTCATATTAGCGGGCTATAGATAATGAGTGATATATTTTCTGTCGTACAGTGTCCTGGTTGCGAGAAAAGTCTGAAGATCAAGATGTCGACCGCACATAGGAGAGTCCGCTGCCGATCATGCAAATGTATTTTTTCGATCTCAGTTCAATCTGATGAAAGTGAATTGAGACAGGAAGCAGTTGATAACAGCGGTATGGAACTGAGCAATTTCTGGCTCAATCTGTTCGGCGGCATCCTCATATTAGGTGCAGTCAGCTTATTGTTGAATTTTGCGCTGGGTCCAATAGCAGCAATCACTTTATTTCTGCTCACCGGATTTGTGGCATTGTCATTCTGGAAGCCAGCTTTGGTCTTGCAGGGCTTAAACTTTACAACTCAATTTGTGAACAACATTCGCAACAGGGTACGTTTGCAAGAAAAGGAAATTGACTCAACATTTCATTCTGCAACTGCCAACAAGCCACCTGTAGTCGAAAAGAATTTCAGCCCAGAAAATCGCTCAAGTACTTTCAATGAAGACCTGGTCGAGATTCAACCGGCAAGTCATCCGAACTCGAGACAATCTGGATTTATTATTAGACGATCAGAGGTTAAACACTCCCTTTGGTCGAAGAATGCTGATGCAAATGTCCGTTTCCTGGGAACCGATGGCTATCTTGATCATTGCGGCGTCATCACTGCTTCACCACTCGTCTATTTCCTGAAGGGCAAAACACGAGATCCATTTGATGCCTCGCTTATTGAAAGTGATTTAAAGGTTGCAACCTCTGGACGGGGTTCTAGTGATTTGCCGTACTGGCCCAGTTATCGGGAATGCTCTCCTTCGCAAAGACGCAACTATCTGGCTTGGCTGGAATCTGGGCGTAAAGATCCAAACACTGAACTGGGCTATGTGTTCATACATTTTTACGGACTCGAAAGACGGGCGCTCGTCGACCAAAAAGATCATAGTCTGGTGATACAGGAAGTCCTGCGACTGCTCCCTATTTATGGCTTCTCAAACTCATTCAAACGATACGCAACGGATCTCTTGTGGGCTTGCCTGATTAATCATCCAGAATTACAAGAACTACCGCTTTCTGTCCTGAATCAGGTCATCGAATCGACTCCTTATTGGAGTGAAGACAGCAAAGCAGCCATGCTGGCAATCTTCGCAATGCGAGGGGAAGCACTCCCTCCATCAGCAGCACTCATAGTGGCTCAACACGATGCCCGCTCTCCAAGAAGCGTAATCATTCAGCGACATAAAGATCGCTTCACGGAACTTTTCAAAACTCGATTCAATGAGAAGTATCCGAGTGGAATGCCGCTCAAATCTGCGAAACGCGAATACAGATTGGAGTATCGCCCAGCAAGTGCAACACTTTCCGGATACCGTGGAGACTCGTCGCCGTTTACTTTCAAACTCCCTAATATTTCGGGCATTCCTTCACAGTTCAAGACTTTGCTTGAAATCTGGAATTCCGCCATCGAAGACCTGCGTGCATTTGATCGGGCCCACAAAAAAGCGGACTCGGGCGAAATCACCGCTGACATGTACGAAAAGCTTCCCTTGGAGTTGCGGGAAGGAGATCATCCTCAATTTGATCGATGGTACAGTCTGATTCAGCAATTCTCGAATGAGAGCGGATGGTGTCTGATTCCTGTTGGTGAACTTGCCGAGTTACAAGGAATCGATAAAAGATCAAAACTTACTAAAAAACAATGCTCCGATTTGCTTCAAACTGCTGACTGCATGGACCTTTGTCTCGAACCAGATTCACGGGAATCTGGCCAAACTTACCATTGGGATTCGTATGTCAGTATCTTCCCGAGAGAAGACTCAACAGAAGGGAATTTGAATTCGTATCACGCTGCTTCAATTTTACTACGACTGGGGATGTCGATCGCAGCGGCCGATGGTGTTGTTGACGACATGGAATTGAAATCAATCACATCTCATCTGGAACAGTACTTTGAGCTTTCTCCACAGGAATCGATACGGCTTGAGCATCTTGCCTATTTGCTATCCGTTCATCCGGATAAATATACCAAACTCGGCAAGCAACTTAAGGCTTTACCTGAGGTTCGACGCGAAGCGATCGGGGAATATTTGATTGCCATTGCCGCCGCTGATGGCATTATCACCGAAGAAGAAGTCTCATCGCTGAAAAAAGCATACAAAAGCCTCGATCTGGAACCGAGCAGGATTGAAGAACTGAGTGCCGGTAACATTGCTCCGGAAGAAAGTGAAGACTCTTCGGTTGACTTGCTGCTCGATCAGGACCGTATTCGCGAAATTCTCCAGGAGACAAAACAGGTTTCTGATTATCTCAAAGATGTCATGCTCGAAGATGGCACTGATACCGAATCTGATCAAATGGAAGCGACTGGCAACGAATCTCGTATTTCTGCCGAATCGCAGAAAAAGACTGAAGCAGTGGCTACCATAAATGAACTTGATCACCAGGTGAATGTTAAAGATGAGCAAATTCATGACGGGGGCGAAAGTCAGGCGGAATCTCTCAAATATGATGGATTACCGTCTCGTTTTCACCCTTTTCTTGAGAAGATTATGACACGCAATGAGTGGACACGATCAGAACTTGATCAGTTAGCCAGGGAGCATTCGCTGATGCTGAACGGGACGATTGAATCCATTAATGAATGGTCTTTGGAAGTCTGCGGCGACTGGTTGATTGATGATCAGGAGGACCGCATCGTGGTTACTCAAAATTTGTTTTTGTCTGAAAAATCAACTTAGTTTGAAATTGGTATGATCCGATCAAAAGAGCGAACTGCAATCATTCGATCACTGGCGGCTGGGGTTGTTCCGTCGGTTGGTCTTCAACACATTCAGGTTGGCAGAAAAGAAGAAGTGGAAGCTGTCATTTCGGACCTGAAACAGGTGGAGGATGGCACATCATCTGTCCGTTTCATTATAGGGAATTTTGGGAGTGGGAAAACATTTTTTCTCAACTTGATTAGCAATGTGGCTCTCAAACGCAAATTTGCAGTTTTGCGGGCCGATATCACTACGGAACGCAGGCTGCATGGATCAGGCGGAAAAGCCCGCGGACTCTATTCCGAACTGTTGAAGAATCTCTCAACAACAGCTCGTCCCGATGGGGGG
>DOCI01000129.1:4353-11856 GCA_003503535.1 Planctomycetaceae bacterium
CGTTGAACGATGGGTTGGTGATCTCGATCATGAAATTAAATCGTCTGACGGAACTGAAGACGACGTGCAAACTGAAATTGAGAAACAACTCTCTCAACTCCGCTCGCTGGTGAATGGTTACGACTTCGCAAAAGTTCTCAGCCGATACTATAAAGGATTTCAGCAACAGAACGACAATCTTCAGCAAGCCGCGTTACGGTGGTTGAGAGCAGAATATAGTACAAAAACGGAAGCCAGGGAGGACCTGGGTGTGCGCTCAATAATTGATGACGCAGATTTTTATGACTCTCTTAAGCTGCTGGCTGCTTTTGTGAGGATCGCAGGTTACCGGGGGTTGTTGATTTGCCTGGATGAATTAGTCGTATTGTCTCACCGTCTGAATCACACGTTGGCGCGAAACAACAATTACGAGACCATCCTCACGATTTTGAACGATGCTCTTCAGGGAACGACAGAGGGCTTGGCTTTCCTTTTTGCAGGGACTGAAGAGTGCCTGGAGGACCGACGAAGAGGCCTTTTCAGTTACGAAGCATTAGAGACCCGGCTAGCCTCAAATCGTTTTGCCAGCTCGTCAATGCGGGACCTGACTGGCCCTGTTATTAAGTTGGAGAGTCTGACACCTGAAGACTGTTACGTTCTATTGCACAACATTCGGCATGTATTCGCATCCGGTGAAGAGAAGCAATACCTGATTCCTGATGAAGGTATTGCGTCTTACCTACAACATTGTCAACAGAGGATGGGCGCCAGCTACTATCAAACACCTCGTGAAACCGTCAAGGACTTTACCGGTTTACTGCAGATACTGGAGCAGCATCCTGATCAATCATGGCAATCGCTACTTGGTCAATTCCATCAGCCGGAAACTCAAAAGCCTTCCGCCGGCAATCATTCTCGTTCTGACGACTTATCGGAATTTCGGCTGTGAGTAATCACCCTGCCTACGAGAAGCTTGCTCCCTCGATACAAAGAGCACTCTACAAAAAGGGATGGGAAACACTTCGACCTTTGCAGGAGCAGGCCATCCACATCCTCTGCGGTACCGAATCCGACCTTCTCATTTCAGCGCAGACTGCGGCAGGAAAAACGGAAGCCGCCTTTCTTCCGATATTATCTTTAATCCAACCTAATTCGATGGGGTCTGTGCGGGCGATCTATGTCGGTCCCTTGAAAGCACTCATTAATGATCAGTTCCGTCGGCTTGAAGACTTGTGTCAGTATGCGGAAATTCCGGTGCATCGATGGCATGGTGATGTCTCATCGAAATCTAAGAAAGAACTGGTGAAGTGTCCCGGTGGAGTGCTGTTGATCACACCGGAATCTCTGGAATCGATATTCATTAATCGCAGTGAATCCCTCAGGCATCTATTTCATAGTTTATCTTATATCGTACTCGATGAAGTGCATTCGATGCATGGCTCCGAACGCGGAACCCATCTCCGCAGCCTCTTGTCACGCCTTGATCATTACACGATTACTCAACCACGGCTTGTCGGTTTGTCTGCTACAATTGGCGCTCCGGAACAAACCTGCCATTGGATGCGTCCCGATCAGCCAGAACGTGTTAAGTTATTATTAGATGAAAATAACCAGAAGTCCGTCCGCTTCGGGCTTTTTGCATATTTCCAGGATAATGAGGAACTGAGCGACGATTCAAAGCTTGACGAATCGAAAACAGCAACGGGAAAGCAGGCGTTAATCAACCATGTTTTCCAGTCTTTTTCAAGAGAAAAAAATTTGATCTTCGTTAATGCACGTGCGGGAGTGGAGTTCTACACCGACGAACTTAACCGGCGCGCTAAATCGATGGGAAAACATGGTCAATTCCTGATCCATCATGGTTCCCTCAGTAAGGAGATCAGACAACATACCGAAAAAATGATGCTCGGACGTCGCCCCTATTCCACAGTTTGTAGTGCGACGCTCGAACTGGGGATCGATATTGGAAATGTGCGATCGATTGCTCAAATTGGTTGTCCCTGGTCTGTCAGTTCTCTCTTGCAACGACTCGGACGTAGCGGTCGGGAAGAAGGTGCGTCGCAGCGAATGCAACTTTATGTGGTCGAGCCTTTGCCTATCGGTAAGAACGAAGCGAAATACTATCCCGAATTGATTCAGGCCATCGCCCTCACAGAGTTAATGCTGGAAAAGTGGGTTGAACCTCCTTTGTCTGCTGTGGGTGATCTCAGCACTCTGATCCATCAGGTTCTGAGTCTTATCACGGAAACCGGAGGTGTTTCGGCATTGATGTTATATCGTCGACTCATTAAAGCTGGGGCATTCCGTAGTGTCCCACAAGAGGTATTTATTCGGCTCCTCAAAAAAATGGGGCAAGAGGATCTGGTCGAACAAACAGAAGAAGGAGATTTAATCCTCGGATTGAAAGGGGAGATAATTGTAAGATCTCATGACTTCTATGCCGCGTTTTCATCGACTCCCGAATTCCGTGTTGTATTTCAGAGTCGCCCACTAGGTCGGCTGCCGACCATTTATGTCCCGGAAGTCGGGAGTCATCTTTTGCTGGCGGGGCGCAGGTGGCGGGTTTTAGAAGTGGATCATACACGCAGGGAAATCGCTGTGAAACCTGCCCAAGGACGCAAACAGCCACTTTTTACAGGTGGGAATGGAGTGATTCATCGCAGGGTGAGGCAAAAAATGCGTGACGTACTCAGCGATCAGGCCGTCTATGCGTATCTGAATCCGACAGGGAAAGAACTGCTTGAAGCTGCTCGTCAGGAATTTGTTTCCAAACGTCTGCAGCAAACAGATTTGCTTCCGCTTTCCGATTCAAAAACGATCTGGTTTCCGTGGACCGGAAGTCATATCCAGTCAACTCTTGTCGCACTTCTAAAACACCACCGTATGAAAGTCACTGAAGGATTGTTCTCGCTGGAAATTGAGATGAGCGAGACTCATTTTCGTAACGCACTACGGAAAATTGTAAATAATCTGCCTAAACCAGAGTTAATTGCTCCACTATTATCGCACTCAGTGGAAGCAAGAAAGTATGACGAATTTCTAGACGATTGGCTCAGAGAATGGTCGATCTGCCAAGACATCATTGACCTGGAGGGGGCCGCGATCGAATTACAAAACGCTCTGAAAAGTGCAATCAATCATTGAGTGAATTGAACGCCACACAGAATTTGTGTGAGGTGATCGCAACTGAAAGTTTGTGTTTTCTCTGCATTAGCAAATCTTGTCAGGACTATCTGGTTCCGTTATAAAGGGCACGGACTATTGAGGTACTTCATCTCACTGATAGCTAAAAACAAGAAGTTATCCGAATCGATCAGATCAAACTTAAAGAACCTGTCTGCGGTGACAAGTAATTGTCAATCGCAGACAGGGATTTTCTCAGAGACATCAAGGATTAATGCCTCAACCGGTAATTTCAATTCATCGAGAATGACACTGTCGAATTCGCTCCATCAATTCCTGTATCTCCGTGTTGTTTAATGGAACTTGCTCACCACAGCCGACCGTTTCCAAATGCGGTCGAGCAAAGTCTTCGCCATAGGGGACGATTTCTTCCAGCCAGAAGTTTAGCGCGGCCAGAATATTGGCCCGTTCCTGTTCAGTGATTTGCAACACAATGACGATGTGTCTCCTTCAAAGCTGGGGATATGGTGAGTTCTGAGGCCAGCAGATTCAACGAAAGGTCCGCATCGATTGGTAATTTTCTTAGCCAGCGAGTGAACTGATGCAGCATCAGACCAGCCGCCAGACTGGCGGTGTAAATCGTGCTGCGGGACGTGCAGGTTCCCTGTTGCGCTTCGGCCTGCGGGAACAGTGAGTTTCCATACTGCTGATCACTGCTTGGATCAGCAGAGGTCAAAACCCGAATCACCTCTCCCTGCATCCGGCCATCACACCAGAAGAGGCAGGAGGGGTGAGCTGATTTCCAGATCGCAGCGCGAGCCGAGATTGAATCGACACAACAAAAGATTACCTCACCGAGGGTATATTGTGGACGGTATCGATCTTCAATCGTGTTGACTGTGATCTTTGGATCGAGCCGCTCTATGGCTGCTTTGGTGGCTTGAACTTTAGATACCCCCAGATCACTTTCGAGATATCCCTGAGTGGTGATATTGCTGACTTCCACAACATCAAAATCAATCAACTGCAGTTGTGGCATCCCAATCGTCGCCAGTTGCAGGGCGACCTGTCGGCCAATCGCCCCCACACCGATCACTGTTGCGGAGAGCGACGTGATTCGGGGACGGGGCACCAGTTCCTGTTGTCTGACAAATCGATCCGGTATCTCAGTCGTCATGGTCATTGCGTTCTTCCTGTCGTTGAGTTTGGGATAAAAAATCATCAGTCTCATCCCAGAGATCGAATCGGAATTCGTTCTCCAGAAAGTCAATCGCGTCCTCATCCTGATTGTTGAATAGTGTTTTCGAGTTATGACTTTGAACGTGGGTCAGATATTCGCTTTCCCAGGATTCGTGGTCACAGCCAGTAAAGCTCTGTGAGTAGTCGATCTCCACCGGGATTCTCAGGCTCGCTCCCTGTCCGGTGTTCATTTGCAGTCGGGCATAGGATTTTCCGCCTCGCGCCAGAATAAACATCACTGCCCACTCCGACTGACCGAACACGCGGGCAAAGGTTTGTTCATCCGTCTGGCTGGGTAGCGGACAATTCCCCGGATGGGTATGCATCCAGATCCGCCCGAACTGTTCCGGTCGCAAGCCCGCATCCACCTGTTCATCAAACAGGTCCGCGACTGACTCATCCTCAAATGCGACATGCGCCCAGGAACAAACCTGTCGGACAAGTTTTAGATCTCGGACAAACAAAAGATCTTCGCTGGCCGTGATTGCAAAGCCGCCGACTTCCGTCTCACCGTAATCACGCAGGAACAGCAGTTTGGCCCAGGCAGTCGGACTGAACCGTAACACTGGTTTGCGGGATTTGTGGTTCCGTTGTCGGGAACGGTTCGTACTCATCACTCTCTTCTTGAGCTTCATGGCAATCAGGACACCTTTCGGAATCGGTTAAACAGGAGGGGCAGCAGGGTGTGTCACAGTCCACACACGTGGACAGACACCCGGAACAACAATAGTCATCGCAGCCCGGGCAGGCTTCGAGACAACCGCGGCAGGTATTCTCATCGCAGCCTGCACAGCGATCGATGCAGTCTTCGCAGATTGCTCCGATACACTGACCGCAGGAGACAATCGCATCAGAACTTCGCAAGTCGCCGCAGTCATCACAGAGCGTCCCGAACCAGTCGTCGAGTCCCACATAAGGACTTCCCTCGTTGTAGGTCCGCAGCAGATTGGCGACGATCACAATAAAGTCGTGGATTCTTCCCTGCGAAAGGGCAGCCGCAATGGCCTGCCGGCCGTCTCCTTCACAGAGTGATTCAGACTGGACATGGGGGTGAGTCACCTCGTCATTAGTCGATGAGGGATTGGGTTCCAGTGCCACCACACGGTACGGGGAGCACTGGCCACTTTGCAGTTCCCGGCAATGCAATTGAATCTCAAAGGGGCCGAGTTCGACTCCCAGCAGCGTGATCGGTTCGGTGGTGACGGAAAGCACGTGTGTCGACGAATCAAACTTCACGTCGGTAAAGTCATCGGCCAGTGCTTCCAGATCGGCAAGCAGATCTCGCAAAGTGGGTGTGACCTGCCTGGGTTGAGGACGATCAAATTCATCACGCAGTGAAGTCATCGCGTCATGAAACTGATTCAGCTGACTACGAAATTCTCGTTTCAGCCGCTCAGCCGCGAGCAGCCAGTCGTGTGCCATCGCAGTTTCTTGTAGATGGGGAATCTGTTCGAGTCTCTTCCAGAGCTCAACGGGAAGTTCTGGAATCGGCTCTTGGGTTGTGGTCGCCTCAAAATGCTTCTGGAGGATCCTTGCAGGACGCAGCCAGACGTTTCGAGAAGCACGCTTTTTATTCATGGATGCCTTTCATGTATAAAACTTCAGAGACCATCGGGAGTTCGATCCCGACAGTCTCTGGAAATAGAAAATCAAAAAATTACCCGGCTCCTTCGATCTTGGTTGGTGTGATCGAAATCCGATCTCCCTCCTGCAGAATCTGTTGGGAGGCACAGGGTTGCCTGTTGACGCGGATCAGATAGTCGCTGGCTGGCCGGTTGCCGACTTTTTCCGTAAAGACATCCTGAACAGACGCCCCGTCCGGAACTTCGATATAGTCGGCGAATCCGCCGCCATCGTTGTTGATTAATAAAACCTGCATAAAGTGCCTTTCAAAATGGGTCAGAGAAAAATATGAGCTTGGTTTGAATCAGCGAGAGTGAATCAGATGTTGCCGGTATCGAGAACGCGAGCCGACCTTGCGGAAAGTGCGTCGACCACGACGTTGACCGCTCCGGAGCGTTTGCCGTCCAGGCTGGCTCGTCCCCTTCGAAGCTGAGCACGTAAACTTATTGGCTCTCACTGACTTTGGTGATGGATTAAACATAAGCCGGCACACTCATGGCCTGTTCAAATTCAGTGAGCCAGTCACGTCCTTCCTCTTCGTCCCAGTCAATAAACTGGGGCAGTCGGGATTCGGTTTCTACAGACTCCGAGTCTTCTCTTGAGATCAGTTCAAAGCCCAGTCGTTGGATGGTGATGAGGCTTTCGCCAGTCACACGGGCAATGCTGCGATTCAGTTCAGATGGTTTCATGGGGGAGAATTCCTTCAAATGATTTAGGGTTAGGAAAATAAAAAATCCCGACTCAGCAGACGGTGGGTCTGTCGAGTCGGGATGTGGATGTAAAAATCTGTGATGTTTACGGAATCAGCGGTTCATTCAGCCAGTGGGTCTCCAGCCAGTGCGCTTCAGCCTGGAGTGCCTGGCTTCGCTGTTCGAAAGGCCCCAGTTTCGGTCCAGTAACGGGCGATAGGTCGGCCCACCACTGACCGTTGCAATCGGGTTCCACGTGAGAGCCCCGAGTAATATCGAGAGAACCAAGCATGGCCAGCGGAATCGCTTCTGAATACAGGCAGCGGATGGTGCCGTCCTGCTGGATGAGCAATTGCATGGTTTGCTCCTTACCATGGATAAAGAACTACTTGGGGGCGCGAATGATCTGGCGTCGAGGACGATCGACGAGCAGGCCGTCAAGGACTGATTGCACACCAGAGAGTTTTGTGGCTACCTGCTGTCGCAAGTGACTGCTGCTGCGAAGTTGCTGGGGCGCGATGCCCGTCACGATCTGCTGACATTGATCGACCAGGTCATCGAGCTGGTCATTGGAACGGATATTGAGCAACCGAAAACGCTCAAAGAATTCCTGCAGATTCCCGACCGCCGTATCCCGAAAAACTTTGCGTTTGCCATCCTCGTGACCACTCAGCCGTTCGGTCAGGTGAGACACCAATTGCGCAAGTTCTTCGACAAAAGCCTGCTCGGCCAGTTGCACCGCTTCATCGAAGCGTGCCTGCACGCGCCGAGCTTCCTGTTCGTACAACTCGGGATTGAGTTGTCGCAGGTAGTGGGGCGGTTCGACATTCGGAAACTCCCAGCCCACATG
>DOCI01000183.1:0-11177 GCA_003503535.1 Planctomycetaceae bacterium
CATTGAAGAACGCCTCCAGCCGCATTCCCCAGATGAGTGTTGTATAAAACACCATCCAGCCAACGAGAATACGCAAGACGGACATTGAGAAGGGGTCGCGCGGTGTAAACCAGAATTGATTCCAATTCTCGCTTACTTGGCCGATGTAGTTGCGACATTCTCTTTCGAGGATTTGGACAGTTCGTCCCATGTGAATGTTCCCAGCGGTGTAACCTCATAGAGATCTTCGTCGTACAGGCTCCCTCCTGCCATAATCCGTTCCCTCAAAGCCAGTTCGTGCCACTCCAGTAACAGAGTAATCCGTTCGGCTCCTGCATCACGACAGAGCTGCCGTGCAAAATCGCGTATCATGATCTCGCGTAGCTCACCATTCATTTGTCCCAAATTTTCCGAGAGCATGAAGTAGCGGTGATATAACAGGCGAGGACTGATTTGCTTATTAGGAAATTTCCCACGCTCCAGTTCGCCATTCTCATATTCAAGAACGTAGCGAATCGAATTCGAACCTTCAGGATTCGGAGCGAAGAAGTGGAAGCCATTGTTCTGATAAAGAATCTGCACATATGGAGCAAGTGTTCTCCACAACCCGCGTTCAACACTCGAAGAGGGTGAAACCGAAACCGGAGCAGCAATGATGGCCAGCAGATGAACGATAATCCAAATATTCAACACCGCGAAACCAACTTTTGGCCACAATCCTTTCGGACGATAGACCTCTGGTTGTCTGTCGGCTGACTGTTTAGTTGTCATGTTGCTGTTCATGCTCAAATCCTGCCGATCAAATCGGCGAAACTCATCATTGCCTGAGATCCCATTTGCTCAAATCTATTTCAAAGTATTCCATTGCTTTGATGGGAGTGTCAAATATTTTCAAATGTCAAAATGTCACACTTGCACAAAACAGGCGCTCTAAATAAAAGATTCGGAGAAAAGGCGTTCAGCCTCCTCTCCGAATCTGGAAAATTCAATTCGAGCGTCCTACTCGTGCTTTTAAGAACGCTTCCTGAACATTAGCACGATTTTATCGGCTGACGAGTTCAGCTCCTGACCCCGCTGGGACCAAGGCAAGCGTTCCCTCTTGTTCAGCAAAGGTTAGTTCGTAATTTTCGCCAGTGACGACCTTTTGCTTGTGTTCTACAACCAGATTTTCACCCTTGGCAGGCAATTCAATCCGAATTTGATAGTAATAAGGGCCTTGACCGGGAAGTTCTGGAGAAACGAATTTTCTGACCAATCCGGTTGAAGTCATCTGCTGACCATTCAAATACACATTGGCCTGCTCGGGAACAGTCATCTGAATGTGGACTTTGTTGTCAGTTTGAGAAGTCGAAAGTGGTGGGAAAGAGATCGTGCCTGCAGACGGCTCGGTTTCGATCACGGGAGCTTCGACTTCTGGAACTTCTTTTTGAGGAACGGTCTCGTACATCTGCCCCGGTTCATATTCGTAACCTGGTGACGAGTAATAAGTCGGGTATCCTCCTGACGAACCACTTGATCCGCTGGAACCGTAGTAGCTCGTGTAGCTTCCACTTGAGCCGTAGGAACCGCTAGAGCCACTCGAACTGGAACCACCATAGTAACTGGTGTATCCATAAGATCCTGAAGAACCACTTGATCCACTGGAACCGTAAGAGCCTGAAGAGTAGTATCCGCTTGATCCGCTTGATCCGCTGGAACCACTTGAGCCTGAGGAATGTCTGCGGAGTGCACGGCGGGCCCTGATGTAACCTCCAGAGCTTCCGCTGCTGCCACTACTTCCGTAACTTCCGCTGCTGCTCCCATAGCTTCCGCTGCTACCACTACTACTGCCGTAGTAACTGCCGCTGCTTCCACTGCTTCCGCTGCTGCCACTGCTGCCGGAAGATCCGCGACGGCGGGCTTCGGCGTTGTCTGCTGTCATCAGCATCGCACATGCGACCACGGCAAAGCCGTAAAGACTGAAAAGTTTCACCTTCGATGTGACCATGAACTGCTCCCCTCGTACTTGTTTTAATGTGTTTTGAACTGAGTCTGTGGAACGAAAATGAGTTGGATTCAACTGGCATCAAGGCAGAAGAAATACACTTCAAACTCTCTTGAAGAGGGAAGCATTTCAATAACATCTGCTCAGATACTGTTAACTAGGGTAACATAGGGGGGATTAATTTCAATATGAGGGAAGGAAAATTTAGGAAGGTTATGCAGGAAGGGGACATATCAGAGAATCTGCATGCGATTAAGGGGATAGGTTATTATCAGGCAAGTGTGGGCTTCCGCTAAAGCGGATCGCCCCTGCCACCCTGGAGATCCATTTCAAAACGATACCGGAAATCAGGGTTCCATTGAGAACATGGTTTATCGATTGAGCGATTTTGGCAGCACGGTAATACCGAACGATTGATCCACATCCGGCCAGCGGGCGATGTCGCCTTTGACTTGCAGTTTCCATTGAATGCGGTTGCTGCTTGCATAAAACGAATGCATAGTGTCTGCAGGAATCGTGACTTGAATCTCCCCGATCTCCATCTGCATCGGATCGGTGATTTCAATCAGTTCCTCGGTATAGAAATCATCCGTGTCCGTATAAGTGCTGGTTCCCCGGCGATATTGCACCCATTCGGTCCCGACGAGATGAATCGTCATTTTCCTGATAGAAGAGACCTGGCCATCGAAAATCCATTTCATGCGAATGGTTTCGCCGAGAGGAATGGCTCGCTCGCTGACGACCAGTTTGGGGACCGGATTGAAGATTTTCAGGAACAGGTACACCGATCCACCGAGTCCACCTAATCCGATTGCAACGAAAGGTGTCATGAACAAGGTTTGCATCCAAGGTTGATTTCCCTGCACCCATTCCCCGATGGTCTCGAAAACAAATATCGAAACGATTCCACACCAGAACATCGAAAACAGGAGGCAGATGATAAAATTCCGCTTGGGATGATCATCCGATTTCAATTCCTGAGGACCACTCGTCACACCCGGTTCCTGCCAGTCACGAGATTGAGACGTGAGGGAAGCTGCGAGTGGTGAGCTGGTCTGAAAAGCTGCATCCTTTTGAGCCTCGGCAATTTTATTCGAAAACTTCCGAGTAAGAATTGGCCCGGCGATCATACCAATCAGTCCAATCGCAGCGAAAAACATGGGGATCAGTGCGAAGAGACTGATCGGATTGAAATGTCGACTCAGGATGGCTTCATCTGGACTGTTCGAATTGACAAAGCAGACGGTTTTTTTGCCAACAGGATTCTCATTCACAATTTCCCGTCGTTCGTCGGCAGATTTGATTGTACTTTCATAAGCATCGTATTGTGTTTGTGTATATTGTTTTCCAAGATACGTATACTCGTATTCGAAATTCAGTTGCCCATTCTGTGCGACTTGGGATTGGGTGATCGTACAAGGATTTTCCGTCCAACTGAGTGCCTGCAGATAGGGAAGCACGAGATCTGAGCCAACCAGAATTGTTCCAAACGATCCAATCAGGAAGAAAATCCCAAAGAAGAACACGAAGAAGCATCCACAACCAAACGGAGTCGCTTTCGAATGCGAAAGGGCTTTCGATGAAGATGTTCCATTGAATTCAACCATGAAATCGCTCATCCTGACTGTGAGAATGTCGTATTCGGAAACTGGATCGCTGTTTCCTTTGAATGAGGTTTATCGTAATCAGTAAACAGAACTTGTACCACTGGTTCAGATGTTTTGTTCAACATCGTAACCCAGGAACGTTCTCACTTAATATTAAAATGACGTTGAAATTGGTCATATCCGTTTGAGTAATAGACAACACACATCAATCGAACCAACCGAATCACTAAGAAAATTCAATTCCATGAAACATTTCAAGCTTGGTTTAACGGGAATTGTTCTGCACGTATTTCTGATTCTGCCAGCCTCATCACAAGCAGATCGTTTTACCATTGCGACCCCTGCTGGCGAACGGGAAGAAGTGATCGGGCGAATTCATGGGAGTGGTCAGGGGGCGATTGCGATTGAACGTCGAGATGGCGGGATGAAGCTTGTTGCTCAGGGAGCTGTGCTGGAACGCGACAATTCTGTTGACTGGGAACCGTATTCCACTGATGAAATGGTCGAACATCTCACCGAAAAATTTGGCAGTGATCTGTTTCGCAGTTTTACGGACGATCATTTTGTGATCGGCATGGTGCTCATGGGACCACTGGAACGAGCTGGAGAAGGTCCGGCAACCGGCTTCATGCGCAAAGCGGCTCAGTTTATGAAGAATGTCCAGAGCGTCTTTCAAACGTTCGCCAAGGATATGCGGCTTGAAATTCAGGACCCAGAATCGCCACTCGTCTTACTGATTTTTGAATCCGATGACGACTTCAACAAATACGCGATGGAAGTGACAAAGGGCCAAGGGCTTTCCGTCTCGCGCATTTCCGGATTTTATGACGGCATGACAAATTTTCTCTCCATCCGTATGGCCGAGTGTTCGACGTTTGAAGTCCCACTTCACGAGGCAATCCATCAACAGGTTTACAATCGTGGCCTGCTCAAACGACTGGCGCCCATTCCTGCCTGGTTCAACGAAGGCATTGCCACTGGGTTTGAGGCCAACAAAGACCGCATCCGCTCAGGTCCTGCCAAAGTCCATTCGCGATTTGCCGCCAAGGCTCCTAAGGTGGAACAGGTTGGCTGGGACGATTTGATCTCTGAAGACCTCGCCTTTCAAGGAGATGTGATGGCGGGCGATGCCTACTGCCTGGCCTGGTGTCTGCACTGGTTGCTCGTGAACGAACATCCGAAAGAATATACCGAATATGTAAAAATGCTTTCGGAAAAAGAGCCCCTGCTCAAAGAAGAGGACTCGGCTCGAAAGCGTGAGTTCGAGCAGTTCTTCGGCGATGATATGGAGTCGCTCAAGCAGGAGTTCATCCTCTCTCTCAACACCGCCATGCGGCGACAGAAGAATGTCCGCGAGGAACCTCAGAAGGCGGGCTACTATTATGCTCAACAGGGATTGGCCGATATTGAACTGTCTGCGATTTCTCGTACGGATCGAGGCGGACTGCTCGAACTTGAAGGACGGATCAGGAATATCAATCCCTTAAGGAGCCTGACATTTTCAGTGAGTGTCGTGACAGATGGCGGGAACTATGCACAATGGATTCTGCCCGATGTCGATCCGAATCGCATCATTCGCCTTCCCAAAAAATACGCGATGGAAGCCCTGCCCGGCATCAATCCCCAGCCTTCCAATTCCTTCCGCGTTAATATTCGTTCAGTTATCCCTGAAAGTACTGAAGGTCAAAGCTGGCAACGGGGAAACTTACCTGATCCAACCAAAGGGTAAGTCATGAAACGGAATCCGCTGATAATCATCACTGTGAACTCTCTCTCTCCACTGGATCTTCCGGTTTACGGAAACGAAGAGATTTCCACACCCGGACTGGATCAACTGGGGTGGACTGGGACAGTTTTTCACGAGTATCATACCAGTCCCGCAGGTTTCGCAAAGACGTTCGATCAACTGCAGCCGTTCTGCAACGCCAATGACATCTCCTTCGCCTGCCATTCGATACAACTCAAAGACATTCTCTCGGAACTTGCTCCTGCCGAATGTGATGTCACATGGTATCGCATCGCAAGCGATCTGGATGAGAAGGCAATGGGAATTGTGCTGGCTATCGAAGAATTGATTTGCCTGATCACTCGTAATCGGGAAGCAAATTCCTTCCACTGGATCATCACGACTGAATCCGGGGGCTTCCTCGACAATGAACAATGCTCATCCGCTTCTTTTGCAGCCGATTATCAGCACAGTCTTACGCGACAATTCTGGGCTCCCCTTATTGTTTCGTCAGCTGGAGAGAATGCCGAGCATTGTCGTAATCAATCGTTGATGTCGGCTGAAGATTTGCTGCCCGTTATTTGTAATCTGTTGGAACTGAATGCGGAATTAGAAATTCAGAATCGCCAGGAAATTCTGCTTCACTCGGATAATCAATTGGGTTTGCGGACCGCAAAGTGGCTGTTATGCATTCCTCAATCAGAGAAAAATCGATTGGAGGAGAATTCGCTTCACTTACAGAAACCCGAACTTTTTGCCAAACCCGAAGATCGCTTCGATCTGAATGACATTTCTCAGAGTGAACCCGAGTTGACTTCGCAGTTAATGCAAAAACTCAAGGAAATGATCAAAGAGTGAGAGGTTTTCCCCACTGCAGCCCAACGTATTTCAGAAGGTCTGATGTTCACGCGGCAGATCTAATCCAGTAATCGCTTCGTACAAACAGTTCAACGAAGCTCTTTTTCTGCGTGAGCCGTTGGCAACTTAATACCAGTACTGTTAATCTGAAGTGATTCGAGCAGATTCAGATGCAACTTCTGAATACTTGATAAATTATCGATACTTAAAATTATTCGAAGAGGCGAACTATGTCCAAATTATTCCTCATGAGTCTGTGTGTTGTTTGTGCTGGTATGTTTTCTATGGTCTCGGGGCAACCGAAAACAGAAGCAGAGCGCATCTATCGTCATATCGTTCTTTTCAAATTCAATGACGATGCGACCACGGAACAGATCGATGAAATTGTGACAGCTTTCGGGCAACTTAAAAATGAAGTCGACACCATCATCAGCTACGAACACGGGACGGATGTCAGCCCGGAAAAACTGGCGAAAGGATTCACCCATTGTTTTCTGGTCACCTTCAAAAGCAAAGCCGACCTCGAAGCTTACTTACCACATCCTTCACACATTGCATTCACCGAAAAACTCAAGCCGATTCTTTCAGATGTTCTTGTAGTCGATTACTGGACAGAGAATTGAGTATTTAAGAATGAAATACAGGACCGCATCTTAATGTGGTCGGAGTCATCAACGACTCGTAATCATTGTTTTTAACTTTCCCAGTCGGTTGGGGCATCGTTCTTTTGCATGAATTGGGCGGGAAGTTGTTCGATGAGTTCCACCCAGGCGGCTCGATGTTTTTCCAACACTTGAATCGCCTTGTCGATGTGCTCGGGCTCATGATCGATATCGGCCAGCGCCAGTTCGCGATAAATATAGGCAAATAACTGCTTGAGCGAGCCGACCATTTCTGGAGCCACTTCCGGGTTGAGGCCGGAAATCATCTCGGAGAGAAATTCACGGGAACGGTTCAGGCACTCATGCGAGAGTTCAAAATCTTTCTCCTGTAAGGCCAGCTTGCCTTGCCGCGCAAATCGAATCGATCCGTCGACAACCATCAGGTGCAGTTGAGGACCGGGAGCGGTCATGACTTGTGTTTCCAGGTATTCATTCTCGTACATAGTTCCCGCTTTCCCGTTGAGCTAATTAGTAAATCTTAAGATTGAAAAGTGTTATCGCGAGGGCACACTGATGGATTTAATTCCAGCCAGTGCCGTCTGCTGTGTTTCCAGGCTCCCCAGAATGCTTTCGGTTTGAATGAACTCGTTGAGTAGTCGAGCCTTCTTGCTTTCCAGCAGAATTTTCAATTCCTCAATCCGCTCATTCGTGGTGTCGATCGAGGAGGTCAGCGAATTTTTCTCATTAGTGAACGTTCCATCGACAATGTCGGTCAATGAGTTCAGTGTGCTGTTAATTTTATCACCAAAGCCTGTATCTTTTTGCGTAAAGAATTCTTTGACGCCATTAAAATCATTCCGCAGATGTTCCTGCAGCCGATCTTCATTCAATTCCAGAATTCCGCCGGCTCCAACGCGAACGCCCAACGCACTTAATGATTGAATCGTTTCATTACCAATCCCAAATCGTTTTCCGAGTGCATTACTCATTCGATTTGTGACTCGCAGTACGAATGTATCCCCTTGCAGAATTCCCCGCTGATTCGATTCCGTGTCGAATTTCGTCAACTCGCTCCCAATATCAATAAACTGATTGTAAGTCGAAACGAAGTTCTTCAGGTTATTGACAATACTTTCTGTGTTGGCCTCGATTTTGACTGTCGCAGCAGTTGACCCTACATTAGTAATATCCAGATCGATTCCCTGGACGACGTCATCGAATCGATTCGTTTTTGAAGAAATCAAAAACGCCGAAGCAGGATCTGCACCGACACGCAGGATCGCATTATTACCTTTGGCGATCGTTGCAAAGTTGAGATCGAGATCTCCATCATCGAAAACAAGACGACTCTTCTTACCGGTTTGTGTCGCCGTCACACTGAGGCGTTTCGAATTAAAACTCGATCCATCGTCAAACACACTTGCTTTGACGGCTGAGCCTGCGGCATTCATTTTGGAGACAACATCGGACAACGTATCGTCATCATCTATATCGACGATGGTTGCTTTTCGACTCGAAATCCGCTGAGCACCATCGCCACCTGTATAGGGATCTCGTAACAGTCGCAGATCGGCTGCGGTTGTTGTTTGTCCAAACTCTTCGACAGCCAGCGTCCCCGCGCCACCGGCTTCATCAATCAGCACAAAACCATCGCCGGTTTCATTCAGTTCTGCTCTTACGGAAACCGACGAATTTGCATTGATACGGGTAATCACATCTCCAATATTCTTAACCGCTGAGGTAATGTTGATAACGCCAACATTGCCATCGGAATCGGTGATTTGAAACAGACCAACCTCGACCGCGCCGCCATCTGGTGCATAATCAGAAAGCAAGGTCGCTTTATTGACAAACTGCTGATGCAGAGACTCGGAATCAATTTCAGTCACAGCGTCATCAACTTCGAGCCCCAGGTCGGCGATGGCCGTTCCTGTATTAACATCGGCAATAATCAGGTTGCTGTCGGTTGCTCCGGAAGTATCTTTAATGATCAGGCCATTACCGAGATCATTGATGGATGCACTGACGAGCAACTTGTCACCTGTGCCATCTTCGGTGGCTGCGTTAATGGCTTCGATAATATCCGTCAGCGTTTCCGCAGAAGACAAATCGATTGTTGCCGTTTGCCCCGATCGATCCGTAATCGAAATCTCACCCAGCGTTTCGATTCCCTGTCCACCACGTAAATTCCTCAGCAGGACAGAATTCAAGCCTCCAGATAGCCGATTTCCCGTCAATGTATTTCCAGATGAAGTCGCATTGAGTCCCAGATGTTTGACGACTGAGGAATTGTTGATGTCTTCGACGCTGAGTGTCTCTGCACCCGACGTGTTGTCTGTCAATACGATACGTCCACCGACAATCTCTGCGGAGACCCGACCGGCGTTGTCATCATGATCGTTAATATTAGTGAGGACATCTTTGAGCGACTTCACGTCATCGAGATTGACTTCCAGATTCGTTCCATCAGCCAGATTGATTTTGATATCCGCAGCTCCGGACAGGAGGGTAATGCCGTTGCCATCATTGATCTGCTTGAGCGAGAAGTTCTCAGTCACTTCGAAAACTTCATCTCCGTCTAGGGTGGCACTGGAAACGGATTTATCAATTCCCAGATTCGCAGCTGTCGACCCACCATTCAAATCGACTACGGCTAGATTGGTACTTGTGCTCCCCGAAGTATCTTCCAGGATAAAGCGACCATCGACAACCCGAGCCGAGACGGAGATGTCGACATTGGAATTGATTTCATTCAAAACATCATCGACATTGAGAGCTTCGGTCAGACTGATGACAGCCGAGGATCCCGAGCGATCTGTAATTCGAATCTTGCCACGACGGATTCCAGATCCATCATTCAACGATTCGAGCAGAGTCGGTTCGTCGAGAAAGCCACCCTGCGAAATGATGAGTGTGCCTTCGCCAACTTTCTGCTCAGTTGCATCGGCAAAACCACGTGAAAGCGACTGATGAGCGGAGGCCTGTTGAACCGATTGGAAAACGTAACTGCCATTGATCGCAGTTTTTCCAACTGAAACTTTGAACTGATCCGAACCGGCATTCGTCACTTTCTGTTGCTCGAAAGTGATTTTATTTTTCAGAGAAGAGACTGAAGTCGAGAGCGTGAGCACATTGGCTTCAAGAACACCAATCGCCGTTTTCTGGGCATCAAATTCCTGGGCACGAGCATCCAGGCGGTCAATGGCACGCTGCTGATTCGTCGCCAGTGCTTCCACAAGACCGGCAATATCCAGTCCGCTGATCAATCCGGTTGTTAATGACAGATTAGACATTGAAAGAACCTGAAGTGCCCAAAGGAACCAACAAACTCAGTGACACGAGAATTGTGAGACATCGAGTCATCATGGCGCTTTACTATTTATCGACAGCTCAGGGCACAGAATCAGCGAAGACTTTGTGGCTTAAATCATTTGCGGAAAATATACCGCTTTTACCACCGACTTGGGGTTTTGTAGCGGTTGAAACGAATACGGATTCTGTTGCGCTTCATTTCCGTCAGGCAACATTTTTCTTCGCTGCAGCCAACATCCGCTTTCGTATGAACAACTGGTTATTGCTCAAGTGCAGCACATGCAGATTGGAAACTTCCTTTTCCAGAAATCGATCGATTGGAGGCGAGGCCAGTTTCTCTCGTCCTGGGAAGTAGTCATCAAATCCCAGTAATCCTCCTGGAGCCAGACGTGGCCAGGCCCATTCGAGAGCTTGATGTGTCGGATCGTGATGATCCAGATCGATGTAGATGAACGCAAACTGATTCACCGGACAAGCTTCCAGGCACTCGGGCACAAAACCTTCCCAGAGTTCAAAGCAGTCATCGAGAATCTCGCCGGGGAGAACTCCTACATTCTGTTGAGCCGCCTGTGCCAGATCGCGATGCTTTTTGATCGACTCCAGTATGATCTTTCGAAAGTTTTCGACTCCACCAGAGCTGAGCTCTCCCTTTTTGTACAATCCATGATCGTGTTCAGTCGGTTCGGCCATACCGACAAAACTGTCAAACGCATGCACTTTCCGTTTGAGCACCTGAGCGACTGCAACCAGTCGTTTGAACAACGCACCACGAAATACACCAACTTCGGCGAAATCTCCAGGCACATTGATCAATTCATTCATCATGTCGCCCAGTACATCATCCGGCAAAAAACCTGTTCCCATGATTTGTCCTCTTTATGATTTCTGTGATTATTTAAACTGAGTTTGTTTCCAAACAGTTTGATCTGTGAAGAAAATTACTTCCCGGGCATTCGCTGGAATTTTAGAAAACTGATATTCGTATCTGGATAATGCTCGTATGGTTTTTCGATGCAGGAGCTGAGGTAATAGTCCTGCTGCATCATTAACTGAACGTAGTCCTGCAGATCACGATTGAAGACTGGCGGATTCCCGCCGCGACGCCAAGC
>DOCI01000183.1:11296-13679 GCA_003503535.1 Planctomycetaceae bacterium
CGCCGCGACGCCAGCGTTCTTTGCCGAGAATCTCGGCGATTAAAATGACATCGCTGGCCCGACAAATTCGCTCGAGCATCGTGGTGATTGTTTCATCATCGATATGCAGCAAAACCGTATAGAGCAGAGCGGCATCGGTCCTGGGATATTCATCGCAAAAACCGATCGTCTGGAATTCGTAGCCGGGATGCGTTTCCTCAGCCGTTGATATCGCCTGTGGATTCACATCCAGACCGAGATAATAATCAGTCGGAAAGGCCTGGCAGAGTCGTCCGTAACCACAGCCGATTTCGAGTACATTCCGTTTGATATGCTCTTTCAACTGCTCCCATAAAACCGGTCGCACATCCCAGCCTTCCGGGAAGGCTCCGAGATCCTCATTCTGTGGAATGATGTTGGCGAGTTGATCGTTCTTCCAGAAATCATCGAGCTGAGCGGCTGTCGATTCCAGAGGTTTTTCTTCGACACCTGGCATCTCAAAACTTGCAACTCGGGTCGCCGAGGAATCTTCTGTGTACCCGAAGACTTCATTGTATTCCTGACAGTGTTGAAAAACTCTTTCCGCCAGTTCTTTTGCTGGTCCTTCAGGTTCACGTAGATAACGATTGACGGAATTGGTAGTCACCGCGCCCTCGTGTTTGTCATCTTCATACTTACGATGGGGCACCGCTTCGAGACTCATGCGATGGTCGCCGAGTCCCGGTAAGCCGAGCTGTGCAGCCAGTTTATCAATGAGTTCCGGCTGCTGACACATATCTCTGTATCGCACAAGTGTGTGTGGGTGTTTTGCCATTTCGACAAGAGAAGTTGCGGTTTGAATCGCACGTTGTTCAATCCAGTTATCATCGACAAACAGATCCAGTTTCGGGGCCAGATCCAGAGCCGAGAGAATGACATCCCGTAGATCGCGGACACACAGAATCAAATGCTCTGGCGGATACATCTGCAGGAAGGATTGCCAGTTGGCGAAGTTCACCATTTTGACGCCCCAGTAATCCAGCGACTGTAATTTGGGCAACAGTCGTCGATTAAAATAAGACTGGAACGACTCAGGAGATTCGTCCGCCTTTTTCCAGTCTTCTTCAGTGACATTCAGTCCGAATTCCTGCATCTGCTTGAGAACCTGATCGGGCCAGTTATTCAGATGAATGTTGGGCTCGAGCAGAATCAGTCCATGGTCGGGAACCGTCAGTTTATCGCAGAGTAAAGTCGTACCGCTTCGCATCATGCCATAAATGGCGAGTTTCATCGGTGCAACAACTTGCTGGGCAGGCGAAGTTGCAGGCTGATTCCGATACTGATTTAACATCTGATTTACGCGAACCGTCCATTCATGGCCGGAGCCGGAACGAGGTCCGATCGAATGGCGTCCACGCCGATTGGCAAACAACGGCTCGTTAATCTTAATGCAACGATGCTTAGCCCAGATGCGCATGTAATAATGAAAATCTTCGCCGACATCGAGAGTTTCGTCGAAGGGATTTGCTGCAGCGATTTCTGTGCGGACAAAGTGCCCCATCTGCAGCGAGTGGAATGGATCTGCATTCAGAACATCTTCAAATCGATTCGTCGGCCCAAGTTGACCCTCGCGTCGTTCTGCCTGTTTACTGCCATCATTGAAGCTGAAAATCTGTCCCCAGATCGCATCATAATCGTCCAGCAAATGCTCGACATTGGCAAATGTTTCCGGCACAAGAACATCATCAGCATCCAGAAAAAAGACCCACTCAATCCCCTGTGCGGCTGCCTGCTCGACGGCATAATTACGAGCCCGGGAACGACCAATCTGTCCCTGTAGATCATCAATTCTGAAGGGGATGACTTTGCAGAATGGACCGGGCGAACGGACGCAGGCATCACGAATCGATCGTTCTGCTTCTTTGTAAATTTCCGCATGTCCCGGTCCGATTGGGGTAATGATTGCACATTGAGGTCGCAATGACTTCTTTGTCGATGATTTCTCAATAACGACCGGTGGTTGACCCGGTGAACTGAGCTCGGTCTGAGATATTTTTTGACTGGATTCTTTGACCAGTGTTTTTAATTCCTCTGCAACCTGATCCACAACAGTTGACCATTCCCCGGGAGAGGCTTGTCGATAAAGTTTCAGCGAGTTGTACCAGGGTGTCGAGGTCTCTCCACGAAACCAGCGCCAGTCCGGCAAAGAATTTAGCAGGCACCAGGTTGGAGTGCCCAATCCACCCGCAAAGTGAACAGTCGCATTGTCGATAGAAATCACGAGATCCAGTTCTGCGATTTTGGCGGAGAAATCTTCGAGGTCATTCAGCGGATTACTGTCTGACCAGTCGTTAATTTTCACACCGGTACGACGATGAGTTTCGAGTATTGCCTGTTGATGATCGCCATATTGCAGATTCACGAA
>DOCI01000183.1:13781-14796 GCA_003503535.1 Planctomycetaceae bacterium
CGCCATATTGCAGATTCACGAAGTGCACATGAGGGATTTTTAAAATCTGATCCCACTGCTTAAGTGGGAGTGAACGACGCGTTTGTAAATCGAGATTTTTGCCACCAAACCAGGAAATCCCAATCTTCAAGCCCTCGCCCAGATCCTGAAAGCGAGCCTTCCATTTTTGGCGAAGTTCTGGATTAGCGGTCAGTATATTTTCCTGACGAGGAAATTGATTGAAATGATTGCGATATCGTCCAGGTAAATCGGCCAGACAGATCTGGAAATCGATTCCCGGAAGAGTGACGGGGACTTTGGGATCCAGATCCTCTCGTGGAATCACTTTGACGGAGGGAAATGAACGGGCAAACAGAGGCACCATCCGCCCATCGACCTCCAGCGTGACTTGTTCAGCCTGAGCCAGTAAATCCGGCAGGCAGGTTGCGAACATCACAACGTCACCGATGCCTTGTTCGGAGAAGACCAGTAGATTCTGATTCGTCAACGATCCCCCATTCCAGGTGGGATGCTGAAACGGGCGATGGTCGTGATCCTGTTTTCGATATCGCCAGTTGTATAACTTCCAGCCAGTTTCAAATTCCCGATTTCGCAAATGGACTTGCGAGAGGGAATGATGAGCCTCGGCGTAGTCGGGACGGAGTTGAATAGCCCGTTCATACAATTCCTGACAGCGTTCCGGTTCTCCGATCGCTTCCAGAATATTTGCGAGATTGTTATGAGCATCCGGCAAGTTCGGATTGGCTTCTATCGCCTGATTGAGTGAATTCAATCCCTTCAGGTACTCTGCTCGTCCCTGATAAATCACCCCCAGATTATTCCAGGCGGAAGAGCAGGATCGATCAATCTCCAGAGCTTTTAGGTAATAAGCTTCAGCTTCGGACATTTGATTCGCAAATTGCAGTTCCCGTGCCAGATTATGATTTGCCACTAGACTTTTGGGATGATCATTCAAAGCGTATCGAAAGCATTGCAAAGCCTGTTCACGATCATTCAACCGGGAATGGCAATCACA
>DOCI01000183.1:14909-19767 GCA_003503535.1 Planctomycetaceae bacterium
CTTATCCTGGGGAGTCGGATTGCTGTTCAAGGCTGTGCGATAGCAATGAACAGCAGCCGCGTAATTTTTTTGCTGTTCATGAATTCGGCCGAGCATATTGAGCACGACAGGATCGTTGGGCTCGATGGCGAGTACTTCTTCACAAAGCCGCTTTGCTTTGTCGAGATCGCCTGCTGATCGACAGGCCGAAGCGAGATTTTTAAGAAATAACAGTGCATTCGGCTTGAGTTGCAGGGCACGTTCAATCCGCTTGATCGCAGCCCGATGATCGCCCTGCTGGTGGAGAATTACGCCAGAGAGATGCAAAGCGTCTGCATGATCCGGCTCGCGTTGCAGGAGTCGTTCGTACTCTGCCATCGCCTGGGCAAGATCGCCTTGCTGATGCTTCTGCATAGCGGTCTTGATTTCATTTTCCGGAAAGGAAATATGAGGTTGAGCCGCGACACCGATGTTCGAGGAATTTTTGCGATGAGTCGTGGGTAGATTTTGAGTCAACGTCCCTGTCCTTATTCCCTGCTGGTCAAGCGATGCCTGACGATATGGGTTCTCTATTTATTGAGTTACTTTGATTCAAATCACTCGCCCCTCTTTCATTGGGAAAGGGGTGAGTCGAATCTTTGATGATCTACCGGAAGTGTTTCCAGAAGCGGCCCAATGTATTTTTCGTACTGTTTCCATTTCTGTACGGACTGCTGATAAATTGGCTGTCTCACCTGCCAGAGTGAAGCCGTGTGGACGGCTCGTTCGTTGTGATGAAACTTCAGACAGGCATCTTCCCAGGGGAGTCCGCAGATTTCTTCAACAAGTCGATGAGTTTCTGTGACTTGATTTGAAACAAGTTCTTCGTAAACGACTTCATGAATGGTGATCGGCAGCACATGACGCCAGTGTTCCATGAGCCGCAGATGCTCTCGATAGAAGATGCCGATGTTCTTCAGATCGAAACTGAATTCATGATACGCGGTGAAGTTTTGAAAATAGCAGGACAACCCGATATCACGAGGATCTCGCTGTGTATAGATAATGGTCGCTTCAGGAAAGAGCATTGAGATCAACCCGAGTTGAAATGCATTGTTGGGCATCTTATCGGTAATGCGATCGGCGTTACCGGCGGTGGCCACAAGGCGCTGCAGATACACCTGAGCCATTTCTTCCAGATAAGCCTGGCTGAGTTCTGTCATACACCCTGGATAGGCTTTCTCTTTCTGGCCTTCCCGTCTAAAGGGTCGTTCGAGGAAATTTTGAATCAGATGCCGGATTCCATCAAATTCACCTGCTCCCTGAACATGCGAATGACTGGTCAGAATCTGATCGATCAATGTCGAACCTGAACGTGGCATCCCGAGAATAAAGATTGGTTGTTTTGTATTTGAGCCATGGAATTGATGAGAAGGGCTCGCGTGAACTGGGAACGCTGCAATCATTTGATCGACAAGTGATTTGAGCCGGCCTTCATCAAAATTCAAACGTCTTGGAGTCAGTTGATTGGCTTTTTCAAAATGAGCAAATGCTTCGGAGTATTTCCCCAATCGATCACTTCGCTTACCGAGGCTGAAAAAGGCATTGGCCCGCGCAATTTCATCGAGTTCTTTGTTGTGGAGCAAACGCTCCAACTCCGCCACTTCCCGATCAGTCACATGATTGGAATTGAACGTGAACAAGTTGTAGTAAGCGGGTGCGAAATTGGGATCGATCCGGATCAGTTCTCGACACTGAACCGCAGACTCTTCAAATCGCCCGACTGTATTGAGCATCGTCACGTAGTTCAGACGAAAATCGGTACTGTCAGGTGCCCATTCGACCGCCTTTTGATAATGCTCTATCGCCTGATCATTGCGATGACAATCTCGATAAAGATTTCCAAGATTGTAATGTGCCCCGGCAAAATGAGGCTGAAGCCGGACGGCTTGTTTCAACGCTTTCTCGGCTTCTGTCAGGCGTTTGAGTTCGTGCAGTGTTGCTCCATAATTGCACCACAAACCGGGCTGACGAACATCAATTTGTGTGGCCCGTTGGAAGAATTCAACAGCCTCTTTCAGTTTCCCCATGACGCGATACAGACTGCCCAGTTCATTCAGGACAGCTGGTGTTTCATCACCCAATTCGAGAACTCGCAGATAGGAAGTAACCGCCTCATCCAATTGTCCTGTTTTTGCAAAAATCTTTCCCAGTAAACGATGACAGGTGACTTCGCCGGGTTCAATCTGTAACGCTTTATGCAGGGACTCGATTGCCAATGTTTCTTTGTTCAATCCTGCCTGGGTTTCTGCCAGGCTTTTCCAGGAATCACACAATGCAGGATTGATTTTGGTCGCTTGCAGAAAATGATTTTCTGCTGGTTGAAGATTGCCGAGGGCTTTATAAACGTTTCCGATATTGAGATGCAGTTTGGCTGTGGGATTGGGTTGTCGGAGGGCTTCCTTCAAAAAGGGAAGAGCTTCCCGATGATTCCCGCGATGATGTTCCGCCAGTCCTCTCAACTGCAGCGTCATGGCATCCCGACGTGATCGCAGGAGTTGATCGTACAGCAGAATCGCTGTCGAAAAATCACCCTGCTGATGCAGTTCAAGAGCATGTTGTAATTCGGGAGAAGTCGACATGTTGAGAGCCGTTTTCGCAAATCTCTGGCGGATTTCTGTTTGAAACAAATCAATTCAAACCAAAAGGGAGCAGGTCAGAAAGCACCTTGCAGATCTCTATAGACGTGGAAGGACCTTTGATATGTGACATTTAATCGGTCTGTAATCGTTTGATCGGTAAGTGGCCCAATCGATATGAACCCGATTTTCGTTACAATCGTTATTTCTTAACAATTGATGTCGCCTCCGTCACGTGTTGTTTCCAATGCCCCTATCTTGCCTGATTGTTCTGGGATTGAGAGGTTCGAACCGGACACAGTAAGATTTCAGACAGGGCTCGTGATTTGAGTTGAAAGCGTCGATAAAGAAACCATAGGTGTGTTCCGAATTCGATTCGATGCCGCTTCATCTAACAATTAAACACACACAGCCAGCAGGACGCTCGAGCTCAATTCTAGTCAGCAGGATGCTCACCATGAAAATCACCCTCAAAAAGCCAGTCCTCCGCATCGTTCGCGGAAAAACGCAATATCCACTGCGGGCGATCGACATTGATGAATATCTGATTGGTGGAGGGAGTTCCTGCCAACTGCAACTTTCGGCAGACGGCGTGCCGATGATTTTTGCAATTATTAAGCCGGATGCTGAAGCTCATTGCATCGAAGCGATGTTTCCTTATCCCGAACTGGTCGTGAACGGAAATGTCACACGCCGCAGCCGGTTGCAACCGGGAGATGAATTCAGTATCGGGAACTATCGGTTTGAATATCTGATCGCCGAGGTCGAACATGAATTACGAACGACCGATGGAGAGTCCGAACCTGCCCAGGCTCCAAAGCTGGAAGACTCCGTTTTTCCCAATCGTGTTTCCAAAGTTGAGACGAAACATCTTTCTGCTGCTCAACTCGTAGAAAAGCTGGAGCAGGAATTGAACCTGCTCGATGATCTTGGACATTACGACGACATCATCGACGAATTCCAATTCGATGAACTTCCAGGATCCGATCGCCGAATCGCTTGAGGCATGTGTATTTCTGCTGACTTAGTCGGTAGGGTACGCTGTTGCTGACAACTCGCTTGCGCTTCGTGCCTGTATTTAATTAACAGTTCAAGCGGCGAAATGATCTTCTTCGGGAATCGCCAGGACTCTCTGCTGGAAGGCTGAGAACTCGCGATAGACTTGATCGACTCCCAGATCCTGCATACAGCGATGATGCTTGAGCGGGCAAGTTCGTTCCTGGCAGGGGCCACAATCAAGATCCAGTTGTGAGGCTTCTGCTTTGTCGAAATACGTATCACTCCAGGCGATGTTTGTTGGTCCATAAATCGTGAAGACCGGCACATCGAACGCGTGTGCGAAATGTCGTGGGCCGGAATCGGTCGAGATCATCCAGCCTGCGTACTTCACCATCGCTTTGGAAAAACCGATACTGGGAGATTCCTCAGCCAGCGAATGAATCATCGGATGCTTCGTCAGCTGCATAAATTCCCGAGCCAGTTCCCGCTCGGCAGGGCCGCAAATCATCACGACAGGAACTTCCTGTTCTTTCACAATCCGCAGGGCCAGTTTCGCAAACGAAGCAACCGGCCAATGCTTGGCGGCTCCGAAGGCTCCACCCGAGTTGAAGCAGATGTAATGACCGGCATCCAGACAATGCAAACTCGCAAAATCTTCCCAGAGGGTTTCATCGTCCCGGGTTGTCTTGAGAGACAGGCGATATTGTCGGGAGACATCCAGTTCCTTGGCGAGAGCATGACTGGCCAGGCGATTGTATTCATCAATCACTGGATTTGGCTCGGTCAATGAGAGTGGTGCGAGTTTATCGGTCAGCATCCAGCCTCGCCAATCGCGTCGAAAGCCGACACGAATCGGAATATTCGCACGCCAGCTGATATAGGCCGTGCGAATGGAATTGGTGAAGAGAATGATCTCATCAAACTGTTCTTCGCGAATTCGTTTGATGAATTTACGGCGTTCTGACCAGTTCGATTTCTTGCCGGAACGATCCAGGATCATTTCGGTCAGAAACTTGCTGCCTTCAAAAACCGCATCCATTGGCTCGCGATAGATGCCGACAAGATCACCCTGCGGATCACTCTTCCGCAATGCCTGCAAAGCGGGTGTGGTCATGACGGCATCGCCAATCCAATTTGGTAACCAGACTGCACGTCTCATGCTGCAAACCTCATCGGGCCATCTCCTCGGAGTCTGGCTAGAATTTCTGTAGTCGATACGCCGGGAGTTTCTCCTAATGCGAGGACTTCCCCGCCATAAGCCT
>DOCI01000183.1:19850-20683 GCA_003503535.1 Planctomycetaceae bacterium
CCCCGCCATAAGCCTGCACAATTTCCCGACCAACGATTTCATTGATCTGATACGTTCCGCCCTTAACCAGCACGTTGGGGCCGCTCTCTTCCAAAACTTTCCGAGGGGTTTGCTCGTTGAAGACGACCACGTAATCGACACATTCGAGAGCCGCGAGCATGCTGGCTCGCTGTTCCTGTGGGAAAATGGGTCGATCGGGAGCCTTGCCTAATGTTCGCACACTTTGATCACTGTTGATGGCCACCACCAGACAATCGCCGAGAGCAGCCGCCTGTTTCAGATAGGAAACGTGGCCGATGTGCATGACATCAAAACAGCCATTCGTGAAGACCACCTTTTGCCCAATCTGTTTGCGGGCCTGAACGTGCCGGGAAACAAATTCGAGTTCGTAAGTTTTATTTTCATCGCGGCTGCGTTCCTGCAATAAATCCCGCACGAGTTCGTCACGGGACAAACAGACCACGCCAACTTGTTCGACTTCCAGACCGCCGGAAATGTTAGCCATCCGAGCCAGATCCGCATCGTCCCAGCCGGCTGCTGCTCCCAGGCCAATCGTGGCCAGAACCATGTCGCCTGCTCCGGTGATGTCGTAAACTTCGCGCTGACGAGTCGGGAAACTTTCGCTGGTTCCATCGGCTCGCACGACAGCAACACCATCTTTATCGAGCGTCACAAAAATTCGATCCAGTCCCAACTGATTAACCAACTGTCGTCCCGCTGCAAAGGCATCCGTATAATTGCGGATGGTTCGCTCGGTCGCTTTGCCAGTTTCGGTGCGGTTCGGTGTCATTGCGGTTGCCCCGGCATAACGGCTGTAATCGTCCATCGGAGCA
>DOCI01000183.1:20817-33515 GCA_003503535.1 Planctomycetaceae bacterium
CTGTAATCGTCCATCGGAGCAGGATCGACAATCACAGGTTTGCCAGCATCCCGAGCCACTTCAATTACCCGTTTGAGAACTTCGGGGGTGCAGACACCTTTGGCGTAGTCGGAAATCAGAATCGCATCGTGCTGTGAGATTTGACCAATGATTCGATCGAGCAACTGAGTTGCATAAATCAGCTCCAATGGCTCTCGGCTCTCACGATCAACCCGCAGCATTTGATGTGGGTGACGATGCTGTGCGTGTCCAATCAGACGTTGTTTCGTGGTGGTGGGACGGGTGCGATCAGTCAAAATGGTGGAACAATCGACGCCCACCGCTTTTAATGCGGCAATCATGTCTTCGCCATCGCGATCATCGCCGATGACTCCCGCCATGGTGACTTCGGCATCAAGACCACGCAGCATATTGGCGACATTGGCTGCCCCGCCCAGTCGCAGTTCCTGTTTTTCTTCTCGGAGAAGAATCACAGGAGCTTCCTGGGAAATTCGCTCGGCATTGCCCCACAAATAGCGATCCAGAATCAGATCGCCCAGCACAAGAATTCGAGGGGCATCCAGAGATTGGACCAGATCAATCAGGTGATAAGACATCCTTGTCTCATTTCCATCTGTATTTTTAGCGGTTAATTAAAGAAATTTGGCCCCTGAGTCCTGCCGGAAACACGAGCGCAATCGCATTGAAGGTTCAAAGCTGGTATGGTGTCAGTTCTCTCGATTTTGGTCAATCCCGGATTTTTTCCCGGCTCATTCCGGACGTCTTTAAAATACATCTGTAAACGCACATGAATCGTCGTCTCGAAAATGTCACCTGCTGTGGCTGCGGCTTACTTTGCGACGATATTCTGCTTGAAATCAGCCCGCAGGAAATTTCAACATCGAATGCCTGCTCATGTGGACAAAAGTTTCTGGCGACTCTTGTCGAGAATTCCTCAAATTCAGCAACTGCAAACCCTGATCAGGATTTGAAGACGGCTCGCCAATGGCTCAAGGCTGCGAATTCTCCCATGATGTGCGGTTTACAGGGGCTTTCGCTGGAAATGCAGACTGACTGTATTCGATTTGCTCAAAGTGAGCAGATGGTTCTGAGCACTGGCAAAGATACCGAATCGACACTTGCTTATCAGAAATACGGAGGCAGCGGGTGCAGTTTCGGAGAACTCCGACATCGTTGCGACTTACTGATCTGTTTTAATTTCAATCCGTTCAGCCAATGGCCTCGCTTTTCAGAGCGGTTTCTGGAGCCGAAGGGGCAATTTATCACGTCCCGAAACGACCGAACTGTATTCTATGTAGGCACTTCCGAAAATCTTGGAAGTTCGGAGAACTTCGATGAGGTGATTCTGCTGGACGATAAGAGCCTGCTCGAATCGCTGGTTCAGATTCGGAAAAACTTGCAACGTGATGATGATCGCGGGACATCTTCCGAATTGCAGACGCTTTGTCAAATTTTCGGTGAACAGACGGCCAATTCTCAGTATCCCATTTTGCTGCAGGGATCAGCCGAGTTCGGCGTCGCGACTCAATTGACACAACTGCTGATGGAAATCAACAAAACCGCACGATTACATCGGATCGCTGCAGGCAGTGGAATTCATTCTGGCAGCCCTCAGGAAACCATTCTGGCAATGACGGGATATCCGGATCATATATCGTTTCGCAATGATGGCATGGACTACGATCCACAAAGATATAACGCAAAACGCCTGATCACACGAGAGGAGGTCGATTGTGTGGTTGTGATTGGTGAAACTGATTTGGAGGATCTGTTACAGACTTCGTCTGCTCGAATCATTCGAATGACTAATAGCCAGAAAATACCTTCACGGACATCCGACAGACTGATTGAACTTCGCTGGAATCAATTCGCAGGCACCCACCTTCGCTGCGATGGAGTGCCCATTCCAGTGAAAGAATTCGCAGAAGAATCGGCGTCAACTCCACTGAGGTCATTATTTCAATTGCTGATGAGTTGAGCCAGAGTCGTATCTGAAATGTTAGAGACCTCGGAAGTTTCTTCTTCAGAATTCCATTCCTGGGTTTGAGGGGATGTCGAGCCAGGGCTTTCAAATTTGCCTTGCCAGTCGCGATAGGCCGTTTTGACGTTCTCTGAAAAGTGGATGGAATTCACAAAGTAGTCTCGGTCACTATCCTGAGGGCGGTTGGCTTTTTCAATAAATTCGAATCCGTATAACGTATCTCCTGCCAGAAAAAGGTAGCGGAACAACCGCATTTTATTATTCTTGATTGTCGAATTCGTCACAAGAAGTAGCACAGGTATGCCATCAATCATGACTGTTTCTTCGCGTTCCATCGTTGTTCCGGGATGTTCAGCTTTCAATTCTCTGGCAAGATCAGACTTCATCATTCCGATTGTGAACAACGACTTTCCGTTGTCAGGGATATCAGATGCATTAAATTGGGCATAGGCAACGGAAGTTGCAAACATGCGTGCCTCTGAAACAAAGGTTCCATAAGCAATTGCATTAGGAACAGGTGTGTGTTTCAATTTTGGAGTGGAAGGCACTTCCAGACTGATGTTTCCCTTCTGTATCTGAAAATGACTCCACTCGACTCCTGCAGGAATCAGTCGATCCAGAATATCGGTCTTGTTGGCGAGCTTTAAGCCGACCGCCAGCAGTAGAAGAAGAACGGTTCCGACTCCCCCCATAATGGCTTTCACATTCCCATCGTTCATCCCCGAAGAAGCCGTCTGTTTTGATTTTTGTGAAGAAGATGCCTTAGAAGATTTCTTTGGCTTCCGACTGGCGACTTTTGGAGGCAACGATTTGCCACGATCGCCTGCGGCTTTGTCGAGAGCACCAAGAAAATCATCGTTCTCGACGGGAGCAGTTGGCTTGGGGCGACGTTTCGGCCTGGGAGCAGTCAGGGGTTCTCCGCAACCTTTGCACTTAAATGTCTTCCCGGCGTATTCGGACTTAACCTTATGGTCCCGAAAGCAAAGATCACACGTCACTTCAATTGGCATAATCATCCACCACAAATTGGGAAAATGAAGGATCCCGATTGCTCAGAAAAGAGCCTGATCAGAAAGAGCTAAGCCTACCTTGAAATGAAATGGGAGACAATCGTAATGATCAAAAGTGGACTGGATATTTATTCTTCCGGTTCGAAAGTGCCAAACCTGCTCGGGATTACACGATTCTCTGTTTCAGACAAACTGCAAGCCTGTCTTACTTGATCACATCAGTGCAATCGATAACGGCGGATGGCCTCCGCAACAGCCAAAGGTAAATCGGAAGCGATCAGGCCGTCTTCTCCAATTTTTTCCGCAATGATTTCTGCAGCCGATCCATGCAAATAAACCCCCACGCGAGTGGCATCGAAGGGAGACAGGCCTTGAGCAATCAACGAAGTGATGACACCCGTTAGCACATCGCCCGTTCCACCAGTTGCCAGTCCACTGTTGCCGCTCATGTTGACGAAGACCGTCTGCCCATCGGTGACTACGGTTTGATGGCCTTTCAGGACCACTATACATTGCTGCTTCTCGGCAAATTCTGCTGCAATTTCTTCCCGATTCTGCTGAACCGTTTTGGCATCTGTCTTTGTGAGCCGTCCCATCTCACCGGGATGCGGCGTGAGAATTCTTGGTCCATTGGGTTTGGGAAGTCCATCCGGCAAACGGGAGAGTGCATTCAAGCCGTCCGCATCAATCACAAGAGGCTGCTCGGTTGTCGCATACAGATCGAGGAGCAGTAATTCGGTGTCGCGAGAAGAACCTAAACCGGGCCCAATTGCGATGGCATGAGCAGAATTCATTTGCTCGCGGATTCGAGAATTCGCCTCGTAAGAAATTCGGCCGTCCTCATCTTCGGGTAAACCGATTGTGAGATAAGAGGGTTCAAAACTGGCGATAATTCCCTGACTCGATTCCGGGCACGCCAGAAAAGCCAGTCCGCATCCTGTTCGTAGAGCAGCGATGCCGGATAGGGCAATCGATCCCGCCATGCCACGGGAACCACCAATCAACAGGACGGTCCCATACGATCCCTTGTGCGAATCCTGATCTCGCGTGGGTAAGGCTGGCAACGATTCTAAATGACTTCTCATTGAAAAGTTCCTTGTAAATTTAATTTGAGGAATCAGATTGCGAGGCGATCAAACCGGCCAGATATCCTCCTTTGAATCCACCATCGATATTCACAGTACAGACATTCGCTGCACAACTATTTAACATACCAAGCAGGGCAGAGAGTCCACCAAAATTGGCTCCATAGCCAACGCTCGTTGGCACGGCGATTACCGGACAGGCGACCCAGCCTCCAACCACAGAAGGGAGCGCCCCTTCCATGCCAGCCACCACCACAATTGCTTTGGCAGACTCCAATTTCGGTAAAGACTTTAATAACCGATGCGGACCAGCAACACCAGCATCGTAAATTACGCCTGGCTCGAAGTTCATCCAACGCAACGTCTCAGCGGCTTCTTCGGCAACGGGGCGATCTGTTGTGCCAGCGGTAACAACATATGTGCCAGACTTCGACATTTCTGCTGCATTCTCGGAGACCATCAAGCGAAGCGTTCGAGCGATCGGATTCCAGTTCACATCAGGTATGTTTGTCAGAACGACTTCAGCCTGAGCCTCTTCGACGCGTGTCGCCAGGCAATTTTGTCCAACGGAAATTAATTTTCTGAAGGCTTCCACAATCACTTCTGCTGGTTTCCCAGCCCCATAGATAGCTTCCGGAAATCCACAGCGTTTCTGACGATCGATATCCAGGTCCAGGTCGATCGTTTCAGATTTCGTGCTTTGATCAGCAACTTCAATCTGCTGCATGGCAGAGGCAACATCGAGAGACCCACTGGCAACAGCTTCGAGCAACGTGGACAGGTTCAGGGAATCGGAATTACTCATGAGTTCTTGATTCAATCAACAAGGACATCTGTTTTCTTGGGGGCTTCGCTGCGTTTCGACCCCAGCCACCCACTTGCGTTTAGTTATGCCATAATTGGTTCGACACGGATGTCGATCCACGTATAATGTTCGGCTCCGGGGGCGAGTGTTTCCCAGCCACATTCGATGCCTTTGGCGGTTAAATTAATCGCATCCGTCGGACAGGTATAGGGTTCGAGGCAAACCGCATTCCGTCCCGGCGGCGTGAAGACGACGAGTTCCCGAAACCGCCCATCACATTCCTGAACTGTTTGCAGCCCTGCACCTTCATCGACCACAGCGCACTTGAGCGTTTTTCCATCGGGCTTGAGATCGGTCAGTACGTCATCGAGCTTTAAGGCAGAATAATATGCTCCATCTGTTAAATCGTTCGCTTCGGTGACGGGGACTCTTTCTCCTGTCGGAATATAATTCTCCAGTTTCCATTGCTGGTGAGCGGGGGCTTCAAGGAGACAATGCTCAACCGAACTGCCATCCGAAAGTGGGATTTTGAAATAGGCATGCGTTCCGAAACCCCAGGGCAGCGGTTTGCTATCGGGATTTTTAAAGGTGAACTGGGATTTGAGAGCATTGCCACGCAGTAAATACGTGCATTGAATGATGAAATCGGCGGGCCAGAATTCGAGTCGATCCGGGGCATCTTTGCTCAGTTGGAATTCTGCAGTGACCGAACTTTCGGTCTGCTCAGTGACTCTCCACGGGCGATCCAGACAAAAACCATGAATGAAATGAGCACCGGGATTCGGGGTCGGCAGTTGATACGTTTTTCCATCCCAGGAAAACTTGCCGGCATCAATTCGATTCGGAAACGGGAACAGAATTGGAATTCCACAACGGCTCGGTTTGACATTCCCTTCAGCAAAGTTTTCGTCCGCATCGAGCACTTCAATCGTTTGCCCTTGAACCGTGACGGAAAACTGAAACAGATTGAATCCCAACTCCGGCAGTACTTGAGCCTGACTTCCTGAAGTGGTATCGCGAATCGTGATGGCTGGCATCTTTGGGCTTTCTCGAAGAGACCATATGTATTAAAAAATGAAACTCAACTCATACGAGATTTCTTTTGATCAGGAATTGCCTACAAGAAATCGACTTTAACGCCTGACAATACTCAAAATGAAACCATTCACAAGAGTATGATTAACGTGGGTGGCGGGGCGCTCTCGAAGAGAAGCCCCGGCCACCCCATGTTGATGGATATTGAACCAGATTTGTATCCTGTTTAAGAGCTAAATTCATCGCGGGTTTCGGTCCGCAAAACGAACCCCACGAATATCAATAGCATAGCAGATCCCCAATGGATTACGAAGACAGCGACTACGATGACGATTGGGATGACGACTACGGAGACGATGACGACGATGAAGTCGACACGATCCCCTGTCCGGAATGTGGAACCGATGTGTATGAAGAGTCTTCCACCTGCCCCAACTGCGGCTGCTACCTGCATGATGGATATGCGGGAGGAAGCTATTATCCGTGGTACACTTTCGGCGGGGCACTGCGGGAGTGGGCTCCCTTCTGGCTGTTTCTAGCGGTAGGCGGGGTCATCATCACCATTTTTGTGCTGATGGTTTGAGAACATACAAGTGATTTCCTCAAATTACCGACTTAAGACTTTTCCGCAGGCTGATCTTCCCGAGCTGGCAATTGTTCGACATTGCGAATCCAGATATTTCGGAAGCGGACATTGTTGCCATGATTCTGGATATGAATCGGCAGTTTGTCGTCATGCTGATTATATTCAGGCGGCTTGTGCCAGAATGTTCCGCCTTGTAGCTCGACATGGTTCTGGATCAGCACACCATTGTGCAGCACAGTGAAAGCCGCTGGCGATTTGACGGAGCCATCCTCTTGAAAACGGGGAGCGGTGAAAATGATGTCATAGGTCTGCCATTCCCCGGGAGGGCGAGTGGCATTGACCAGCGGTGGATACTGCTTGTAAATCGAGCCGCACTGGCCATCGAAATAAGTTTCATTTTCGTAAGAATCGAGTATCTGAACTTCATATTGCTGCATGAAATAGACGCCGCTGTTACCGCGTCCCTGCCCATTCCCGGAAACTTTTTCGGGTGAAGCCCATTCGATATGCAGTTGGCAATCACCAAACTTTTCTTTGGTGGTGATCCCCTGCTTTCCGCCGGCTTCGACAAAGCCGTCTTTCACTTTCCAGCCTTTGCCTTCATTCCAGGAGGACAGGTCGGTGCCATCGAATAATACGATGGCATCGGCAGGCGGAGTATCCGCATCGCCAGGGTCAACGACCTGGGGTTCAATCCACGGAATCCCACTTTTCCATTCCTGCAGCAGGACGGCACCGGTGAACAGGAAGCTGGCAATTAGTGCGATTGATAATAATCCAAAGCGACGCATTAGAATTCCTCTCAAGTTTAAACGGACTTCGCATTTGCAAATCAGTTTAACTCGCGAGGGCAACAGGTCGCAATTGTGGGACTGGGAATGGCCAGTCTTCAGAGGCCATTGTATTTTCAACCTTCAACACTCAACACTATTCACTATTCACTACCCTGGGCCGCTCCAACAGTTTCATCACCTGCTCTTCATTGAGCAATTCATTCAATGTTCGTGCGCCATTTTTCTGATCGGCTCGTAGCCAGAGGTCTTTCGCTTCCAGTTTATCGAACTCAGGGATCCGATAAACCACTTTTCGAGTTTGGCCACTGACCAGACTCGGCATGTTATTGGTATGACGCCTCCGTCCACGAATGAGCAGATTACAGCGAAAATCAAGTACTTCGGGGGGATTGGTTTCGTTTGTGATGATCTGTTCGACAATCACCTGACCATGATCGGATTTCAATAAGCGGACTTCCATATGGACATCGCCCATCCCGACCAGATAGTTTCGGTAAACTCGAAATGGGAAATTAAGCCCCGAACCGCCCAGGTCAAATTCGATGGCCATCAGCTGTTCGCCAATAGCTGTTTGAGACGGGAGCTTAACAGAAAAGGGAAGCTCGATCTGCTCTCCGGCGTCTGAAGAGAGTGTCTGTTTGCGAGGTGTAAATTCCCAACCATAATTCGGTACTATCTGTACGTTCCCCTGAATACTCCAGGGAAAGGCGTTCGTCACGAGGAGCGTATCTTCATGCTCAGCTGCAGAACTGGCAATCCGCCCTTTTTGAAATTTGACACCCATCCGCCAGCGTGCCAACTCGGCTGAACAGCCTGTTAAAATTGTGGGAACAGACGAGACTTCAATGATTTGCCGTCCGTTAATCGGTGAACTGGCAACGATTGTTTTCTCTCCCCAGACACTATGAATAGAAACTTGATCCCCCAGATAGATCTCTTCGGTCACAGGATCATCATTCCAGATCACGATTGTGGCTTCATTATCCCGCAGAAATACGTGATTCGTGCTGCGATTCGGTAATTGAATCGAGCCCGCATATTGACTGCCATTCAATGCCAGCGTTACTGTTCTCCAGGGCAAAAATAAATCGGAGGGAGAGCCATCCTGATTCAACAGTCCATATTCAGGATCGAATACATCATAGGCAAAGACCAGGTCAGCTCCGCTGCGTTTGGCGTCAATCATGCGTCGAACCAGATTATTGGCTCGCTGATGAGGATCTGTCTGATGAATTCTGTCATCGGCTTTGACAATCGTCCACGCCTCAAATCCACTGGAGTGGATCGCTTCGACATTGCTCTGAATTTGTTCATAGGACGTATTTTCGTCGAAAATCAACGTCAAAAAGTTTTTCGAAACCAATTGATTTTTCAGAACTGGAGAATCGATATTCCAGCGAACTCCCAGTTGTCGGATCTGCCCAATCCGCTGTAACTCTTTGCGGATGCCATCCATTGATCCCTCGAAATTGGGCATCCCGACGAAACTCGAATCGAGATCATCTCCCAGTTGCCAGCGTGTGACCGTTGGGGAATACAACGCCATCACCTGATTGGCGGCTTGTCTCCAGACGATGGGAGGAGAAGTGAATAACTCACTGATCCCAGTCCATTCCTCAGTAAATTTATCGCGAATCTCTGTTGGTGGATTGACTAACATCCCAATCGGAATGATCGACTGATTCCGCAGACCGGTCAGCAGTTGACCGGTCTCGCTGGATTGCTGCGAATAGGCCCGCTTCCAGACAGGGATCTTCACCCAGTTAATTCCCGATTCCCGCGTAATGTCCAGTAAATCATTCGCAGAAATCCCATGCTGGGCTCCCGATAGATTCCAGCCGAATTCTCCTTTCTCTGGAGATTTTCCTTTGAGGTTCATTACGGCAAACGAAGTCCACTGACTGACAATTTCAACATCGTTTCGCAATAAGGTCGCTCTAACCCGGTAGTATCCTGGAGGATAAACAGGCAATTCCCAGAAAGTTTCTCCCGTGTTTTCGGACTCGGTCGACTCCTCGATCATCGCATGAGTAATTACGGTACTCGTCTGATCGAGTAATTTTCCATAAACGTCCTCACTGTGTAGTTTCAATTCATAATGAAACTCTTCCTCTTCGTACTCTGTATCGAGTCCCGTTGCAGAGGATTCAATCGTGACACGAGCATCGGATTGTCGAAAGTGAGTTTCGAAATCGCTGGCCAGTTTGAGACGCGGGAGTTTACCGATGCAAATATTATCGAACCATGCCACCCCTGTGATATCGTTTTTACTGCTGCTGATTAAATGGCAGCCCACCACGACATATCGAACATCCTCGTCAGGAATCAGTGGTTCGAGCTGAAGATGACTCCAATCTTTATGCGTCCCTGAAACAGGATTTGTTACAATACGATGAATCCGTTGCTTGCGCTGATTCAAAAACGAAAACGTGACGACCGCGGCATTATATTTTAAGCCCCTTGTCAGTACCGAAGCGCTCATCACATAAGAGTGCTTGGCATCGATCGAGATTGGTTTCGAATAGTATGCCGCATTGCTGCCATTGGCTTCGATCTGCAGACTCCGTCGTCCTTCGGCTGCCTGTGTGTAGTCGATCTCGGCAAACACATAGTCGCGAAAGTCGGGCCCTTTGCGACGCATCCAGTCATCGGGCAGACGGTCGTAATCCCGATCCTGCTCTTCTTCAAACCCAAACCTGGCGATTGGAATCGACCCACTCGTAACATGAATTCCATTTGAAAACTGCCCCGATGAAGAAGCCGCGCAGGCCGTCGCCACGTTCGCAAATGCGAATATGATCAGAACAAAGATATGAGCAAAAGTTTTCATCTGGAGAATTTGAATTCTGAGGTCGCTCGTGAAGCTGATTTTTGAACCACGGATGGCCACACATAAACCCAGCACGGCTGGATTGATCTGTGGTTCATGAAAATTGAAATCAAATAAATATTTGATTAACGAGAAACTTCCTGAGAAGGATTTCCTGGAGTCTGTTTCCAGCAGGCTGTTCTCTTTCTAAAATCGACCGTTCAGTCAGCTCGATAGCAATTGCCAGCGAAACAGAGGGCTGGGATGATCCTGCCAACTCTGCCGATTATTGCGGTTTTGCACATCGATCTGACTTCACTGACTATCTCTGCACATTCCACCATGAACAGACACAATGGAAAATCAGTTCTCCGTCACCACCAGTTCACTCAACCTGCCTTTAAAGGCGGCACTGAAATTGATCGCTCAATTGCCAGTGTCCGGTATCCGCTGTGATGCCCGGACCGAATTGAAGCCTCGGGAGATTTCGCAAACCGGAAAGCGGGATTTGCTCAAAGCTCTCAATGAGTACGGTTTAAAAATGACCGCCCTTAACTTCACCATTCGGCGTTCATTTTTCGAAGAAGCCGATTTGGACGCCCGGATTGCGGCGACTCGGGAAGCGATGGAATTGACGGCTCAACTCAAAGCTCGGCACCTCTGCCTGAAGATTGGCGAGATTCCCGATCCCGAACATCGCAGTTATTCGGTCCTGCAGCAATCCATCGATGATCTGGCTCGTTATGGAAATCATATTGGTGTCGTGCTGACTATCATTCCAATTGGCAAGTCGCCACAGGTGCTCAAAGAGTTTCTGGCGACGATTCGCTCCGGACCGACAGCCATCGATTTCGATCCCTCGCGATACATGCTCGGCGGGCACGATCCCATTGATGCCCTTCGAGAGCTGTATCAATCCATCGAGCAATTTACGGCTCGAGATGCCGTCCGCGATTATTCAGGTGGTGGTGAAGAAACGCAATTAGGACGCGGCGAAATCGTGTGGGATGTAATGCTCGCCACTCTGTTCGAAGTCGGATATCGGGGCAGCCTGAATATCCAACGCACAGCAGGCGAGAACCGCTTTGAAGATATCAAAAACGCAATCGGGTATCTGGGGAATGTCGCCGGGGAGTTGTGGTAATGCTCTTGTGAGCTTTGTCTGTCATTTGATATCTGCCAATGCTGACTTGCCCGGCAGTGTTGATTTCGGAATCACTTCCATCAGCCCGGTGGCCAGGTTAATTTGCGTTTGCCGAGGAGATGGAAGTGCATGTGATAAACATCCTGTCCTCCATCTGGTCCGGTATTGAGGACTGTTCGAAATCCGTTATCCAGTCCTTCCTGCAGGGCCACATCTTTCAATACCAGCAATAAGTGTCCCAGCAGAACCCGATCATCATCGGTCGCCTCTGCTAATGTGGGTATCGGCTTTTTGGGGATCACTAAAATATGAACCGGAGCCTGAGGATTAATATCGCGAAATGCCAGGCAAAGATCATCTTCAAAGACAATCTCAGCTGGAATCTCCCGATCAATGATTTTTTCAAAGAGTGTTTTCTGTTCGCTCATGATATTTTCTCCTGATTGAGGATTTCCTGTTTCCCTTTTAAGGAAACAATTCACTTTTCATCGTCTTACTTTCATGCTGAATCAGGCCATCGATAATGATGCGAACATTTCGCGAAGCCTGATGAGCGACATCGATCACTTCCTGCCCCGTTACGGGAGTCAGTGCATCGGGCAGGCAGACATTCGTGACTGTCGATAATCCAACCACCCGCGTTCCACCATGCACGGCGACCAGTGTTTCCGGGACCGTGGACATGCCGACGACGTCTCCTCCAATCGCCCGGAAAAACCGATATTCCGCGCGCGTTTCGTAATTGGGACCTTTCACGCCGACATACACTCCCCGCTGAGCAGAAATGTTTTTCTGACGCGCAATTTCCAGAGCTTTTTCAAGGAGAGGAGGATCGTAGGGTCTGCTCATATCTGGAAAACGGGGGCCGAGGTCTTCGTCATTCCAGCCGGCGAGCGGGTTATCCCCCATCAGATTGATATGGTCATCAATGACAATAATCTGTCCCGGATGATGCTGAGGATGCATACCTCCGCTGGCACTGGTCACGATTAACAGATCCACCCCCAAAGCCTGCATCACACGAACGGGATATGTGATCTCGGCAAGAGTGTAACCTTCGTAAAAGTGCAATCGTCCCTGCATGGCGACAACAGGCGCCTGGTTCCACTTGCCGCATAAAAACCGACCAGCATGACCCAATGCGGTCGAGGGAACGAAGTGCGGGAGATCTGCAAATTCATAAGCCGCTTCAATCGTTAAGGCTTCAGAAAGTTTGCCCAATCCGCTACCGCAAATAATCCCGATACGAGGCTCTCTGGTCCATTGCCCACGAATGACCTCGAGTGTTTCCTGAATCCGTTCCTGTAATCCGTGCATAATGCTTCGTGTCTATTTCAGAGATTGCGTATTGTGTTTCCCCGTTCCCAAGGAGGGCCTTGGGAACAAGTTGAATCTGGGATGGCGGGGGCGCTCCGCTGTAGCGGAAGACCCGGAACTTCTACGATTCGG
>DOCI01000139.1 GCA_003503535.1 Planctomycetaceae bacterium
ACGTGAGCCAAGGCCGTCTCTTGTGTATCGCCCATACGATTTCGAAGCAGCCGAAGCAGTGCATCATCGTCGTAGTGATTGTCAGAAACCATCTTCTTCTCCCTGTTTGCGTCTGTTATTATTGGACTCTGTATCCAAGGGATAGAAACCATCGCTGAGTTGGGAAACCACTACGCGAATACGGTCCATCACGCGACATCGTGCGACGCGCACCGCTCCCTGCGATTTCCCAAGTTTCTGTGCAACGTCCTGAATCGACTGTAATTCAATGGCTGTTAAACGGAACGCTGCCCACGTTGCTTCGGTAAACTCCGCTTGCACGATCAAAGCGGCTTGCTGGAATCGAACACGACGATACTCCAATTGAAAGAGCGACGCGGTTTGGTCGTCCGACGCGGGATGCTGCGAGAGCATTTTTTGAACATTGCTGTCACCGCTGCCAGCGGGTTGGCTCCCACGCGTTAAGCGATTCACGACCAGATTACGAGTGATTTGATACAGCCAGCTGCGGAACCCACCGATTGCAGGATCAAACGATTCGAGCGATTTTTCGACGATGACCAAAACATCCTGCGCTAAATCCTCTGCATAGGCGTGCTGCAACCCTCTCGCAACCGCAACGCGATAAACGAGCGGACGATAGATCAAGGCGAATTCCTGCCAGCCTTCATCGGAACGAGGACTGGAGAGGCTCGCCAACAACGATTCACGGGTTTCTGGACCTTGCATTGATTCTCCTGTTATCAGTACACAAGCCGAGTCCGATTGTTACAGAAAAAGTTTGCACATTCGCACTTCTCCAGCCAATCCATCGCACACGGATTTTAAAGGAGAGGTCCCCGTGCCGGTCAGGTGCGTCATAGTCGTGCCTCATGTTCACTTGGAAACGTCGGCTATACTCGTGTCTCACAACGCGAAGTCAAGGCCTTACTTGTATTGTTGCCCCCTGCGATTAGCCGGCGTGGCGATGTCAACTTTCCGATGGACCGCTATGGTCCCAAGAATACCAATACAAAAGGTCATAGACCAGACGACTAGTATTGAGGGTCTTTTGATCTTGTGTGTATACTTCAGATGAACGAAGGTTCGTATTTGAGTTGCTCGATTCAAGGAGGAATCATGATGCCGAAGAAATACGTTGTTCGACTCTCAGGTGAAGAATGGGAACGGGGCCGCGTACAGGATTCGGCACGCGAACATCCTGTTGAAAGTCGATGCGTCCGGTCCGGCGTGGACGGACGAGGACGTGGCTGCGGCATTTGGCTGTCATCTGAATACGGTGGCCAATGTTCGTCGACGTCTTGTGGAAGGAGGACTTGAAGCGGGTCTGGAGAGAAAACCGCAGGGAAACCCGTCTCGCGAATGTGTTTTTGATGGTAAGGGGGAAGCTCAGTTAATCGCGACAGCCTGCAACTAGCCTCCCGAAGGATGTGCGAAATGGACACTTCAATTACTCGCCGAGCGGATGGTCGAGTTGAACGTTGTCGAGAGTGTTTCTCGTAAAACAGTGGAGCGCACTCTGAAAAAAACGAACTGCAGCCTCATCGTCAGAAATGCTGGGTGATTCCGCCCAAACAGAATGGAGCCTTCGTGGCATGCATGGAAGACGTGCTGGATATTTACAGCTGGGAATATGACGAAACGCATCCTGTGGTCTGTATGGATGAGCAGCCGACACAATTGGTGAAAGAGACGCGTCTGCCCCTGCCGCCGCGACCAGGAGAGCCGAAACAATATGATTTCGAATATGAAAGCAACGGCATAGTCAACAGTTTTTTGTTTACTGAACCCCAGGCTGGATGGCGGAAAGTGAGTATCTGCGCAAGAAACCTACACGGTTGTGTTATGGTCCCAACCTGTTTCCTCGTCTTTTAATTACAACGCCTTTTACAACTAATTTCCGCATGATTTTGTAGACCTTGCCTGGTTTAATCTCGAAGACATCGCAGATTTCCCCAACATCGAAATGGCTTCGCTTTTCATGACAATAATCCTCCACATCATCAGCTGTTACCAATGGAATATCCGCTGACAATGAAGCCCATCCCCGCCTCGGATGGTGAGCCAATTTTTTATTCTCAACGATCTTGCCCTCAAATTATCCCGTCAGATTGATTGATGCTTCTGGGTTCGCGTAGGCCGTCCAACAGCGTTTCAGGTTCTCATCCGTCAGAAGATGATTTTTTACTGCGTTGAGCACTTCACGCTCCACATCGGCTGCAGTCACCGTGGGGTGGACGCACTTCGTTTTCTTATCAGGATGACTCCCCGAGCAACGATAATAGTCATTCATCTCTCCAGAGCCGTTCACCGCATGCGAGCAATGAAATGAGCATCCGCAGGTGCCTCATATAATCAGCCCGGATAATAGAAATGTTCCAGCAGCTGTAGTCGCCTGATGCTGCTTTTTTCTTCGCAGGATCCCAAAGCCATCTCGCTCAGCCAGCCGGTTTATTTCCGCACGTTGGCGCTCAGGAGAATCCGCTTATTTATCGGAACTCATTCGAATGTAAGCCACCGCTGGAATGATTTGTTTTTCAATCTGAGAAATCATTTCCTCTACCTATTTAAACCAGTAATCTTTGGTCTTCGGAAATACCGAAGTAAAATTGGATTGTGGTTTTGAACCCGCCAAAACCATCGTATCCAATGGGTACCAGCGGAATTGACCGTCACTCAATGGGTTTCGTAAATTTTGAGCATGTCAATGAAAACAGAGCAAGTCCATATTCGATTATCACCAGACCAGCGAGCCCGATGGGAACAACGCGCGGCAGAGGATAAACGCACGCTTGCAGACTGGGTAAGGATTCAGGTCGATGAGGTGTGCGACAGGATGGATGAGCAGGACGCACAGAAAAAGAAAAAGTGAGAGCCAGAATTGGGATCTCATTTGCAGCTTTTGAATGGACGATATCGTCCATCCTCCCTGAATACTCAGCGAAGAACCGATGAGGTGCTATTTGGGTGAGTCCGAATTCGTAATGGATTTCGGGTTACCTATGTTGATTTGTTTTCTCAGCCTGAAACACAACCCTCATTCTGACAAACAGCAACAAGTTCGTCAAAGCGAGAATTATCAAGACTTAGAGGCGATACAAATTGTTGAGCCTCTTCCCAAGTGAAGTTGCGGATCATGTTGCCGTCATTCACAGAGCGAAAGTACAGCTTTGGCATTTCGTAGCCGATCGTGGTTTCGCCGTTCCACTTGATCGGCACGAAGAACTCGTACCATTCTTTATCTGTCGCATAAAAGCACAGTGAATACGAACCTCCGTCGCGGCAGAAGTCAACCATAAAAATCTTGTCGACGATGACAGGAGAACTCGATTCGGCGATAATTTGCGAAGCGAGACGTCGGGTGATCACATCATCTGGCTCGCCTTCGAGACCTACCTGAGTCCGACTCAGGCCGGTCACGGTATCATTGACGCGAACAAACGACCGACCGCCATCGGCTCGGCCGATATCAACACTAAACCGTTCACCGAGAGATTTGTGTCTCATTACTGATTACTTAACGACCAAGATCACATGGCTAGGGTGATTGACTTGTAATCGGACAACGCCACACACTGCAGGTGCAACATTTGGGTTGCCGCACAAAATGCCAGTCGCGTTAGCATCGCCAGGATCCTATCCATAAGCCCTGCGGATGGAACTTGCAGGCAGTCAGTCAACAGTGAAACCTATCGGCCTCTATTGGTAAAAGAAGAGAATAGCGATCCAGCAAATCCGCCAATGACGATCGTACCGATCGTTATTGGAAATAAAAATACGGCGAGCTCAACCGAAAACAAAACAGCATCCCCAATATTGTAGCGTTCACATCTAAAAAATTGGTCGTTCGCCCCTTGAAGAAATCCGTAAGCTGCTAAAAAGAGCATCCACGCTACAAGCCCGCACAGTGCTCCGATGACAGTGCTTCGATTCATTTGAGTACCCGATTATCCCGTATAGAATTAGTTTGTCTCGATTCGATAGTGCAGACTAATCACGGGCAGACCAAGAAATCTGACATTGTGATCACATCGCAGGACGTCGCCGTCATCAACATAAACCCGGAAAGTTTCATGTAGTGAGTTAATTCGCCACGCGCGAACCACATTCTTTCCTTTTTGTATGCGATAGAATCCAGCGTCACCGAAACCGCTTCCGGCGGACGACAGCAGGAATTCTCCGTTGGGACCCGCTGAAGGTCTCAGGATGACTGTGGCATTTCCATCAGGCATCGGAAAAACAACTTTGATACATAGAGAGTCGTGAAGGGGAACTCCACCAAGCATGTAAAATCCCGTATAAATGACCCGGTTCGCTCCCAAGACTTGCCGGAACCAACCGGTATACTTTCGGTTTCCCTCGGGCGTATTGAGAAGGACGATTTCGCTCGTCATACCCTTGGCTGTGTCCAACGCGCGTATAGGAAAGTTCAATTGGTTCACTTTTCGGCAAATCGTGCTAACCAATAACCACAACGCAATGTTCGATGGGAAGTAGCTTTGTGCCCAGACGTCCATTCTGTACGCAGCAGTGTTTTCATAAAACTGCCGGATCTTTTCATCGACTAAGTTCGGATCAAATGTTTCACCATTCATTTGGGCGAACTCATGGATTAATCCACCTGACTGAGCATCGCGTTGAACGACTAATCCCTCATCACGGGCACATTCTTCATACGGCTGATCACCGATGTACTCGCTGCCGAACGGACCCTTGAGCCAGGGGGTTTGGACTTACCCAGGTTTGGTGG
>DOCI01000004.1:0-2190 GCA_003503535.1 Planctomycetaceae bacterium
CGCGGAAAAGTCCAGAATGTTGTGACAAATAGCAGTGCAATATTTTTATTTTTGTCAATTTTGAATTTTCGTCAGATTCAGTCGTAGGTTTCTGTAACTTTCCCAGTATTTCCCTGTGAAGCAGGAAGAAACGAGTGTCAAATCAATTGAGATTCTTCCAAACTTAACGAACTAGGATAAGGAAAAAACAATGAAATCGCTGACGTTTGCCGCACTTTCAATAATAGCTTTTTTAACTCTTGCAAGTAATGACCATGAGGCACAGGCTCAGGAGGCGATGATGGGCGAGATCCGCATGTTTGCTGGAAATTATGCTCCCCGCGGATGGCAACTCTGTGAAGGTCAAATGCTGAACATTTCACAAAATTCGGCACTCTTTTCAATACTCGGTACTACCTATGGAGGCGATGGGCGGACGACTTTTGCTTTGCCCGATCTTCGCGGACGTGCTCCACTCCAGCCTGGAGTACCACCTGGGCTTCAGCCTTTAAGGCTTGGAGAAAAGGGAGGTAGTCCAATATCAAATTTGCGTAAAGTACCTTCTCAAGCTGCCCCCGTTGAAAAAGGACAGGAAGGCATACAGGTGCCGGATGTGTCATCAGGTGTTGAGGTCCGGCCACCTTATATTGGCATCAACTATATTATAGCGATCCAAGGCATTTATCCATCACGCTCGTGAGTACAGGGAGCTCGTGATTGAGATCGCGGAAACAACGGCTTCGGCTACACAAGAATGATCGGTGAACTGAGGAAACTCGGGATTAAGAATATCAGCCGTCAAACGGTTCGTAACATCCTTAAGGAAGAAGAGATCCAGCCTGGTCCCGCGATCCTCATTCACGATCGAGATGCGAAATACACAAAAACGTTTCGAGAAACCGTTGAAGCTGCGGGCATGAAAATGAATTCGTTACCAAAGGCCTCGCCAAATCTGAATGGCCGATGCGAGCGGTTTATTGAGACGATCAACCTTGAGTGCCTCAACAAGTATATTGCGTTCGGGAAGAAGCATCTCGATTATCTCACAGTCGTGTTTACAAGTTATAACAACGAAAAAAAGAAGCCACATGGAACGGGACCACCTGCCGCCAATCCGGTTGGAGCCTGATGAAGTGGCGACCATTTCCATCGATCAGATTGAGGTCAAAAAGTACGTTGGGGGATTGATCAAGTCATTTGAGCGAAAGGCTGCTTGATCGAGATAATGACAGCGCCACGGATATCCGGAGTGAATTGAGAAACACAGACTCTCAAGCAAATTGAAATTGAGGAACGAATTCGATACTGATCGGCTGATGGTCAGAATAACGAGAACTCGCGCGGAAAAGTCCAGAATGTTGTGACAAGCAGCTGGGTTAAGTGAGCATGTCTTTGATTACTCCGGTACTGTCGCCATGGTGTTCGGTTGCCACGCCGACACCTTGGAGTAGAGTCAGCCAGGCATTGCAGAGCGGTGTATTGTTTTCAACGACGATATTCTCCCCTAGTTTGAGACCGGCAGCCCGTCCAGTGACAAGCGTTGGACAATTTGTCAGATCGTGTCCGGTGCGAATATTGCTCCCATAAGCGAGCACGACATTGTCAAACAGGCTACTTCCGTCCCCCTCGTGGGTTGCCTTAAGTTTATCAATTAACCCAGCGAGCAACTGGCTCTGAGTTTGGTCACGCTGTTGAGAGCAGACCAGTTTTTCGCCGCGTGTCGAGTGATAGTGACTCATATCGTGAGGGAAGACTTTATTCCCAATACTGGTAAGGAGAGTCGCGACAGGCTGTCGATATGTGATCACGCGAGTGCTATCCGTCTGAAATCCAGCAATAATCAAATCGTACATTAACTTAATTTCGTCGCGACCCAACAACTCCGATGAAGGCTCGGCGAAAGGGGCTTCTGGACGGGGCCTGTCCATCCATTTCTCATCTTTGCTGAGGCGGGTTTCTATGTTGCGGATGCTCTCAAAATATTCGCTCAGTTTTTCGTTGTCATCTTTGCCAAGACCACGTTGCAGGCTTCGGGCATTTTCAAGTACGGTATCTAACACACTGCGTCTCTGAGCAATCAGTAGACGCCGCTGTTCAAGCGGCACTGAATCTTTCGAGAACAGTCTGTGATAAGCTTGCAATGGCCCATTGTCTCCGCCGATCGGTTTGCCGCTGGCATCCCAGGCAAGAGAAAGCCCGGGGCCATGCCCG
>DOCI01000004.1:2284-5319 GCA_003503535.1 Planctomycetaceae bacterium
CCGGAGCGGTCTCCCTGTTCGCTGTGATTCAGTTGAAGAGAAGAAAATCGTGTGTGCTGACCAAACTCGTTTGCAGCAACCTGATCTGCAGAGATAGTATTGCAGTAGCTCTGGCCAGGTTGTGCGTAGGGATTCGCACCCGTCAACCACCAGGTACTGCCTGCATGACCTTCGACGGAGAATTTATTCCGCAGTCCCTGCACGATTGAGAAGTCGGCTTTGTGTCTTTCGAGCGGCTTCAGTCCGGTTGGCAATTCGTAATCTGGACCCTGTGTTTTCATGTCCGGGAAAAAGGATTCTTCAGTCACTCCCCATCCAAAGCCTAAAAAGACCATCCGCTTGGGCGGTGCTACAGGAGGGGCCGCTGATGCGAAACGGCGAAACCCGAATGATTCGAGAAATGGCAAGGCTACGACGGCTGTCGCCGACCGTAAAATTTCACGTCGGGTTGGATTCGTTAATGACATCTGAATTCTTTCATTTCAACTGGAATTCGGGGCTGTTGACCAATGCGTGAATAAACGCATGGATGGCAAAGTCATGCTCTCGTGCCTCTTGAATGATATCTTTGATGAGACGTTCATCCGTAAAGCCAACCGGACGCCCAAGCGAATACTGAATTAATGCTTCTGCAAATCCTCTGGCGAAGTCCTCTTCATGGGATGCGATAATATCACGAAGTTCAAAATAATTCTCAAAAGCAGGGCCATTATGTAATGAGCCGGAAGGATCGACTTTCCATGTTATTTTCTTATCGGGATCAGGTTTGCCTTTGTCATCAACGACTTGAAAACTGTCCTCTGTTCTCCAGTTACCGACGGCATCAAAATTTTCCAATCCAAAGCCGATGGGGTCAATCTTGCGATGACAACTGGCACATTGAGGTTCTTCCTGATGAGCCAGGATTCGCTCACGTGTTGTAAGCGTTAATCCGGCCAATCTGGCGAGCTGTGGAACATTGGCCGGTGCCGGAGGAGGTGGGTCGTGGAGTAGCTTTCGCAGTACCCATGCACCACGTTCGACCGGGCTTGTTGTGTCGCCATTTCCCCCCATAAGATGAATGGCAGACATCCCCAGAAAGCCTCCTCGGGGAGAGCCTTCTGGCAGTTGCACTCTTCGATAGTGATCTCCGTGAACCCCGTCGATACCGTAATAATTGGCAAGTACGCTGTTAATGACCACATAATCTGATTTCAGAAGATCTGTCAATGGAGCGTTATTGTCCAAGAGATATCTAACGGTTTCATAGATCTCGTCACGAGCCGCTTGCCGAGTGCTTTTATCGAAGCGAGGATGTTTGTCGAGATTAACCTGGAAAAAGTCCAGGCGATCGAGCCCCAGCCACTGGTAAGTAAACCCTGTTACAAAGTTCTCCATGCGTGAATCGCTCAGGAGTCGGGAAACCTGTTCGCTGAGCACCTCAGGCTGATTCAATTCGCTGTTATCGGCAAGAGAATACAGTGTATAATCTGGAGGGCCGCTCCATAAAAAGTAAGCAAGCCGGTTGGCTAATTCATGATCCGTTAATGCTCGTGGATTCTCGGCCATGCGAGGTTCGGAGTGATAAAGAAACATCGGTGATGACAGGACAATCGCTAATGTATCTTTTAGTGAATCAGTATGTTTTGCCCCCAGTTTTCGATGTGACAGGTAGATTTGCACAAGACGATTGACATATTCCGGGGATGGTTCGACTCCTCGGAATGCGGTATTGGAGAATTGTTCAAAAGCCCTGAATAAATCATCGTCGGAGGGCATCTCTGAATTATCATCATGAGAAAGATGGCTGATTGCTGCCATGCCAGCAGATATCTGTTTGTCTGAGGCGGGTACACGCTCAATTTCTATCCAGTCGACCCAGAGTGCAAACGTTCGTCCAATTTCGTGATTCTGACTCCGCCCTTCACGAGCAACTCTTGTCGCTTGCTCCCAATTGTCCCGGGTCCCTTTTTCTCTCAGAAAGAGCGAACGATTCGCTCTTTCTTTATTCGCCCTCGTCATCGTTAGTGGAATTTCAACGACCTGAGGGGCGTCGATTGTGCCTGTGATTTCATGAACACTCAACGCCTGTTGAGACCTTGGGTTGATTCCGAATTCGATAAACTTTCGATCGGGGGTGGCGTGTTCTGTTGTCGCAGCGCGGAATCGGACGACGTACTCACCAACTGGCCAACTGAAGGGAACCAGAAGATTGATTGTGGCATTATCGAGAACGGAAGGATGCTCGTTTGAGGCGGCCAGATAGGCTCCCGTATCCGTTGCGGGCTGTTCCAGATAATAACGATGGTAAGGAAGATGGAATGGTCGCAGCGCGGTAATCGCTTTATCTGCGTTGTTTTCTACGGTGTTGAATCCAAAGGTTTCCGGGGCAGGGACTCCAGGGAATTTCTTCCAGGATCGATAGAAGATATGTGCGTGATTCCCCAATGGTCCTGCACGAATTTCCGCAACAATGTTAGCGTTTTCAGGTTTTGCGACCGCCTCATCAACCAGTTTCGTCCATTCTGTAGCACGGTCCTTCGCGTCGATCTGGTACTCAATGTGCCTGGCAACTTTCGAGGTGATTTCCTCGGTTTCAAAACGAAGGATTTTGTGGACATCTCTGGCAGATTCCCACTCAAAAGCTTCATCGAGAGCTTCTCGTCCTAATGCCATGTATTGTTCAAACTGAGTGCTTGACATGTAAAGATTCGATCCCACGGTGTCGAAGCCGCCACTTCCGGTATCGGAGGGGAGATCATTCACATTAATTTCCACACCCAGCAGCTCATGCAGAGTATTCTGGTACTCCCGTCGATTGAGCCGCCGCATCGTAATCACGCCTTTTTGATCAGCGAGATTTCGTCGGGCAGCGACCATTGCATTGGCCAGGTGATCAAGGAAATCCGATTTTTGTGACTTCTCAATAGCTGGTACTTCTTTCGGCGGCATCTCTCCCGAATTCAACGCATTCAGGACCTTCTGCCAGCGAGCTGCCGTTTCAATATCTGAAATCGTCAAAGGCAATGTGTCGACACGGAATGCTGCTTCGGCAT
>DOCI01000004.1:5418-5791 GCA_003503535.1 Planctomycetaceae bacterium
CATGACAATCCAGACAGTGCGTCTGCAGTATAAGAAAATGTTCCTTTGCAATAGCCACGACGGGGGCTTCCGCAGCCATTAGAAATACCGAATGTAAACCGCATCCTATCATCACCAGACCGATAAGAATTTGATTGTAAAATTTCCTCATCAGCAGTCCAGTCGTAGCTAATATCACCGTTCGCGATTATTAGTCGCTGGGGGCTTGTCAAAAGAAGTGTCTAAAATTGAGAGTGTTACCAAACCAAACTGGTCTTCTGACAAGAATAAAGAATGTTTGATATGGATGAAAGAGTTGTTTGGAATAGGAATTCTGATTTTTCCAGTACTAAATGACTGTGCGCAATTAGTATACAGTTGGAATAAGATTGAA
>DOCI01000314.1:0-4001 GCA_003503535.1 Planctomycetaceae bacterium
TTCCCGGCGATCCTGACTGGGCGGGCGGGACTGTATATCGAGATGAACGAACGACTGATATTGAAGCTGATTCTGAAACGGCCTACCGAGTCATCTGCACCATCGGCGGGAAACATGGTTATTGGGGTTCGGATTATTTATGGCGTTTTCGTGGTTTACTCGATCAATTAATCGGCGGCCCCGGCTTGCGGCGCGGACGACGACACCCAACGCATTTGCGATACGGCGAAGCGGTCGACTTCTGGCGAGTGCGGAAAATTATCCCCTTCAAACAACTCACACTCTATGCAGAAATGTGGGTGCCAGGAGATGCTGAGCTAGACTTCACGATTGAACCAATATCAGATTCAAAATGTCGAGTGACCCAAACGGCTCGATTCCGCCCTCGCGGCTTGACCGGAATTCTCTACTGGTACAGCGTCGCCCCGCTGCATCATTTTGTTTTCCAGGCAATGCTCAATGGCATTCGCAGGGAATCCGAAGAGAAATTTCAGGCACAAACCTCATAGGATAGAGGCATCATCAAACGATTGGCCGATGATTATGAGGATCGTCAATCGCAAAAGCTTCGACCTCGAAAGGGTTATCCCGATACGCTTTCCCACCCCGCATCCAAACCATGCCGGAAAGTAGAAAATAAGCCGGCACAAATAATGGGCCCCATTTTTCGTACTGCTTCACATGGACACGTTCATGATTACGAGTGAAATCCAGAGCCGCCTGATTCCGGGCCAGGATCACATGCCCGACTGTAATCGCAATCGCACCAATCGGTGTTCGTTGCAATAACCAGCAGGCTAATCCACCCTGAAATTCGAGCGTGTGGTCAACACGTTTCCCGCTGCCGCCGGTGCAGCAACTGATCAAACCGATCACCAAACCGACCAGACTCCAGGGACTGACCCAGATCCATTTTAGAATTTGAATAATCATTTATTTGTAGAATAACGAATTAAGCATTTCAGATTGCCATTCGTAAAAGGGCTCAACCCATTCGTTGTTCTCAATTAAATATCCTAGAGGTGCGTAGAATGTATTAAATGCCGATTCCACACCTGAGAATTCACTGGCTCCAGATACTCGTATCATTAATGCAACTGGCGCCGGACTCAGTGGATAACACAACAAAAGCATCAAGAAATATAATACAAAACGACTACCTGAACCTGCAGTTGTTGGACTCGTCGCCTCTTCTACTTTACTCATGACGGCACCACCTTGAACTTGGCAATAATCGGTTCGCATGCCCCTGCAATCAAATCCAGCTCAACAACTCAAACTGCCAATCATAAAACGCTTCGACCCATTCGAAGTTGTCATAGCAATAGACAATCGGAGCGTAAAATCCGTTTTCAACGGTTTCCGCCATCTGTGGAAGATAGAGTTCAACTATCATGAGCACTGGCAGCGGGCTGAGAATATAGATTACGAGTGCAAGAAACGCGAATAGGAGTGAGCGAGTCAAATGGTCAATGGGCTTTGTTTCGGTCGAGTCGTTTTGCTCGCTCATTTTGGCTTCCCGTCTCTGAGTGAATGAAACATTATCACTCACATCATGATACGCGAAAACCAGCCTGAAGAATACCACTTAATCAATGATACGTCTTCACCTGCACTTCGCCGACGGCTCGGTCGGTTGGGAAAGAACCCAGAACGAAGGAAGTCCGGCCATTCTCGACATTGACATCGACCGCAACCGGTACGCCGTTGATGCCGGAGAGTTTTTTCGGAGTCAGCTTCAACACCTGTGAACCAGCAGGTAACTCGATACGGAGAACCTGAATTCGATCCGGCAGCAGCGACCAGCAGCGGGTGTCTGCTCGTTCGGTCGCTTCCCAGGCAACACCCGCAACCGTAAGCAGTAAGTCGAGTTCAGGAGATTTCTCGACATTTAAACCATCTTTCACCGCATACACGGCTCCCTTTTTTGCGATACGCCGGGCGACCGCGCGGGCGATGATTTGATCTTTTTCGAGGCGATTCTGCTCAATCGCCAAGTTCGAAACGTGCATGATGGTCGTCGTGGAGCCGAGGGGTCCCTGTCCGTCAGAAACTTCGATGCTGTCAAGCGTTTGATGCGGTCGAACAACCCGAGGCACCCGCACCGGAGCCACAGTTGGTGGCAATTCATACTTTCCAATAGCTGAGAGAATTCGATCCGCAATCAATAGAGATACCGTTGTTGGAGCCTCAACCGCTTCTTCTTTATAAGGACCTTCACCCACAAGGCTGATCACATACACCACACCATGCCCGGGTGAAGAATGGCGTCCCGTTTCCGCACGAGCCAGATCGATTTTGGCATCACGGAAATCGGGCTGCCAGTTGGCGACCTGAACCCGACAGCGGGAAACATCGTCGTAATCAAGTGGCGAGCTTTCCAGCACTGCCGCTCGCAAATAGGAACCAATCGCCAGCTGTTTTGTGAGTGGGGTGTAATCGATTGGCTGCTGATTCGGATTCTCTTTGACCTGTTTTGAGGACTGCAGAAATTCCTGCTGTTTGCTGGTAATCTGCAAAGCATATGCGGGCACATCGCCTCCGCTGTGCATCAGGTTAGAAAGAGCGAGCATCACGCGAATCAGAATTCGTTCGTATTCTTCGCCTGCATAATTCAACTGACGATCATCGGTGAGCAGAGCCTTCGCTTTATCGGCATACGATCGCTGTTCGAGTTTATCGAAGCGATCCCGAACAACTCGCAAAGTCTGTTCTGCCTCGGCTGCATTTCCAGCAGTTAATTGCAGGATTGCTCGATCGAGACTGACAACATCCGCATCGTGACTCTTTTTGTTCTTGGCAGGATCGGTCTGAGCCAGGGCAGCCGAAATATTTCCACTATAGAACGATGACCGAAGCGCGGTTGCCTTATCAGCATGCGTCGCACATCCACTGACTGTGACTAGGACAAATAATAGAAACAGTTTTAGTGCATGAGCATATCGCCACCCTGCCCGCTTCCGGAAACATCTTATCAGGAAATGATTACAGATAACGTTAATCATGTTGGCAGACAAGTAGGGTGCGTCTCGACGCACCTATTACTCACATCAGATTCGGGGTGATTTGTTCATTTTCAGACAGTAGGATCCGCTGTGCGGACCGAAATAATAGAAAATGGTCCGCACAGCGGACCCTACAACTAATACTGGAGCATTTTACCGACTGCCGATTTGTGATAGCCCTTACGAATCGTAGCCGATTCTTTGTCGTAGGAGCCATCGTAGACATTTACCATTTCGAGGGTGAGCAGATAATCACGCTGGTAATTGTTTTTGTTACTGGATGTTGTACCGGATGTGATTTTGGCGAACAGCAGGTAGTCGAATGGTTGCTGCATCTGTTCCAGCACGGCTGCAAACATTCGTTGGTTGGCAGGAATGAATAAATCTCCCGGGGCCAGATGCGATTCCCGTAAACCGGCTTCCACAAAGCGTCGACTGATCATGCGGAACATTTCCGAGGAGTTGACCATGGAATCGATATGTTCGTAGATCTGTTCTTTGAAGTCGGCGACTTCTTCGATGCTCTTGTTTTCGACACCCATAAAACAGACATGCTTAATGCAAGGCTGCTGAACACCGATTGTGACCTCATGCGAAACCGTTTGAATTGTCTGCATTTGACGGCCAAGCAACTTGCCGACGGATTCATCAATCAGCGGCTTCCAGGTTTCTGCACCGGCGGTGTGGCTGCCGACCATGTCTTGGTCGCTCTCATCGAGTATGTGCGCGACCTGACGACCTTTGCAGCCGATGAAGGTGAAACCGGTTGCAGTCAATGCGAACTGTGACAAAAAGGAGCGTCGATCCATGACATGACTCCGCGAGCAAATGAAGGTGTGGTGAGAAAGAAGGTGAACTTTCGAAGGTGGGGATTCGATAGTTTGTGAATCATACCCTACGAAAGCAAAGTTCCCAAATTATTTTTTCGACACAATCGTTACCCAGACTTATTGCATTATTTGTAATAGTCCTGGCAATTCAATGAATAACCCGGCG
>DOCI01000314.1:4176-9740 GCA_003503535.1 Planctomycetaceae bacterium
CGCTTGTTCACATTCAATGTGAATCACTTGCAACTGCCCCCTGATTCAATGAGAAACCGCATCTCCTGTCACATCCTGAAAGGGACCTCCGGGGTGGCTGAGTGCTCCGCTTCAGAGGAAGCCTCCGAATGTTCAACGATCCGGGGGCTTCTCATGGAGATCGCCCCGCCACCCAAGTTTGATTGTTTTTCAGTTTTCATTTGGAACGCGGTAGAAGTGAATTTTTTGTCTCATAACTTGCATTAGATCACGAGATGGCGATACTGAATTAAACTCCTTCAGACATGCTCCCTGCCAAAATCGCATTTCGATGTCCAAACCACTTTCCAGATTGATCGCTCAGGCGAACCTCCTGCATTCTTACAGGAAGTGTGCTTTGATCGTCTGGTTTACGATCACAACCATCGGACTCCCCCTGTATTCCCAGGCTGCCAGCCACCCCGATTGTCCTTGTGGTTGCCAAAGTCCATCCCCGGAGCATGCGGATTCGACTCCCGGTAAGAGTTGCTGCCAGTCTTCTACCCGTTCCACCAGCCCAGGTCGCTCGTGCTGCCAGAACAAATCAAGAAATAATGAGCCTCTTGCATGTCAGTTGAAAAACTTGAGCGAGAACACACCTCAATGTAAATCGACGGGATCATCCACCTGCAATTGCAGTTCTAGCATAACACTCTCTAACAGTCATCAGTCTTCATCTCAGAATCCGAATCTGAATGCATTGTGTCGGTGTGGCAAAGTCAGCACATCTCACTTATCGCTCACAGAAATCCTGGATGTTCCTCCCGAATTTGGACAGATCGCTGGTTCTGAAATCATTCAGAGTTCAGTCCCAACCCTCTCGCTTTACGAGAGCCCACTCAACGAACTGCTCACGCCCCCTCCGAAAGAAGAGACTTGCTGAATTCTCTTTACATCTATTGCTGAATAGTCTGATTGCCTGAGTTTTCTCAGGTGAATCACTCCACGTATGCTAGTGTCAAATCGACTTGCCTTGCGTCGTTTTCAGCAGTTCTCTCTTATTATTTTCAGGGGTTCTTGCGCAATGAAATATTGTCCTTATCTGGGAAGCCGTCGCGCTTTCACACTGATCGAACTTTTGGTCGTGATTGCAATCATTGCAGTCCTTGTCGCCTTATTGCTCCCCGCTGTCCAACAGGCACGCGAGGCGGCTCGGCGATCCAGCTGTAAAAACAATCTCAAGCAAATCGGAGTCGCTCTGCACAACTATCACGATACCTTTTCTGTATTACCGCCAGGCTATATCGTGCGTAATATCGCTGCCAGTCAAATGGCGAGCATGGAGACCGCTCAAAATGGTCCCGGCTTTGCCTGGGGAACAATGATTCTTCCTTATGTCGAACAACCTGCCCTGTACGATGGCATGAACTTTGAGGGGAATGCGACTGATACTCAAAACCTGGCGATGGGTCGTAGAACCATTTCGACATACCTCTGCCCTTCCGATCCTGCTCCACTGACATTCACTGTCAACGATGGCACAAACGATTATGAAATCGCGTCTGCAAATTATGTGGGCGTTATCGGCTACGGGAGTGTCTCGATGACTCCAGGATCTCCGGCTGGAAAAGGAGCGTTCTACAGAAACAGTCGCACGAAACTTCGCGACATTACCGATGGCACCAGCAACAGTATGCTGGTCGGTGAGCGGACCTATCAGCACAACTTTGTGCAGGGGGCAACTCCCGCAGCTGCGAATTCGACCTGGTACGCAGCCATCCCCAATGTCGAACGCAACGCAGGTATGATGTCCATGCCGATGATGACGGAATGGCAGGGTTCACTTGTATTAGGGCATGTCGGCCAACCCGCAATGACAATGCCGATGTCGATGCCAGCCATGACACACACTCCCAATACCACCAACCATATCGTCAACTTTTCCAGTCCTCACAAGGGAGGAATCCAATTCCTGATGGCAGATGGTTCGGTTCACTTTTTAAGTGAAAACACGCATTATGAAACCTACAGAAATTTAGGCCAGATTGATGATGGAGAAGTTCTCGGAGAGTTTTGATATTCCGAAAAGTGAATGCGGTAATGCATAAACGAACTCAGGACCTCGACTTTATTGTTGAGGTCCTTTTTTAATATCGACCGCGTAATCGTTCTTTCCCAGGCAGAACTTCCAGACAGGTCGTCCACCAGCCTGTCCGAATGGTTTCCTGAAACTCTACCGGCAATTCTTCTGAATGCATCTCTGCAACCAGTCGTTCCCAATCGTATTCAACGGGAATGAATTCCAGTTTGACCTGCGATTTCCCTGGGGACTGAATCACCTCAATCATTGTGTACCAGACATTCGTCTGCCCATCATTTGCCGGTCTTCCCAATACTCCAACATTCACAAAAAGACGATCCTCACTCAACTCGCGCGACCAATGCAAACCTGTGTGGGTTCCCAGAATCACATCAGCCTGATACTCATCAGTCAGACGGTTTAAAAAGTGTGTGCTCGTAGTCGATTCCCAAAGAAACTCATTGGTTTTCCGGGGGCTCCCGTGACAAAGTAAAAACCGTAAACCTGCAACTTCAAAACGAATTTCCGTCGGCAATTGTTTTAGCCACTCGCAATTTGACGTACTGGAATTAGCCAGGGTGTAATCGTAACTGATTTGAGCAAAATGATTATCGCGGGGATCGGTATAACCACACTGACAATCATTCAACCCATTGCCGATACTGTGGTCGTAATTCCCCTGGACCGTTTGCACATCGTTTTCAATCAGCAGCGGAAATACACGATCTGGATAGGGACCGAATGCACCCAGGTCTCCCAGACAAAACAGCTTTTCTGCTCCTCGGGAATTGGCATCATCAATCGCAGCAGCAAGAGCAAGATAGTTATTATAGATACCACCAAAGAAAGCGAAGGTCTGTCTATCCATGTCACAATTTTCGCCAGATTTTTGATACGTCAATGAATTATTAAGCAGGCTGATCAAGAATCCTGACTTCTTTTGGAAGAAGGATTCGTGCAGATGGCACCGTATTGATAACACGTGTAACACGCACCGTGCGTCAATTCAAATGATCGTGTCGCCTCGTTCAGCGTCTCGCCTAAAATCGCACTTGGGGAATCGATTAGAATTGGACAGACCGCAATTCCACGATCAGTCACCACCCGGCTATGGCTGCACAGCAGTTGACTGGTATCGTAACCGTCCATCATATCCGGTGTGATTTTCTCATAAGTTTCATAACCACTCGTTCGCTCAGCTTCCGCTCCAATTTTAAGGCGTGGAAGTATTTTCAAACGTGGGCGATCATTCCCGACTTGCATCAAGTTTTTACGAAACTGATTCAAAATTTCTTCGCTTTCCGAATCCTCCCAAGTTTGCGTCATCGTCACGATTGGCAGAAAGCCATAAGCACTCAGTTTGCGAATACCCTCCAGAGCCCGGTTAAACGTCCCTGCCCCGCGAATCGGATCATTAATTTCCGATGTTGGTCCATCAATGGAAACACGAAACTCCAGACTGTAAATCGAAGTCTCGGCAGCCGACTGCAAACGTTCCAGCCAGGCTTCTTTCAATACGGTTCCGTTTGTCAAAACTGTGACGGGACCATAATTGAGCGACCGTTCGATCATCGGCACCAAATCACGATTTAAGAAAGGCTCGCCTCCAGTGAAATAGTATTCTCGAACACCCTGGTCGACAGACAACCGTAACTGCTTTTCCACATCCTCCAAAGAGAGATAGCCATATGTCTTGTTGGTCGGACTGCAACTGATGAAACAATGATGACAGGTCAAATTGCACAAGGTTCCCGAAACCTGAAACCAGAGAATATCCAGGCTTTCAAGTTCAACAGTGGGGACCTCTCGATTTGATGTCGTTGCGATCATTGAGCCCTTACATTCTCAGTAAATTGTAGATCAGGCTGTGCCTGACAAATTCGACGTCACTTGTTAATCACGCCAGGCAATATCTAACCGACGTCCAATAATTGCTTAATCTGTTCCAAGACGAGCAACACTTGCTGATATCCTGTTTGCATCAGAAATTGCGAATTCCGACCATAACTCCTGGCTCCCAATAAATAATATGCCGTCTCAGGATTACTTAACGTCTCTACGTCTCCGACAGTAATTTTCGTGCAGTCAAGCCCCGCTTGCCCCATCAAACTGGCAGCCAGCTTCATCGGCCCTGACGTTGCATAGCATTCATGAATCTGCAATTCAGACGTTAATGAAAGATCAGGATGATATCCAGTACAGGCGACGACCCGTTCCACTTCAATGGTCTTTGAGAAGGACGTTTTAAGACTTCTCACCGTCACTTCCAGTCCATCACCAGTCCCAGTAGTACTTATACGTTCTACAACCGAATTAGAAATCCAGTGCAGATCCTTCCGAGAACTCAACGCAAGTTGATTGGCGATGACTGAAAGCTGCATTCGTCCTGGCAATGGATCATCCTGGAGAACTCGCAGAGGTCCAGACGGATAAGAATTGCGTGTAAGCCAGAGAACTTTCGGTTGAGTTTCGATTTCCCGATGTTGAAGTAATTCGTTAACCAGAGTCGCAGCCGAGTAACCTGCCCCAACGATGAGAACTGATGCGCATTTCTGGATCTCCGCAATTTGTTCACGATCCGGAAGTCCGTAAATAATCTTCTCCCGTACAGTTCTCTCGCCTGGACAGGGAATCCCGCCAGTCCCCAGCCAATTGGGTTGATCAGTAACTCCCGTGCAATCGAGAACGAAGTCAGCCAGTTCGATTTGCTCACCAGCAGCATTTTCGATGAGCAATCGAAACGGTTGTTCGTGACGGTTCCGAGAGCCGATCGCATCCCCTTTGAGAAGATCACCACGGCTGATCTTCTTCACTGTTGTTTGCGTGAAAACCTGCGTTCTGGCAGAAATCCACTGTGACAACGGGAGCAGATAGGATTCGATAAATTCCGCACCCGTTTCGCAATATCCTGCCTCTCTCCCTGCATCGGAAGTGATAGTTCGCCCCTCTGGCGTAGTATTCATTTCACGTGGAGAAAACAATCGGACATGCTGCCATTTTCGAACCGCACTGGCAATCTCTCCTTTTTCAAACAGTTTAACCTGATATCCTGTTTCTATCGCCTGCCGCGCAGCCTCCAGCCCGACAGGACCTGTACCGATGACGGCAATTGTAGGTGATTTTTTCATGGATTTGCATCACGGATGGTGGGACGAGCATTGCAGCGTTGAGTTTATTCTCTGAAAGTTTACTGCATCGCTCTAAACTCTGTTCCAATTGGAAACTGGATTTCCTGTAACATTTTAAAAAGGAATTACGGGATGGCGATGGCGCTCTGCTTCAGCGAAAGCCCTCGGAAATTCAACAATTCGGGGGGCTTCTCTTCGAGAGCGCCCCGACACCCGGGTTTGATTATTTATTAGGTATTCATTGGGAAGTCAGACAAGTGAATTGTATCTCACAACACTTAGTTACTGAAGTTTTGCAAAACGCAAGAATTCAAAAGAATGAGAAGTCAGCGTATGAAATATCGAGAGCATCTTAACCCGACGCATCAGCGAGGGGACGGCTTCCGATTAATAATTCG
>DOCI01000318.1:0-737 GCA_003503535.1 Planctomycetaceae bacterium
ACCATTTGAAAATGGTCTAATGGTTCAACACGGCCCACCGTTACAGTCAACGCGAACGATTCAGTCGGTATTGAATCGGAGTTTGATGGCATAAAACGTCTTCACCAGTTCCTATTGCATGCCAAACCTCATAAGATGTTGCCAGTATGAACAAAAGTTTCATTTTCAAAGTAACTCCAAATACACATAACTACTCGACTGACTTAACTCTCCATCGGATCCATGAATAATCCAAACCCGAACGAACGCGTTGCGGCTTGTATCCAGGCGGTTGAAAAACTGGCTCGACAAAGCTTGCCTCCTGATGATTTTCTTCGTCAGTTTCTGGCGTTTGTCATGGAAGGATCGCAGGCACCATCTGGCGCGATCTGGGGACTGGCCGAAAATGGAATTCGTCTGGTTGGCGAACAAAATATCGCCGCCACGGAAATACTTCAAAATCAGGCCAGTACTCAGAAAAATTCCAAGTTGCTGACCGAGGTCGTCAACAATTCTCAGACGATTGCCATAGGTCCCGCCAGCACAAAAGCCGAGTTGCGACCTGCTCCGTTAGTCGTTGTCGTTTCGCCGATTTTTAAGGAGAAGCAATGCGCAGCGATCCTGCAACTGTTTTTTCCTGAGACCATTTCCGATGAAGCCCAGAAAGGGCTGATGCAGTTTGCAGAGCATTTGTCTGGATTGGCATCATTACACCTCTCCGGAAAAATGGCTTCTCCGATTGCCGTCAATTCCAAAGC
>DOCI01000318.1:904-1185 GCA_003503535.1 Planctomycetaceae bacterium
GTCAATTCCAAAGCATTCTGGGAATCGATCGATCGCTTTTTACTCGATTTGCATAACGGGCTCGACAGCAATCAGGTTGCGACCACCGCTGCCAATGATATGCGACAGATATTAACCGTCGACCGTGTCGCTATCGCCATGAAGTGGGGCCGCAAAACAAAAATGATTGCGGTGAGCGGGCAGGACAAAGTCAACCGCAATGCAAACCTGATGCAGAAGTTGAACCGGCTGGTTCGCACCGTTTATCAGTCACGCAAACCATTCATCTATAACGGACAACT
>DOCI01000318.1:1390-1661 GCA_003503535.1 Planctomycetaceae bacterium
ACCTCAAGTCGAAAAACAACTGGCGGATTATCTGGAAGAATCCAATGCCCGCATGCTGGCTATCTATCCGCTTGAATATCAGGATCGAGAACACAAATCGGAAGATAAGCCGCAGGAGAAAACCAAGCCTCCCATCCTGATTGGGGCAATGGTGGTTGAACTGTTGACTTCACACAATTGGGATACCGACCGTCAAGCTGCTGCTGAACTGGTTTCGGATCACATCGCTACCGCCATTCATAATGCCGATGAACATGAGAAAATCTTTCTG
>DOCI01000318.1:1858-2854 GCA_003503535.1 Planctomycetaceae bacterium
ACATGAGAAAATCTTTCTGCTCCCTGTCTGGCGATTCATTGGGCGGGGGTTTCGGTCTTTGCGTGGTAAAACACTCGTCAAGACATTAGCTGTAAGTGGTTTGATCCTGGCTGCCATCCTCGCATTGATGTTTGTGCAATACGATTATCGCGCCAATGGCGAAGGCCGATTGATGCCGATTGTGCAACGGGATGTCTTTGCCAGTCAGGATGCTGAGGTTGAGACCGTTTTCGTGAACGGAGGAGATCCCGTCCAGTCTGGTGACTTATTGATTCAGCTCAAGAATCCAGAACTGCAGGCTGAGTTTCTGCGTGTTCAGGGAGAACTGAGCGAAAAAACCTTCCTGGTTCGAGCGCAGCAATCAGAACTGGAACTGGCTTCGCGAGCCGGTCAGGTGGAAGATGCAATTCGACTGCAGGGACGAATTGCGGAAACCGAAATCGAAGTCAACAGTCTGAAAAAAGAAACGGACATCCTTAAAGACCGCATCGACAAGTTGAAAGTGTATGCTCCGATTGATGGCGTAGTTGCGACCTTTCAAGTCGAGCAGTTACTACGAAACCGCCCGGTTCGCCGTGGCGAAGTACTGATGGAAGTGATGGATCCCAAGGGAACGTGGCATCTGGAACTGGAAGTCAAAGATAAACGCATGGGGCATTTGCTGCGTGCCCAGACAATATTTGAAACGACCGCACTTCCGATTGAATACGTTCTCGCGACTGATCCGGAAACGACCTATACCGGTCATCTGGAAAAAATCTCTTCCCGAACTTCGATCAATCAGGAATCGGGTAACGTCATTCAAGTCTATGCAGACATTGACGAGCGAGAGTTGGCGGAGTTGAGGATTGGAGCCGAGGTGATTGCAAAAATCAATTGTGGAAAAATGACACTGGGGTATGTACTGTTTGGTGATGCGATTGATTTTGTGCGAGTTCGTTTGTGGCTGTGAAGTATTTCTATTGTAAATTCATTGGCGAGCCGAGTCAGTCATGA
>DOCI01000318.1:3109-4216 GCA_003503535.1 Planctomycetaceae bacterium
CCATAACTGGCTCGGCTCGCCTTTTCCGAATTTGCTATCAAACAGGTTTCAGCACCGATTTCACCACTTCTCCCGAATGCATTTTTTCGAAGGCTTCGTGCCATTCGGTCGTCGGCCAGATGCCTCCGATGATTGGTTGGACATTCAGTTGACCGCTCGTCAGTAATGCAATCACTCGTTCCCAGATCGGCCAGTTGTGGCTGAAGCTGCCCTGGAGTTTCACGTTTTTCTGGACGAGGGGATCGAGATTGAAATTCAACGGCTGTGGACCCCAGCCGACTTTGCTGATCCAGCCGGCTGGTCTGACGATATCGATGGCGATTTTCAGAGTCACACTGGCACCGGCTGCATCAATGACGCCGTCGCAACCGAGTCCATCTCGCTCCATGGCCCAGGGTTTGGCATCCCCAATGATTCCTTCGCAGCCATATTGCTTCGCGATTTCCAGACGATGCCGATCTGCTTCGAGTCCGACCAACGCGACTTCTGCTCCGCAGAGCCGGGCCATCGCAGCACACAGAATTCCAATCGTTCCCGGACCCAGTACAACAACACGATCCCCCGGCTCAATGCGGGCATTTCTGACAACTGCATTATAAGCCACACAGCACGGTTCGGTCAGGCAGGCATGTTCGAAGGGCAGAGCGTCCGGCACGTTGTGTAGAATTCTTGAAGGGACGCGGACGTATTTCGTCATCGCTCCGTTGACGCCGTAGCCAAAGCCTTTGCGGGTGGGATCGAGATTATAGAGTCCCTGACGAGACATCGGATTATTGGCATCGATGATAGCCGCGGTTTCGCTGACAACGCGATCACCTTCTTTCCAGCCTTGTACATTCGAGCCAAGTTCGATGATCCGACCGCCGAATTCGTGTCCGAGCACAACCGGATAATTCACCGGCCAGGAATGGTCGGCCGTCCATTGATGCAGATCGCTTCCGCAGACACCGACATTGGCAACTTCGAGCAGGACATCGTCCGGCCCAATACTCGGCTGCTCAATTTCCCGAATTTCGACGGAACCCTTTTCAGGAGCATAATTCACAACGGCTGCAGATTTCATGAGCGACTACTTTGATAAGTGTAGGGTCCGCTGTGCGGACCATT
>DOCI01000318.1:4458-4851 GCA_003503535.1 Planctomycetaceae bacterium
CCGCCACCCGTCATACATTGAATAAAGACTATCTCCTATGGTCCGCACAGCGTACCCTACTGGATTATACATTTTGTGAATGAATCGCTTCGCAGATCATTCGGAGAGAACTTTCCAAATCACCGTCGGCTGTTTTGAAGGCGTCGGCATCAATCGTTAATGGCGCTCCCAGAACAACCAGCGGGGCTCCGTATTGGGGACACTGAATGGCCTGTTCGAGTGAAAGTCCACCGACTGCCTGCACGGGAATTTTCACGGCATTAACAACTTCGCGCAATTCATCGAGCGGGCTGGGCATGCGTTCGCCGCGGGCGGCTATGCCACGCCGTTCATCGTAGCCGATATGATGAATGACATAATCGCAGCCCAGGTCTTCCAGAAATTTTGCACCCT
>DOCI01000318.1:4952-5432 GCA_003503535.1 Planctomycetaceae bacterium
TCCCATGACTTTGCAGCCGAAGTCGGCTCCGGCTTTCACGACACAGCGAATTGTTTCGGCATGAGCCCGAGCCATGACCACAACGTGTGTCGCTCCCGCTTTGGCCATCATTTCGGCTTCGAGATAGCCGCCATCCATTGTTTTCAAATCGGCTACGATAGGAGTCTCAGGAAATTCTGCACGGAGTGCTCGAACTCCATGCAGTCCTTCAGCCAGAATGAGCGGAGTTCCCGCTTCGAGCCAGTCGACACCAGCTCGCATTGCCAGATGAGCAGTTTCGAGTGCTTCTTCGATGTTCGTTAGGTCGAGTGAGATTTGTACGATTGGTTTCATGATGTCAGTTCTGAGATAGTTTTGGGACATTTTTAATGAGCATAAATCATCGATCCCCGATTTGTCGACTCAATGGACTGGGTGGCGGAGACGCTCTCGAAGAGAAGCCCCCGAATCATAAGACTTTCGGGGGCTTCCGCTAACGCG
>DOCI01000318.1:5576-5805 GCA_003503535.1 Planctomycetaceae bacterium
GCTAACGCGGAGCGCCCCCGCCATCCTTCGATCTTTGTATTGTCGACTGCTTCGTTGAAAGTAAATGACAAGGAATAGGCTGAGTGGATTGAGAATGCATCCAGCTTTCCACTATTGTGTCAGTTTTCCCTAACTATTACTTACCACTTGCCAACCAGCAGAGTCGTCTTGAACGAAATTACAACCCGTTACCGAGATGCCTTTCGAGCCGCCTTAATCGGGCTGGTGG
>DOCI01000318.1:5960-10277 GCA_003503535.1 Planctomycetaceae bacterium
GCCTTAATCGGGCTGGTGGTCAATCTCACATTGGGCCTGGTGAAAATGTTTGCGGGGGTGGTGGCCCGTTCCAGTGCACTGATCGCCGATGCGGTCAATTCTCTGGGCGATGCCCTCACTTCACTGGCAGTATTGTATGGATTGCAAGTGGCTCAACGACCAGCTGATGCCGAGCATCCTTATGGTCACATGCGAGCTGAAGGAATTGCAGCGACAAATGTCGCGATCGGCATCATCATTTCCGCAGCGATTGTCGGTTGGGAAGCGATCATACGATTTGGTGAAATTGCACCTCGAACACCCTGGTGGGCAATTGCGATTGCCGGCGGAAATGTCGTGTTGAAAGAGTGGCTGTTTCAATACAAGTTACAAGTGGGGAAGCGGACACGGTCGGCTTCCATTATTGCGAATGCCTGGGATCATCGCAGCGATGCACTGTGTTCGCTGGCTGTCCTGGCAGGATTGCTGATTATCCGTTGGGGTGGTCCAGGCTGGGTCGATGCGGTGGCAGCAATCATCGTTTCATTGGGAGTGATTGCATCCGGCATCCATTTGTTCCGCAGCAGTGCCAGTGAACTCATGGACGAGCAGGCCGACCCGCAATTTCTGGCATCGATCCATCAAACCGCATTATCGGTGACAGGAGTGGAAGAGATTGAAACCTTACTGGTGCGAAAAGTCGGACTGGAATACTTTGCGGATGTGCATATCGAAGTGAATCCCTCAATCACTGTCGACTTCGGGCACCGGATTGGTCATGACGTCAAAGATGAGCTTTTAAAGCAGCATCCTGAATTACGAGATGTTCTGATCCATCTGGAACCACACCGCGATCAGGCTGACTGATTACTCAATTTTATACGGCCTGTTCATCAAGGTTTGCGTCGCTTCGAAAGGTGATTTCTCTTCGAACAAGACTCGATAGATCTCCTGAGAAATCGGCATATCGATATCGTTCTGATCGGAAATTTCCATGACCGCCTGAGTTGTTTTCACACCTTCAGCAACCGCATCCATCGATTCCAGGATCTGAGATAATGTTTCTCCTTCGCCCAGTCGACGGCCAACTAATCGATTTCGTCCGTAAGGACTGATACAAGTGGTAATCAAATCTCCAATACCTGCCAGGCCGCTGAAGGTCGATTCTTCGGCTCCAAAATGAGCACCAAAGCGAGACATCTCGACGATTCCACGAGTCATTAAGGCTGACTTGGCATTGTCTCCAAAGCCGAGGCCATCGCAAATCCCAGCCGCGATGGCAATCACGTTCTTAACCGCACCCGCGACTTCAACGCCAATCAAATCGACATTGGCATAGACGCGAAATCGGTCGGTTGCAAACATGCTCTGGACACGTTTTGCGAGTGATAAATCTCCACTGGCGGCAACAACTGTCGCCGGCAGTCGACGGGCAATTTCTTCTGCGTGGCTCGGTCCGCCGACGGCGATTACAGAACGCGTTCCGAGAACGTCCGTAATAATTTCACTGGGACGCTGATGAGTTTCCGGTTCCAGACCTTTCACAACGCTGATCGTAGGGCGATTGCTGTTGAGAGCCGGGGCGAGTTGCTCGAGTGATGATCGCAGAAAGGCAGAGGGGATGGCAACGACCAGAAACTCGGCATCTGCGACCGCCTGTTCAATTTCGCCAGTCACTTCGATTTCCTGTGGAATCTGCACGCCTGGCAACAGCCGTTTGTTCTCCCGCGTTTCTGTGATTTCCCGTGCGAGATCAGCACTCCGTAACCACATGGAGACCTGCTGATCCTGATGTTCGTTGAGCAGAATCGCACAGGCGGTCGCCATGGCACCACCGCCCAGAATTGCAATTTTCGTTGGCATGAGTCAAGCACTCCTCAAAGGTAATCGTGATTAGCACTGCTGTTCACGAATTCGATGTTCATTTTAGTTGTAGATAACTTATAAGCGGTTGCATGCCAACTGGCAATCCGACGTTATCCAGAAGATAATTCTTATCAATTATGACGTATTTGAGGAATATGCACTCTCTTCAAACTGATGTGCAGTTTCGACTTCTATTTTTCGAGCAGGGATCCGCTCGAATGGGATTTCTGAACTACGGTTTAATGAACAATTTTGTTTAGCCCTCAGGATTCAAGTCTGCGGGACCATCCTGAATTTGTGGAGACTAGTATGGCAACTCTGTTTGGAAAACAAGAAGCGATTACGGATCGCCGCTCAGAAAATCGCTCAGAAGATTATAGCGGGCCAAACCGCCGTCAATTTGGCGATTCTCGCGACAACACTCGCCCGGAAGTCGCTCAACTGGCTGACGCGGTTGATCAATACAAACTTCGCAACCGACGTCGTTTCATCACTTATGAAGAATTGTACGATGTGATGTACGAGTTGGGATATCGTCAATCGCTGAGCACCGAAATGTAATTCAGAATGTAGGACAGGCATTCTGCCTGTCCTACCGGCTTATTGACCAATCTTCGGGCAGCACGGGAAAAACCTGTGTCGTCACAAAGTACCGCTCTCCGTCGATCTCAACGATCAATGAAGGAGCCCAGCGTTCGATTTCTTTTCGCTGAGAATCCGACAAGGATTTATATGGCTGATAAAACGGCGTATTGGGTAACGCATCTCCCAGAATGCCCATCTCCTGAAGTGTCTGAAATCTTTCAGGAGTGACAAAGTCGGTGTATTTATAGGACGTCCGATATCGCAGAATTTCCTGCCAGTTGACGAGCACGTAGCTGAACTTGTTTTCTGCAAAGATCTTTCGAATGTCCTCTGCAGGCTTATTCTTCCATTCCCCTTCGGGAATTTTCCGATCGACAATCCCCATCCACTCTGCGAACAGGGAGCGATCGAACACCGTGTTGTAACGATACGGGAAGGTCGCATCGAACAGCTCCGCTTCGCCGACACTCAGAATTGAGCCCTCCCTGTTTTTCATCAATTCATTGAGAAAGACGACTTCTGGCGAAGTAATATTGGCTGTGATTTTTCGAGCTGCATTCAGATCAATCACATAAGCGTTGTAACCACATAGCTCAAGTGTGATAAAAGCCAGATTGAACAACATTGCTGGCGCTAATAACGCAATCAATCCGATGCGTGTGCGCTGCATCAGCCACCAGGCTCCCCATCCTGCAAGACAAGCCCCGACTGGTAGTAATGGAACCCAGAAACGGTCGATGCGATGTGTCAGCACCCACCAGGAGACCAATAACCAAAGTAAATAGAGACTCACCCATCGCACTTTCGGACTACTTTTCAGGCCCGCTAGAATTCCGATTAAACCGAAACCCAGAATCAATGGCGATTGCCAATCGTTCACGGCAAAAACATCGACTACACTTGTAAAAAAATGAGTGATTTTGTGATGATCAGGACTGTGAGCCGCTTTCCATTTGACGTTCATTGCGTCATCCCAGTCGGCTCCTCCAATGACGGAGTACAATAAGGGATAAACGGGATTCCCAGTCTCTGCCGTGTTCTTGGCCATCCACGGGCCAAACGTAATCACTGTTCCGAGCACAAAGGCGCCTGCTCCACTGAGTATTTCTGAGAATTTTCTTTTGTCTGCTTTGACAGCCAGAACATAAGCCCCCAGCAGGAACAGAGAAATAGGCAATGTGACGGAAATCAAGCCGGGATATTTGCACGAGATCGCACTTCCTGCCAGCAACCCCGTAACAAGAAACCAGCGGTTTGGAGTCGGTTTCTTTTTCAAGAGTGAGATCGCAACCATCGTCGCCAGCAGAGTCGCAGCTACATACAGACAAAGTCCCCCTTCTGTGTAGGCAATGATGGAAATGCGATAGGTCCAGGGAACCGTCAGATAAATCATCGCTCCCAGCCAGCCGGCAGTGGGCGTGGCAGAACGACGGATGATGGTGTAAACGAGCAAAGCCGTCAGGGGAGCGAAACCTGCCAGAATTGTTTTTCCGGCGACTGCTCCCCAATACCAGTTCCCATATAAAACCATGCCGGTCAGCGTGAGCATCTCCGTGAGAAATGGGAAGCTCGTATAAACATTGTGCGGCAGCATGTGAATGGAGCCCGACTGGTAGAACTCTTTGGGACCACCGAAGTGATACTCTTTGACATCGAAATCGACAGAGGGCAACATCGCTCCCAGAAAAATCGCGATGAGAAAGGGAACGATCACAATTGTGCCCCAGACTCGAATCGAATTCAGACTCAACGTTTTCTGAGAGAGTTTGTGATTCTGCAATAAAACCCAGGCTTTCATCCGCGAGATCCAAGCCGAGAATCCTCCCAGGCTTCGCGCATGCATCATTGCCCAGAACAGTAGAATTATCAGATAAGCAATGCCGAAAG
>DOCI01000318.1:10412-16226 GCA_003503535.1 Planctomycetaceae bacterium
ATCCGATTCAAACCACCCAGCAAACCCAGCCCGAGTGTGAGCAGAGAGAGTCCGGAAATTCCAACAGCCAGACTCAGTCCATGCCATTCTGCTCGACCAATGCTGCGGATTTTCAATCCGAGTGCATGGAACAAACCTGTCCCCAAACAATAGGCCAGCCCGTAAATTAAGATGGCGATAAGCAGAAACGGAATCCGTTGAGGTAAGTACGCCAAGCCCGCCGGAGCGGCATTCTTGTCGCGAATGGGAAGCAAATCATCCAGCAAGACTTGCGGCACAAATTCCCAGATCAACCAGCGATCTGGACGAGTCCCATCAGCCAGCTGCTGAGCGTTTGGTAAGGTTTGCGAGTAAAAGTAAGTGTAGAAGCCCAGGATCCATACAATCGCCAAAAAAACCGGCAACCACTTTCGCCAGACTGAGGGCGAGTGATTCTCTGATTCCTTTGGACGAGCCTCATTTTTGCGTGCAGATGACATACGGTTTCGATTCCAGGGGATCTTTATTGAAAACGCTTCAGTATAACAGCGAGCAGGTGGGGTGAAACCGAATCCTGCTCAACGAACCCAACGCTTTTGTGCTGTTTGTTGCTACAAGCTTTACAAACACAAAGCGCAAGCCAGTGAGTGAATTTGGACTTTTTGACACACTCGCTTGTGCTGCGTGCTTGTATTTCAGTAATTCTTGAGGTGTCTTTCGGTTATCTTGCATGAATAATGGAGAGATAGGAAGGAGAGGTAATATTGAATTCGATAAGATTGAAGCTTTCTGTTAGTGAACCTTCTGTTAGTATTCTCGGCAAGTTGACAAATCTGAAGATTCAATCAGACTGATACGAACAATTCAGTGGTTTATGACCAAACTGTTTCGGTAGCGATGCATTTGAAAATCATCGCCACAAAACTGTATGGCGAGACCAATACGGCAAGAATGGACATTGCAGATCGAGAATAGGATTAAGCACATGGCAGATGAAGCATCCCCGGTAGAAGCAGGACAGGCAGCAGCGGAACAGCAACAGATACGAATCGATATTGATGATTCCAATGTCGAAGCGATTTACGCGAATATGTGCCGGGTCTCAAGTACTCCTGAGGAACTGATCCTCGATCTGGCTTTGAATCCGAATCCAGTGGGCAATCCCCCTGAAAAGATTCGCATATCGCAGCGAGTGATCCTGAATCACTTCACCGCCAAACGACTCGTCTCGTTGCTCGCTTCAGCGGTGCAGCGTCACGAGCAGACTTTTGGCGTACTGGAAACCGATGTTCGCAAACGAGTTAAGAATCAACCAACAAAGTAATTTGTGGATTGATCTCATTGAGTCAACCCGTGCCATTTCTGGTACGGGTTTTCTTTTGTATATTGCTGTAACCAGACAAATCTCCCAGGAATTCCATTTCAACTTCTCATCACCTGTGTAGAATGGGATTTTCAACTCAACTTCTGAGTCTTATCTCTTATTGATCCCTCTGGACGATAATCACTCTTTCAAAGGCTGTTATTGTGGAGAGTGCGACCCTCTCGCCGACAACTCCTGACGAAAAACCTGACCGCACCAAGCCGACGAAAACTGTTCGCTTTGCGGCAAACATCCTTCAGCGCTCTCATGAGTTGAATGATCTTCCCAGCGAAGATATCCCTCGGCTGATCCGAGGCTTACGGCATCGTGTTGAAAGTGGGGAATCATTCGCGAGTGTGCAGGACGAAGCCTTTACTCTTGCTTGTCTCTCGATTCGTAGAACCTGCGGGTTCGATTTGCATCATGTGCAAATCCTCGGGGCTTCCAGCATGGCCCGGCACTCGATTTCAGAAATGCAAACGGGAGAAGGCAAAACCTTGACGGCTGTGTTGCCAGCAGTGTTGTTTTCTTTGGCAGGTCGAGGTGTGCATGTTGTGACCGTGAACGATTATCTGGCCGATCGCGATGCCACCGAACTGCGACCGATTTACGAACGCCTGGGTTTATCGGTCGGCTGTGTCACCACCGATATGGAAGATGAAGCACGACGTCAGGCGTATTCTCGTGACATCACTTACGGCACCGCCAAGGAAATGGGTTTCGATTATCTGAGAGATCGTCTGCGTCTCGGAGCCGAACTTATTCACGAGGAAACTCGCAAAATTTTTCAGGAAGAAGGTGGTCTTGTTCAACGGAATCAATTCTGTGCCATCGTCGACGAAGCGGACAGTGTATTGATCGATGACGCCCGGACACCGCTTCTGATCGGAACCGCTCAGCCGGAATCGCCTCAGCGGGTTGCTCTGTTTCGGTGGTGTTCACGAGCGATCCAGAAACTTGAATCTCATAAAGACTATATTGCCGACTCGAAGAAAAGGCAGGTTTTTCTTACAGATCCCGGTTGCAGAAAAGTGGTGCTGCTGGGAAAACCGCCTTTGATGGAGGCGGTGAATATGGAAACGATTTTCGAAAATATCGAACGGGCTCTGGAAGCGTATCTGTTTTATCAGCGAGACCGCCATTACACACTGCATGAAGATGAAGTCACGATTGTCGATGAATCGACCGGTCGCTTAATGCCGGGGCGAAAATGGCAAAATGGATTACATCAGGCGATTGAAGCCAAAGAACATTTGCCGATCTCCTCCCCAACCAGCGATGCCGCTCGTGTTACAGTACAACGATTTTTTCAACAGTATCCCCAAAAATGCGGTATGACCGGAACGGCCTCAAATGCGAAGCGTGAATTTCGGAAAACCTATCGATTGGGCGTACAGCGAATTCCAACCAACTGCCCCTGTATTCGTAAAGGTCTACCAACACGAGTTTTCTCCACTCAGGAGGCGAAAAATCAAGCCGTCATGAAGAGTCTCCAGGAATTGTTACAAGAGGGGCGTGCCGTTCTGATCGGAACACCTTCTGTCGGTGCCTCGGAGCGTTTGAGTGCCGTACTTCATGAACATCAGATCGACCATGAAATTCTCAATGCTCGCTATCATGAAGTGGAGGCACAAATTGTCTCGCGTGCCGGGCAGTTGGGAGCGGTTACGATTGCGACCAACATGGCTGGTCGCGGAACAGACATCAAACTATCTCCTGAAGTTCAAGAGGCAGGTGGTTTGCACGTGATAGCGACCGAAATGCACAGTTCCGCCAGAATCGATCGACAGCTTGTTGGACGCTGTGCACGGCAGGGAGATCCTGGCACTTTTCAATTTTTTCTTTCCATGGAAGATGAACTTCTGAAGAACTTGCCCGCAGATCGAGTGAATCGAATTCGAAAGCAAGCCTCGCGTGCCAGCGTGGGAGAACTTCCTGCAAGCTGGGCCAAACTCTTCAAACGGACACAACGTTTTCTCGAACGTAACCACTACAAGCAGCGGAAACAGATGATGAAACATGAAAAGAAACAGATGGAAACCTACCGGCGAATCGGCCTGAATCCGTACCTGGAAGCGACGGGCGGTTAAGAGCAGATAATAGATTGAAGTTTGTCTCAATCGTTTTGTCAGGAAACATAAAGTTAACAGTGAAATAATTAAAATATCCTGCAACTGTAGAGACCTGTCCTGCAGTGTTTGAATCCGAATCGTACGGCATCAGAAAAATGATCTTCCTTCCATAGACATTCCAATTTGCAATATCTCGTAGAATGCATCATCTTAAGTAGTTTAAGAAGATCGAGGAAATGTTGTCTGTTCTGTATGCGATGAATGAATTGATTTTTTATGACTATGAATAATTCGAAACTCACAAAAATATTGCTCATCGCGTTTGGTTTCGCGATATCTGGAGAGTTATCGATCGCGGAGGATCGAGAACGTATTTTAGTCGATAATTGTTCGATTGCTCCTTTGAATTCTGCCAAGATTGCCAGTGATCGGCCTGGAGTTCTCGAATTAATTTCGGTTGAGGAAGGGGATGAAGTTGATGCGAAGCAACAAATCGCCCGTTTGCGGGATGATGTCGCAACCGCTGCGGTTGAAATTTCCCGGAAGCAGACCGAGAACGATATTGAAATAAGACTGGCTCAAAAAACTAGTGAAGTTGCAGCGGCGGAACTCGAACAAGCCGTACAGGCAAATTCAGATCCCAATCTGCAGGTTGTTACCCGATATGAAATCCGCCGCTTAAAACTTTCCGCTGAGCAGACTCAATTGCAAATTGAACAGGCCGAGCATGATTTCGCCGTGAAAAAACTCGAACTGATCGAATCGGAAGAACGCCTCAAAGAACATCAAATACTCACACCGATTTCAGGAATGGTGGTTCGTCGTTTCAAAACCAGTGGAGAAGCGGTTCAGCAGGGAACTGAAATCGCAGAAGTGGTGAATTTTCAAATTCTAAAAGTTGAAGGCTTTATCAATGTGGCTGACTCCTGGGAGATCTGCCAGGGGGATCCCGTTGTCGTGCGACTGGAAAGTCCGAATTTGTCGTCAAAAATTCGCGATATGACCTTCAATGGGAATATTCGTTTCATCGATGGAGCAGTCACTCCCGTCACCGAGAAAATACGTATCTGGGCGGAAGTTCGCAATGAGGGAAACAAGCTCAAACCAGGACTGCGAGCCACCCTGGAAATTATGCCTTCAACCAAACAGACAGACGAACTCTCCGAGTAGTGATCCCGAATGGATTGCAAAAATTAATAAGCCGCGTTTTGTTCGCATTCGCAGCACAATGAGAAATTTTCCAGTGAATCGCAGGCCAATCCAATATGAAAATGAGTCAATAATAATTGAGAGTTGGATTGTGTGGAGTCATAAAACTGACCAAGGAACTGAACATGGATACGCTTGAGAATCTGGATGAATTTGAATCGATCTTTCGAAGAGCGACAAAGCCGCAGTATGAGTATTTGAATATTGTGCCGCGATCGATTCTGATTGTGACAGATCAAGTCGATGAAAACCTGGAGTCTTTAATCGAGCAGTTGAAGACGTTTTCCAAGGCGTTTCGATCTGTGGAAAAGTGGGAGACTCTGCGACTGGATGACCAATCGACAGTCGCTAAATTGGAGCGGCAACTCCTGGAACAATCTGCAGATATGATTGTGACGTGGCGACATCTTTGTGAAAAATCGATTCGACCTCAGCACAGCCTTGGCGTGTATGTCGATGTTCTCACGCAGGTTCTTCCTGTGCCGATTTTACTATTACCTGGTAGTCGATTTGAGCCAGTTTCCCTGGAAGATCGCACATGCGCTAACGTCATCGTGGCAACCGATCATTTGAATGGTGACCATCGCCTCGTCAATTATGCAGCTGGTATGGTCAACAACGACGGTAAACTCATTCTCGGGCATGTTGAAGATGATCTTGTTTTTGGAAGATATCTCAAAGCGATCGAACAAATCCCCGAACTCAGTACGAACATTGCACGGGAAAAACTTCTTGAGCAATTGATACATGAAGCAAAACGCTATTCCGAAAGCGCAGCGGAAGTCTTGTCAAAAATTTCCCCGTCAGTTTCTGTGATTGCAGAAATTCAAATCGGGCATCGCCTGAAAACATATCGCGACCTGATTACGAACTATCGTGCCGACTTACTGGTCATGAATACCAAGGATGACGAACAACTGGCCATGCACGGCTTAGCCTATTCTCTGAGTGTGGAACTGATCGAAGTTCCTCAGTTGCTTCTATGATTTATTCATCACCAACGCGATACAGAAGAATTCATTCTCGCAAACTCATACGGATTCTAATAAGAAAGGGTGCTTTTACCCCCCAGTTTGAAAGCCACTGGAATACACCCAGGTTACTAAGATAATCAATGGGTTATATTCTATGAAACAATTTGGTGAAATTGGTAATTATTTCCAGGATTAAATTCAAAGGGAACTCTAAACT
>DOCI01000318.1:16408-22475 GCA_003503535.1 Planctomycetaceae bacterium
AATTCTTTGCGGCTTTGCGTCTTTGCGTGAAACATTTTAAACAATGAAAATACTGATCCTTCAGATGTTATTTTTAGTCGTAGAATCGCGCTATTTCAAATTAGAATGCGTATTAATTCCAGTCGTCAGGAAATGTAAAAAAGCCGCACATCTTTCGATGTACGGCTCATTTGTATGATCAAAAACGATCAGTCTATTTTTGCAATTCGACGTCCCAGTAGGCGTCGCTGATAAACTTCGACCAACTGCTGATGCGATGCTTGGGCATGCTGAAAAGATGTGTCCAACGTGGTCGGACAGGCTTCTGCATCAATTTCATATTCGCTTCAACAGGCGTGCGACCTCCCTTACGGGTATTGCACTGAATGCAGGCCAAAACACAGTTTTCCCAACTGGAACCACCATTTTGAGAACGTGGCACAACATGATCGATCGTCAGGTCAACACTTTGTGGTTTGCAGCCGCAATATTGACACTGATACTGATCGCGTCGGAACAGGTTGCGACGACTGAAAGTAACCGTCTGCTTCGGAACCTTGGAATAGTTCATCAGCACCACGACTTCAGGAACCAGAATCGACTGTTGCACCGTTTGCACAACAGCGTCATCTTCCCCCGGATTGATGCGAGACCAGTCCTCCCAGTCATAAGTCTGGTAGTCATGCGGATCGACTGCCTTGACGGTGCCGTTCCACAACATGATCAGGCAACGTGCGGCAGTCGCGACGCGGACCGGTTGCCAGGATTTATTTAGGACCAGCGTCGGCCGGTCAAGAACCACTTGCGTCATATCTCCTCCTGTATTCGAGGTCGAGTCAATTATTTTTAGTCCCATGCAGGCATTCGTCAACCTGAGGATGGGGTCAGTTCCCCCGAAAAATGATGAAGATTCGACGAATTTTTATGACAAATCTCGATTTGCCATCCTTTAAAGCTGCTCAAATACGGTTTTCGTTCAACTATTCAGGAGAAATATACCTGCCTAACTGATCTGCAAACGATGAATTCTGATAAACGGGGGCTTCTGCGAGAGGCCCCGGATATTCACGACAAAGGTTGATTTCACATGCAGGAATTGGCTGCACACGATCTCAATGAACTTGTCCGACAACATCAACATTGCTCGGAATTTCAACTGGGATGTTCCGTTCCAATATTGCAATTGTGTCATCGGTGCCGTCGTTACCCTGACACGTCTCGCGAATTTTCGTTCGATACTCTTCGATATGTTCCAGAAAATTATTTAAATGTTTGAGATGAAACTTCTCGAGCGTAACGAAATCTCCACAGCCCATCGCCTTGAGAAAATGAGCATTGATGAGCTGCTCGTGATGCCAGGTTTCTGGAATTCCCAAGACCGGTTTGCCCAGATACATACACTCGCCAAGCAACTGGTTTCCAGAGGCACTCACGACGCCATGACAGGCCAGCAAATCATCGACAAAATTCTGAGGGTGAATTTCATGGAAGGTAATCGAACCGACAGGCTCTCGTTCGCCCAATCCATACACTTTCACTGGGATCGGGGATTCCTTGAGAATGTCAACGACATCTGTCTTCGCCTGCTTGCGTAAGTAGGAGAGTAAAAAGGGGGGATGATTTGAATCAGCGGATTCTGTTCCTGGACTGTCATAATGAAATTCGTCCTGACGAATTTCCGGTCGAATCATGGGGCCAACACAAATTGCTCCCTTTTTCTTCCAGCGAGGTTTCAAGTCCGCTTTGAAGAACGAGGAGATGATCGTCTCTTTCTGCGACGTGTAGTGCATCGGCACAGCCAGGCCGATAAACCAGGCGAAGAATCTCAGGTGCATCGGCAGGATGGACAGATCGTAGGCGACCAGAAAGTGCTGATGCGTCATGCTCAGATAAGGTTTGCCACAATATTTTGCTGCACGTGCCAGGGCAGGTTCGAAGTCGGTCAGGATGACATCGGGCTGATGTGTCTCAATCTCATCAGCTAAATATTGAACGAGTTTGGGCAGATGGGAATGCTGATAATGAAATCCCCGGTAAATCGTTTTCGTCAGATGGATATTTCCATCGACGTAGTGAAACTTGAGCCCGGGGATTTCGATCAGACGAACGTCGGGATCGTTTCCGTATTGAGGTTCAAGAAAACGATAGGCATCACCGGGAGCAAACAGAGTGATCTCATGACGATCCCGCATCCGCTCAACAAGTGAGCGAACCCGCGTCGCATGCCCACGGCCTTCGCCAGACATACTCATAAAGATTTTCGCCATCCGTATCCCTCCGGGAAGATGACATATTGTCAATGACAACTGTTCGATGCGAATAAATGTCGCAAAGAAATTTAATTGACCACAGAGGCACAGAGAACACAGAGAAATTTGACTCTCCAATTGTCCGTATGTTGGTGATCTTATCTCCTCCTCTGTGAATTCTGTGTCTCAGTGATATTAATATTTTTTGTATTACTCAAATACTATTATATTGTCGGTTCGATTTTCTCGCTCTTCTTCCCCAGGAAAATATAATGCGGAGCTCTGACAAGTGGCAAGAACGGAACTTTGCCGCGACGTTGTTCCAATCGCAAAGGTTCGAAGTATTTGTGCAAATAAGGTAAGTGATCGCCATTCAGAAAAACATTATCTGAACTGAACCAGACCGTCCAGAAATTGCGTGTCGACCAGGGATGTTGAGTGAAACCTTCAGCCGGATACTTTCGAGACACGAAAAAATCGACAATTCCAATGACCCCGCCCGGTTTCAAAATTCGATACGCATTGTCGATTGCGGCGAACCAGTCGGGTATCATTGTCAGCGAGTAGGAGAAGGTCACGACATCGGCATAACCTTCTTCGGGAGTGAATTTAGTGGCATCAGCATGAGTCGGAATGATTTGTGGCCAGTTGCGTTCTACGACCCGTTCCCGGGCAACATCAAGTAATGGCTCGCACAGATCGACCTGATAGACCTTCTTGAGCCGCGGAATTGTCTCGGCTACATATTCCGCATTCGATCCTGTGCCAGCTCCCAGATCAACCCAGATGCCATCATCCGGAAAAACAATGGTTTCGAGCATTTCCTGTCGACCATGCAGCAACTTTTTGCGAAAACTGTCGTAATCGCCCGCCTGACCTTTGTAGAAACTGGAGAGCCGCTCTTCGTGCGTGTTGCCAGTCACGCGATTGAGCGCCAGGTGCCACAACACGCGGGCATTGGAACTGATCGACTGAGGCAGCGGCATAAATATTCCTGATTCTCAACTTCTCAAATGGGCATTAATTACTTTTTCGTACAGGCAGGAAGCTCAATAGCGTGATTCTCTTCATCGTTATTACACACTCGATTGTACTTCGTGCTTGTCGTTTAACCTCAAGTTCCAACAGGTTCTTTGGCTGATTCTGCCGTTTTATCTTCGAGTGGTTTAGGCTTCGCATCCCGATCCAGATGAGCGATATAGAAACTGCCATAAGTATGGACGCGGTCTTTGGGGTGCAATTCCGAAGCCAGTTCCTGTTTGTAATTCAGGAGTTGTCCAACATTGCAGTCTTCACCGTTCCATTGGACGGGAATTGGATCGACAAAATCAACTTCCAATCCGGCACTTCGCCAGAGGAATCGTGTTTTCGGGGCGGCTCGATCAAGCATCACCTGCCATTCATCGGCCAGCACATCGGCGCGTACTTCTGCCAGCCAGTCCATATGATCCAGCAGAATATACCGCGAAACTTCAACTTCTTGATCTTCCCGCAGGAAGCCAAGGATGGTGTTGGTGTGAATCGAAATTCGATCAACCAATCCATTCTTAAGTCGCATGAAATTATCCTGCTTCAGATATTCTGGACAGCACTCGGGTGTGTAGTGTCCAGTCAAATAGACATGCCAGAAGTAATTGTCTCGAATCGGCAGTTTCGTGAATACCGTTTCGAGAGAATCGACAACGAACTGCAGAATACCTCCGGGATAACTTCGATCGAGCTGTCGTCTTTGAGCGCGAGGCACTCCAAGAAGTGACAATGTCATATCGCGTTTCATGGCCCATTTCAGGAATGGCGTCCACAGTGTTTCTCGTAAACGATGTTTGTCGTAAATTTGCTGCTGTTCTTCAACAGACTTTGCTGCCAGCAACTCATCGACAGCAGGGCGCAGTTTTTTAATGCGATTGACATAAATATTGATCAACCAGGCAAACATTCCTGAGGTTGCGTAGAAATAGAAGCTCGGTCGGCGACCATTTCCAGAAAACATCTTCGTCCGTTTGTCCCAATAGGAAACCGAGGCGTGCGTAAGATGTTTTCGGAGTTTATCTTTGTAAATCTTCTTGTATCCAGAGAGTCGACCGCGGCCAAACATCTGGAAAAACTGGTCGTAATCCAATTCCCGGATCGCTGCCAGTTTCAGTTCGAGCAGTGCGTTTTGTCGGGGATTCACATCGACCGCATGCACATGCTTCGGCTCTTTGAGCGCGTAATCGATCGCGTTACAACCAGCCGAGGTGATGACCATGACGACATCATCAGGACCGAGTTCCAGCGCGACATGATCGAGTCGGGGATCTTCCCAGCAAGTGTTGTAGACGAGATTATTTTGATGGACGAGATTGAACCAGGTTTTGCTCAGACGGTCGAAATTGAGCCGTCGTCGTTTTTTTTGGATATCACCATCACTTGAAGTCGTTGCCTCAGGAGATTTGTTTTTCTTGGGACGCAGCATCAGATTGATTTCCGCTGGCCTGATTCACTTGCTGGCAGCCTGTTTCGGACGTCTTCTCGGGAAATGAATGCCGATGTGTCCAACGATTGCTTTTGAGTAGTGTCAATTGCACATCGTCTCGGGGAGGTCTCGTTCTCCAGGTGGAGCAACGAGTTTGAGTTTGCCTGCTTTTGGTGGTTTTGGCCGAAGAATAATGTTTCGGGTTGAAAAAAGTCAGCTCCCAGTCGCCGGTGGTCTGCTCTATCAAAGCAGAACAGTGTTCGACCCAGTCGCCTGTATTACAATACGATATTGAGCTTCGAGAAACAATCTTAGGCTCATGAACATGCCCGCAAATTATCCCGTCGTAGCCACCACGCTCGGCATAATTGGCAGCGGTTTCCTCAAATTGCTCCACAAACTGCTGTACTTTAGACGATTGCCGCTTCGCCCAGCGAGCAATATTGCTCCGTTTTCTTTGAGGAAAAAATCGGGTTAATCCCCCATCGATACGCAATAGCCAGTCATAAACCACAGTTACAAAGGCAGAAACGAATCCCGCAGCCTTTTCATGATGATCAAACTGATCCCCATGGGTCACCAGCAGGCGGGCTTTGCGGTGCGATTCGTACAGAAATTCGTCAGCAATCCGGATCTGGTCCGATCGCACAAACTGCGGTAATGAGGGAAGCAGATCCCGCATGAATTCATCATGATTGCCGGGGGTGTAGTAAATGATGGTGCCGTTGGAGAGTAAGTCGGCGAAGCGATTGAGGATCTGATTGTAAACTTTCGGCCAGTGCCAGAACTTTTTCAGGCGACGTCCATCAAGAATATCACCCACCAGAAACAGCTTTTCAGGGCGATATCGATTCAGCAGTGCCAGAAACTCATCGGCTGACGAATGCGGACTTCCCAGATGCACATCACTCAGGAAAAGTGCACGCACTTTTTCTCCCATAGGAGTATGATGGGGCCTTGCAGCAGCAGACTTGACCGGAAAGGACGGCGTCGCGGGGAAATTGGGATCAATCATAAAATCACCTGGGCCTTCCCTGACCTGTCAATAGAAAAGTATTGGCAGCGATAATATCGCTTATGGACTTCCTGTCTTAAATTCATAATTCCTGAACGGGATCGATCTATCATCAGCAGGTTGTGAATGTTCTGACGTCAGGATTTGAACGTGTTCTCTATTTCTCTTTTCGACAGAATCCTTACCGCCAACAAATAACATAAGGTGTGTTCCTGATGAGATTTATGTTAAGGAGTAAAATACCGGGCTTGACTGCATGCGGAAGTGGCTAAACTAGGTTCAAATTGAAACCCGGAGAAAATCCTCAAACTGCAAATAGATCAGTTTGCACCAGGATAACAATGAAAATAAATCAACCTGGGTGGCGGT
>DOCI01000318.1:22704-23799 GCA_003503535.1 Planctomycetaceae bacterium
CCGCCACCCGGAGTCAAATAAAAAACCCTGTCAACTTTCGGCTTTGAAAGTTAACAGGGCTTAATTGGAGAAAGCAGTTCAGCAATTAATAGACGAACTCAAGGCCCACATGTCCGCCATTAATGACCAGGCTCCCATCGTTATTGATCGTGTATGTGGTGTTCGCGAGAGTCGTTTGCTCAGGGGCGAGGGCGACTCCTGAGAGGAAAATGACGTCCCACCCGAAGCGGAAACGGACGTAATCGTTGAAACGATACATCGTTCCCAGCCCGACCTGTCCAACAAACGCGACCGAATTACTACTGTCGGTCAGTGTGCGACCATAATCCGAATTGTCGTTACCGATTCCGGAATAGGTTTCAATAAAGGTTCCGGTCGACTTATTGTTATAAGCTCCGACTTTTAACACACTGTCAATCAGGAATCGTTCGGATTCCATAACCAGCAAATCCAGTGAAAACTGAACACCGTCGAGCGCGTTCGTCGTGCTGGATCGTTCGTTCATATTCAGCATGTCCGGTCCGACACCACCCAGGAGCCCGGTTTCGTCGTCAAAACCATCTGCGGCTCCGGAAATCAGCGTTAAATTTCCGCCATTTGGAGCAGTTAAGGCTGCGTGTGACAACCCGCCGTTGGCACCCACAGCATTGTCAACAGCTCGAAATGTTCCCGTAATCGAGGCGGACATCAGTTCATCGAGATCTGCATGTCGCCAGCCGACGCCGAATTTAATGCGGGAAGTAATTGGGGCAAACTTGGTGATAAATTCGTAATCGTTGAAGTCACTGCGATATTGCACATTGAATGTCGGAGCGGCATCGGCAAAGATTCCAACTGGCCCCAGGCCTTCATCTTCAAGAGTTTCATCGGGACCGCCACCCGGATTGAACTCAGCCGCAGCAAACAGTGAGCGGAAACCCGTAGTGCCGTTGATAAAATTGGCACCGGCGAATGAGGTGCCGATCCCGGAATCGAAGCTGATTCCGTTCACGAGCTGGCCGGATTGCGTGCTATTCCAGTTATCAATCCGTGACCAGGAAAACTGTAATTCAAAGTTTTCAAAGGCAGCTCCAGCTTTCAGGCGAACTCCGCTTT
>DOCI01000318.1:23916-32908 GCA_003503535.1 Planctomycetaceae bacterium
CCGCTTTCAAAATCGGATCCTGTCCCGCCATAGTTGAGAGCTTCAGGTCCTCCGATAATCGGACTCGTTGCCGATCCCGAGTTGCGGGACCAGAACAGATAATCGACATCAAAATAGTAAAACGGGTCTGCACAAACGGGCTGACAACCGGTATTGCAGGCATTTCCCTGGCCGTAACTGCTTATTCCTGGAGAGTTTTCGATACAAATCCCGCTCACCGGCTCGATTTCGAGGTCTGCAGAATAGCTTTCGAGAGGCGATCCAAAACCTGCAAAGCCAGCAGCGAATAATGAAAGCAGTGATGATTTGACGAGTCGCCGCATGAGCGGGCTCCTTCCCTGGATTTGATGTCAAAACGGGTCATCCCCAACCCGCGATACTCTCAAAACGCATTTTCAGCGTCCTGTTATCCTTTGTATTTCGGTTAAATCCGAGCAGCATTCACTGAGAAGATTGTGAATCACAACGTCAGAAAGCAATCTCAAATGTCAAAACAGTCATAAATCCCTTGAATGCTCTATCTTATCAGAGATGACTTACGAGCTATGCATGTGCTTGAAATCAAAGCGAACAATCAAAATTAATAAAGAACCACGGATAAGCCCAGCACGGTTGGACACAAATATTTTTATCCGTGAAAATCCGTGTTCATCCGTGGCTCAAATCTTCCCTTGTATCGTTCCGATGCAACAAAATAAAAATCTGCAATGTACAAATTATGATCATCGCGCCAGAATCGATTGTGATAATGAGAACCTCAACAGGATTGACTATATTTCCTGATTACGGAAATGTTATGATCGGTCTTGCAACACATGACTGAAATCTGATTGAATCCCAACTGTATCGAAAGTGGAGTCTGATTGGTTCCTGGCTGAGAGTGGATTGTGAAATGAGGGAATCTCATTAGAATTTAAGGCCGTCTGGAGAAAAATTTCTCCTGCACTTCAATCAGATATTACAGAATTGTTTCGTAGCCACTGACTCGACTGGACTTTAAAGTCTGGTTGAATCCTTTATAAATTGCACAAAGATAAACGACAGAACAACATGACAACAGATTTAACCGATGGCGTCGTGGCGGGAATTGATCCTGTCGAACTCGAAGAATGGTACCAGTCTTTAGAAGACGTGATTCACCGGTACGGTCCGGAACGGGTGACTCAATTGCTCGTCAATCTGCGCGAACGAGCTTACCTGCGGGGCGTAATGATCCCGTTTTCCGCCACAACTCCGTACATCAATACGATTGATCTCGATGATCAACCGGCTTATCCAGGCAATCTGGAAATTGAACGTCGCATTAAGAGTATCATTCGCTGGAATGCTCTGGCGATGGTGCATGGTGCGAACAAAAAATTTGATGGACTCGGCGGACACATTTCGACATATGCTTCCTCGGCCACACTTTACGAAGTGGCACAGAATCACTTCTTCCGCGGACGAACAGATAAACATCTCGGCGACATGGTTTACTTCCAGGGACATGCATCTCCAGGCATGTACGCACGAGCGTTTGTCGAAGGTCGACTCGATGAATCGCATCTGGAACGATTCCGCCGTGAAATTCCCCGCGGCAAGGGACTGTGTTCCTATCCGCATCCCTGGTTGATGCCCAACTTCTGGCAGTTTCCAACGGTTTCAATGGGTTTGGGACCAATTACTGCGATTTATCACGCTCGCTTCCTCAAATACCTCGAACATCGTGGCTTGCTCGATACCAGTGAATGTCGCGTCTGGGCATTCCTGGGAGATGGCGAATGCGATGAGCCGGAAACACTCGGAGCACTTACACTCGCCTCCCGCGAAAAGCTCGACAACCTGACCTTCGTCATTAACTGCAACCTGCAACGACTCGATGGTCCGGTTCGCGGCAACGGCAAGATCATACAGGAACTCGAAGGGGCATTCCGCGGCGCTGGCTGGAACGCACTTAAAGTCATCTGGGGTGGAGACTGGGATCCGATTCTCGCCAAAGATGTCGATGGTCGGCTCGTCAAACGAATGGGCGAAATCATTGATGGTCAGTATCAGAAATACAGCGTAGAAAAAGGCGATTACATTCGCGATCACTTCTTCGGTGCGGATCCGGAACTGCTTGACATGGTCGATCATCTTTCCGATGAGCAACTGCAGAAGTTGCGACGCGGCGGACACGATCCGTCCAAAGTCTACGCGGCCTACAAAGCAGCTGTCGATCATGTCGGCGCCCCGACAGTCATCCTCGCCAAAACGATTAAAGGTTATGGACTGGGAGAATCGGGTGAAGGTCGTAACAACACGCACAACGAGAAGAAGATCAATGAAAAAGAGCTGATCAACTTCCGCACCCGCTTCGGCATTCCACTCAATGATGAAGAAGTCCTCAAGACGCCGTTTTATCGATTTGAAGAAGGAAGTGTCGAACAGGAGTATCTCAAAAAGCGACGCGAGGAACTTGGTGGACATGTTCCTTCACGTCAGCCAACCGAAGAAAAATTGACGGTTCCTGGTTTGGATGCCTACACAAAAATTACGGAAGGCAGTGGTGGCAAAGAAGCTTCAACCACGATGGCGTTTGGCCAGATTATCGGGAGAGTCTTGTTAAAAGACGAGAATGTTGGTCAAAGAATCGTGCCGATCATTCCCGACGAAGCTCGAACTTTCGGGATGGAAGGCCTTTTTAAACAGTGCGGGATTTATTCCAGTAAGGGGCAACTATATGAGCCTGTCGATCGCTCGATCGCCATGTATTATAAAGAAGCCGTCGACGGTCAGTTACTTGAAGAAGGAATTAATGAAGCGGGGGCAATTTCCTCATTCATCGCAGCCGGAACCGCCTACGCAAACCTCGGTTTCCATATGATTCCGTTCTACATCTTCTATAGCATGTTTGGATTCCAACGAGTCGGCGATCTTGTCTGGCTGGCTGGGGATGCCCGCACAAAAGGTTTCCTCGTCGGGGGAACATCTGGTCGCACCACTTTGAATGGTGAAGGTCTTCAGCATGAAGATGGCCATTCGCAACTGACCGCGACCACCGTGCCGAATCTCGTTGCTTACGACCCCGCTTACGCTTACGAACTGGCTGTAATCATCCAGAACGGAATGCAGCGGATGTATGCCGATGGGGAAGATATCTTCTATTATATCAGCGTCTACAATGGCAACTATGTGATGCCAGCTATGCCCGAAGAAGAGGGTGTGACGGAAGGCATTCTCAAAGGGATGTACAAACTCAGCTCGAACGAAGTTGAGAAGCCAGCAGCCGAGGTTCGTCCACAATTGTTTGGCTCTGGCCCGATTCTCGAAGGCGTTCTCGATGCTCAGAAAATTCTGGCTGAGAAGTACAATGTCGCGAGCGATGTCTGGTCTGTTACCAGTTACAGCGAACTCTGCCGCGATGCCCGGGCTGCTCAACGCTGGAATCGTTTGCATCCGGAATCAGAACCGAAGAAGTCGTATCTGGAATCAACTCTCGAAGGAATTCAGGGACCTTTCATTGCATCGAGCGACAATGTGCGACTGGTTCACGATCAAATTCGAGACTGGATGCCGGGCACTTATCTCACCCTCGGCACCGATGGCTTTGGCCGCAGTGATACCCGCGAAGCATTACGACATCACTTTGAAGTCGATGCCTCCTTCGTCACCTATGCCGCTCTCGTTGGCCTCGTTCAGGATGGTCATCTCGACAAATCAATCCTGCCACAGGCCATCAAAGATTTAGGCATCGATCCCGATAAAGTCGATCCACTGTACGCGTAAAACCTAATCGAAATGTGAAATTTCAAAGTAGGACAGGCTTCCAGCCTGTCTTATTTTATTGGAGCATGAAAGAACTACAAAGGAATGTGTTTCTCGTTCCCGAGGTCCTCCTTGGGAACGCACGTTACCGCAGCACTGCTTCGGGGTCTTCGCCGATGTATGACTATGCACAATTACTTGAGGCAGAGCTTCTCCCCGATGGTTCACTGGGGGGACCATCGTAACAAGTGATACCATAGACAGGCTGGAAGCCTGTGCCATCTGAAGCAACCATATAAGTCGCTCTCTGGTTGCGTGCGGGGGTGGATTGTGTCTGGACTGTTGATCCCAAACGCAGAATTGGAGCGGTTCATTTGCTTGGGAAAAATTCAGTATTCTCTAGAGCATATTCAAAAATTACCTGCAGCGTTCAGCAGGAGCAAACACATCGTTTTTAGGACATTTGATGTCCATGCGACTGCAGAGACCATTTGAAAATGGTCTAAAGAGACGATCCGTCTGGATTGTGAACAAAAGTTGCAGGGACTCGTTGTTGATTTGCATCCGATTTTTGTCGACTAAATCCATGCAAAAAAAATACTTTGCGGCTGAATGGGCAAAGAGCTGAAATGAGATTCATATCTGAGTATTTCAGATCACTCAGAACTCAGCTCAAAATTGATAGTATTTGAACCAGGTGCCACAGTTTCCGTCAATGTAGAATCTGAATTGTATTTGGCAGGAATCACTGCTGGCGCTGCGTATTTCTGTCGTTCCTGAGGTGAAAGGTTGTCTGGATCAACTCCATCTGGAAATGTTGGGGTCGCACCTTCTCCAACGATGATTGTGACTGTGTGTTCTCCAGGAATCGCTCCCATGTTCTCACCAGAATAGTGCAGTTCGTAATTGCCAGTGGAGTCTGTCGTTCCTGAGGACGTATTTCCACTTTCTGTATCGACAGGAGTAAATGTCACCAGTGCATCAGTAAGTGGGTTTCCATCAAGCGTGACTTTCCCATTTACCTGACCTAAATCAGGCAGATCACTTGACCCACCTCCGCAGCCGGCAGCCCAGCAAAGCGATGAAAGTAAGAGAGCGGAAAAGGGGAGTTTGCAGGGTATTGCCATAATGTAAGTATCCAATGTATTTTAAGCAGGAGTCGCTGAATGTGACTTGTGTAAGAACAGGATTTTCAGTCACTCAGTCACAGATATTCATCATGCATAGAAAATAGAGGGCACACCACTACATGCAATTATTGAAAATGAAATGCATGGTGGTGTGCATTGCAATGAAGTCAGAGAGTATCAACAGCAGCGAATTCGATTAAAATTCACCAACAACCTGATTGTCGTCAATAGCGACAAGCCGTTCAAAGGTACTGTCGACCACTTCGTTGTATCCTTCATCCCAGGGATTCAGAGATCCCTGCGTTCCACTGTCGATAATGAAGTGTATGTTTTCGCTGATGAATCTCACCGAACCATCTGCCAGACAGAACTGGGCTCCGCCAGCGTGATGACTGCTGAAGCTGAGTGGACGGGATGTTCCAGGATTCACACGATTGATTTCATATCGTGCACAACCTGTAACGGCACCCATCCCCTGTAGTCCTGTGGAATTGTGGCCAGTGTTGCCATTGGTTCCAAAAATCAGTCCTGCGTAATGGTTGTCTCCCCCCAATTTCCAGGCTCTTTCACCTACTGCCAGAGTGTTCGAGGTTCCGTCCGTAATATCAGCCATCGTACGATAAAAAGTCACATTACTGGCACCATTGTGCGCCCAGGGAAATAATCCGTTAGGATTTCTTCGATCAACGGTCCCCGAGTTAATCACAGCCACATAATTCGCTGTTGCTGTCGATTCACATTGGTTGGCGTCAGTGCAGTTGGTGCTTCCACTGACTCCCTTGGGAACTTTGCGGAACGTATTGAGTTTGGGGCCACCCGCATCTGATGGACAGCGGAATGTTGCAATCGGCTGTTGCATCAATGCCAGTTTTGTACTGTTGGCGACTGCATTTTCAAATCGTGTTTCACCAACGGCCAGACTGTCATAAAGAGGCCCCTGTTCGATGAAGGGAAGGATCATTGAACCCCATGCCCATTCGCCATTCACGCCTTCAGTTCCTGCGGGATTGTAGTAGGAGCAGGATGGAAATACGCGATGGGTATCGTGATAATTGTGCAAAGCCAATCCCATCTGCTTGAGGTTGTTCTTGCAACTACTTCGTCGAGCTGCTTCGCGAGCTTGCTGGACCGCTGGAAGTAATAGTGCCACAAGTATTGCGATGATCGCGATGACAACCAACAATTCAATTAATGTGAATGCTTGACGTTTCGGGATTTGCAGCAAAGTTTTCATGCAATGTTCCTTGGGAAGGGTAAGGAGAGGTAAGTATGCACATATGAGCAATTTGGTAATATGTTAAGGTTGAGTGAAGTTTGTTTCAATGCTTTAATGATGGGAAATCAAGAAGTATTCAGAATCTTTCAGCCAGCAATCATCCATCGTTTCAGGGCTGTTTTTGCGAAAAGCGTCACGCTCCCGAAGAGAATAATACCCTGCAGGGTGGAAATCAGGATCGCTGCGATCAGGATATCAATTCGAAACTGCCCCTGAGCTGTGAACATGTAGTAACCCAGTCCATATCGGCCAGCTTCATGGCCAGCAAAGAATTCCCCGACAATTGCTCCTACAATCGCCAAGCCTGAGGCGGTCTGCATGCCACTGATAATTTGAGGAATTGCAGAGGGAAGCTTCAATTTCCAGAGTTTCTGCCAACGGGACGCTCCGTAAAGCTGAAACAATTCCTGCAGATCCTCCCGGCTCTCGAGTAACCCATTGGTTGCAGAGGTAATGACCGGAAACAGGCTGATGATAAATGTGATGACAATCACACTCATCACGCCATAGCCGAGCCATGTGATGATCAGTGGGGAAATTGCCACAATGGGAACCGTATGCAGAAAAATCGCATAGGGATAACAGCTGATTCGCAGCCAGCGAAACTCTGCAAAGAAGACCGCGACAGTCAATCCGACGAAAATGCTTGCCAGGAAACCGGTTACGGCGGAAAGAAATGTAATTCCAGCTGCTGAGGACAAATCTTCAGATCGATCAAACAGGACTTGGAAAACTGCCCAGGGAGTCGGCAGTAAATAGGGACCAATTCCACCAATTCGAATCAGGAGTTCCCACAAAGCTATGAAAATAACCAGAAATAACAGAGGGGGCAGCATTGATTTCAAATAATTCCACATTTTGTACACTGGTCCCGTGGGTCTCGTTGATACTTATTTTTGTAAGGAATGAGCAAACGAATCGTTCTTAAATTAAAATGACGTCTGGTAATCCCATTAGACCAACTCGCATGGGGGCTCAAATTCAGGATTTTGAAAATTAATCTGAGGCATCTATTATGATAGAAGCTTACTGATGACAATGTTCGGTATCTCGAAAAATTATTATACTTTCTTTGTTGAATTGTTTTACCCGGACCTCTTATAATTCAGTAAAGTTAAGCTGATTGTTCATATCAAAATGTTTTTATAGGATTCGAGATGAAGAAGCGTCCAGGTTTTACCTTAATAGAACTTTTAGTTGTCATTGCAATCATTGCAATACTCGTGGCACTATTACTTCCAGCGGTCCAGCAAGCTCGCGAAGCGGCTCGTCGTAGTTCCTGCAAAAATAACCTGAAGCAGATCGGCTTGGCACTGCATAATTACCATGATGTGCATACGATTTTTCCTCCTGGGGGTTTAGGTACTCATGGGCCAAGTGGCTGGGTTCACCTGCTTCCTTTTGTTGAGCAAGGAAGTTTGTATGACAATTTGTCATTTGAAGGCCCAGGTGCATTGTTCTGGTTCGGTGGAGGGGCGACTGCAAATTATACCCCATTGAATGGTGCAAAGGTTTCTGTTTATCAGTGCCCTTCCAGTCCATTGCCAGAAACAGTTTCCGTTACAGACGCGACTGCCATGACCACGACCGTGTTGCAAATTTCCAACTACGTGCTCATATCAGGAGCTTCTGGTCTTACTCAGGTTCAGGATGATTCTTCAACATTTGGCTCCATTACAGGCAAGGGAATCCGTTCAGAAGGTGGCTCATTCTCCCATGCGAGATCCTTCCGCATGCGTGATTTTACTGATGGTACTTCCAATGTCGCAATGGTTGGTGAGCAGTCTAACTATGGCAAAAACGGAAGCGGGGCAAAAACTGATGTGAGAAGTGCTCGAGCCAGTTCTGCCTGGATGGCTCCAAATGGAAGAACCGATGTGCGTTGTTACAACACAACAACATTGAGGTATCCAATCGGGACCGTCGATTCAACATTGGCAGGAATTGCCAATGATGCTTGTAACAATCCAATTTTATCAGCACACAAAGGCGGCGCTCAGCTGGTGTTTGCGGACGGCAGTGTTCATTTTCTATCAGAAAATCTCGACTTTGATTTGACTCGTTTCCTCATGACACGAGACGATGGCAATGTGGTTGGAGAATACTAAGACTCTTCTTGCCTGAGCTAAACTACAGTTGGTTGAAAATAGTGGCTTCAACGACAAGCCTTATATCCACTGGTGAGCATTTGCAGGTTCGAGGAAGAATCTGAACGCAAAAGCTTTATCTGTGGTTTGAAAGTAATTCGGCTGATTCTGAGACATTGGTGTCCGCATTTATATCGGGTCAGCAATGTCTCATTTTTATTTCTTGTCCTTCTTTTTAACTGAATTTATTTATGGTGTCATTAAAAAATATCTATCTGGCAACTGTCTTCAATCTGTGTCTCTTCACATTTATCGGTTGCAATTCTGGGGACTCTGATCGCGGCCCAACGGGTGTGCTGGTTGGTACAGTGACTTTTGAAGGCGAGCCGGTGACCGAGGGGGTCATACAATTGACTCATGTAACCAAGGGGATTGGAGGAACAGGAACAATTGGTCCTGATGGAACCTATAAAGTCGACTCCGCACAAGGGGGATTGCCTTTGGGGGAGTACCAGATCACTGTCATACCTCCCATGGTCGAAGTTGATTCCGGTCCTAATTCACCTAAGACCGAGAGTCCAAAGCAAATGCCCAACATTCCCCCAAAATATAGATCGCCAAGCACAAGTGGATTGAAATTTGATATCCAAAAGGGTGAAAATACACTGGATATCAAAATGGAAAACAAGAAATAGTGCTGTTGAACTCGTGTTTACTCGATATACAGGTTCTGCTTGCGGTTCATGTTAGTAGAGCATATTCAAAAATCACCT
>DOCI01000234.1 GCA_003503535.1 Planctomycetaceae bacterium
CAGTTGGAATATGATTGAAGTCGAAATGATTGGATCATGAGTGGCACGCCCTGAGTAACGCGAAGGGCGTGGTCGTCCGCATTATCCACGCCCATCACTTCGTTTTGGGACGTGCCACCCAGAAAATTACTGATCGTAATAGTAATTGATGCAGGATATCGAGCGAATCTCTCATTTCAAGAATGTCCAAAAATCGCGCACAGTCATGTAGGACGTGTATTGCTGATTGCACGGCTCACTGAGCCGTGGCACCAGACGATTTAAATCTCCTGGCCCAGTAGGCGGGCGACTTCATTGACGTCTTTATCGCCGCGACCGGAGAGGCAGATGACCATCACGTCATCAGGACTTCGCTGACCAGCGGTTTTCAGGGCGTAAGCCAGAGCATGTGACGTTTCGACGGCTGGCAGAATTCCTTCGAGCATGGCTGTTTTCTGGAACGCATCGAGTGCTTCGTCGTCTCTGATCGACGTGTAATCGACGCGACCGGTATCTTTCCAGTAGCTGTGTTCGGGGCCGACGCCGGGATAATCGAGACCGGCGGAAATGGAGTGGACATCGAGAGTTTGGCCGTCGTCATCCTGCATGACGTAGCTGTAAGAGCCGTGAAGGATGCCAGGTTGACCGTAGGTGAGCGGGCTGGCATGCTTGCCCGGCTCGGGGCCTAAACCACCCGCTTCAATGCCCGTTAATGTGACGGTTTCATCTTCGATAAAGGGGTAAAACATCCCGGCGGCATTGGATCCGCCGCCCACGCAGGCGATAACTTCATCGGGAAGTTTACCTGTCATTTCGAGGCATTGAGCCCGAGACTCATTACCAATAACGGACTGAAAATCACGGACAATTTTGGGAAACGGATGCGGTCCTACGACCGAGCCTAATATATAGTGCGTGTCAGAAACACTGCCCATCCAGTCCCGCATCGCTTCATTGACGGCATCCCGCAATGTTCGCGAACCCGAGGTGACGGCTCGAACTTCCGCTCCCATCGCTTTCATTTTGAAGACGTTCAGTTTCTGCCGACGAATATCTTCTTCACCCATATAAACGACGCAGGGCAATCCGAACCGGGCGCAGGCAGTAGCCGAGGCGACGCCGTGTTGACCGGCTCCGGTTTCTGCAATGACGCGGGGTTTTCCCATGCGTTTCGTTAAGAGAGCCTGACCCATCGTGTTATTGATTTTATGGGCCCCCGTATGATTCAGATCTTCTCGTTTCAGGTAGATTTTCGCTCCGCCACAATGTTCGGTCAGTCGTTCTGCAAAATAGAGCGGGTTTGGGCGTCCGACATATGTTTTGAGGAGCATGTCCAGCTCGGCCTGAAATTCGGGATCTTTTCGAGCGGATTCGTAGGCGGCATCGAGTTCATCGAGGGCGTACATTAAGGTTTCGGGGACGAACCGACGCCCATAAGGACCAAAACGACCGATTTCATCGGGAACCTGCTTACTGGCGCGTCCCAGAGGTGCTGATTTCGTAGCTTCTGACATATTAAGATCCTGAATTTATTGATAAATGTGGGTGGCAGGGGCGCTCCACTTCGTGGAAGCCCCCTTAGTTGCGGGCGATTCATGTTCGGGGGCTTCTCTTCGAGAGCGCCCCCGCCACCCCTCATATATAGTTTAGTTTGTTATAGGTCAGGCATTGCCTGACTGAATTGTTAAGGTCGTCAACTGTCGTCAGGCACAGCCTGACCTACGGTTTTTCTATGATATCTCATCTGCTTTGCATTAACAGATTCAAATCCGAAATCCTCGTCTATCGTAGACGACAATTCAGCGGCGAGGAATGTTCGGGGTTGTTATCATAGCATCAGTATGACAGAAAATCAGAAAATCACTGCTGAACAAATCCTCGGTCCCAAGGGGAGAATTGCTGCACGGCTCAAGAATTATGAGTTCCGTGAACAGCAACTGGAGATGGCACAGGCTGTTGAAAAGGCGATTGCGACAAAATCGCACCTGGTTGCAGAAGCCGGAACCGGTACGGGCAAAAGTTTTGCGTATCTCGTCCCGGCCATTCTCTCGGTGCTGAACAACAAGTCCAAGGAAAAAGGGCAAGAGAAAAAACGGGTGATTGTTTCAACCCACACGATCAGCCTGCAGGAACAGTTGATTCAAAAAGATATCCCGTTCCTGAACGCCGTTTTGCCGCTCGAATTCTCAGCCGTGTTGGTGAAAGGACGTTCAAATTATGTGAGCCTGCGTCGCTTGCAGGGGGCAGTACAGAAAACAGTTTCGCTCTTTCCCAAAGAAGAGGAACTTCAGCAGTTACGCACACTTTCCGAATGGTCGAAAAAAACAAACGATGGCAGTCTCGGCGATTTAGGATTTCGACCGTTGCCATCTGTGTGGGAAGAAGCTCGCAGTGAACATGGAAATTGTCTCGGTCGTAAGTGTCCAACGTATGATCACTGCCTGTACTACAAAGCGCGTCGGCGCATCTGGAATGCGGATTTGCTGGTCGTCAATCATGCCCTGTTCTTTTCCGATCTGGCTCTACGACGTGACGGTGCCTCGATTCTGCCTGATTATGAAGCCGTTATTTTTGATGAAGCGCACACGCTCGAAGCGGTCGCGTCGGATCATTTGGGGGATGCGGTCTCGAATTCTCAGCTGCATTATCTGCTGACGAAACTTTATAACGACCGGGCTCAAAAAGGTCTGCTGGTGCATCATAACATGGTCAGAGCCCAGCAGCAGGTCGGGCGGTTGTACATGATCGCGGATGAGTTTTTCGCGTCAGTTGAGCACTGGCTCAGTCAACATGCCGGCAAGAATGGACGGGTTCGTGGAGAGGTTCCGATCAGTAATGGATTGTCTGCTGAGTTGAATCAACTGGGAAGTGCGATCTGTGAATTTGCGGAAGATCTGGAGAATGAAGCCGAGCGGATTGAACTCAATGCAGCTGCTGATCGCGTCTTTTCGATCTCGAATTCGATCCGCAACTGGATGGAACAACTCTCAGGCGATGCTGTTTACTGGGGCGAAGTGACGCGTGGTCGTCAGATGCGCATCAAACTGATTTCTGCTCCGGTCGAAATTGGGGATGTGCTGCGGGATGAACTGTTCAATAAAATTCCCTCAGCGATCTTAACCTCGGCAACGATGGCAATTGGTGGGCAGTCGTTTCGTTTTGTAAAAGATCGCATTGGATTGACTAGCGGCGATGAACTGCAGGTCGGCAGCCCGTTCGATTATCGCAAGCAGATGAAGCTGATTCTGTGTAAGAACATGCCGGATCCGAGCCAGGAATCTAAAGCGTATGAAGCGGCTGTTGTTGAGCGGTTGAAGAAATATCTGCTGCAGACGAAGGGCCGGGCGTTTGTGCTGTTCACGAGTTACTGGATGCTCAATGAGTGTGCGCGTCAGCTTTCAGGGTGGTGTCGCGAACATGGATTGACGCTGTATTGTCAGGGAAACGACATGCCGAGATCGTTGTTACTGGAGCGATTCCGTAAAGACTCGGCCGGGGTGCTGTTTGGTTCGGACAGTTTCTGGCAGGGCGTCGATGTGCCGGGGGATGCATTGCAGAATGTAATCATCACGCGATTGCCCTTCAGCGTTCCCGATCATCCCCTGCTTGAAGCTCGTGTCGAGAGAATCAAGCGGCGGGGCGGCAATCCGTTCAATGAATATCAGGTGCCCGAGGCTGCCATCAAACTCAAGCAGGGTTTCGGTCGACTGATCCGCTCGAAAACTGATACCGGGCAGGTCGTGATTCTCGATCCCCGCATTCAAACCAAAAGTTACGGGAAAGTATTTTTGAAGAGCCTGCCGGAGTGCAATGTGATCATTGAATAATCGAGTCCGATCGTAGGAATCTCGCTCCCGAAACATCTGCCAGAACTCGCGCGGACTTGTTACCAAAGGGCTAAAACAGGAAGCAAATCTGTCTTATTGTGCTTTGAATGTTGTTCCTGATATTCGGCATAATGATAGCGACAGCGTTTGCAATGATCCAGATGCATTTCAATACGATCGACTATTTCAGGTTTAAGCTGATGAGCAAAATAGTCTTTGGAATAGTCAGCAACTTCAGCACAGGCTAAACCATCTGGATGGTTGGTTGGGAGTTGCATAATGACCATGCCCAGTCCCACGCCAATAACAAGCATCGCAGCCGTTATTGACGTTTTCATGATGCGGCGACGGGAATTTACAAATTTCCGTTTTTGAAGCAGACTCTTTGCCAGACCCGCAATTTCTCCTCCCTGGCATTCGGTCCAATCATCATGTTTTTCATTATGTGTCATACTGAATTCCCCCTCTTACAAACGCCCTTATTCAGTATATTGTCATTCGGTGGGCTTAGACTTTGTGAACTAATTCACAATCAGGAAAAATAAAGGAAAAATTTCTTCAACTCGTTAAGTTAGAAATCCCAGATCAGGAGGTTTCGTGTTAATCGCTTCGGCTAGTGCCTTGATGTTTTTGAGGATGACCTGTCTTCTGTGAATGGCAACCAGTTTTTCTAATTGAAGTTCCCCAAGAACTACTGTTACCGTTTCGCGGGTGCTGCCGATGAGATTGGCCATTTCCTGATGGGAGAGGCGAATTCGTAATGCGATGCCTTCGGGATGCTTCACTGCATAACGCTCTGCCAGTTCGAGGAGCAGGTGAATCAAGCGATCACGATTCGGCTGGAACATCAGCGATTTGAGGCGTCGTTCGAATTTCTGCCGACGCAATCCGATCAGTTTTGTCAGTCCCAGTGTGACATCGGTCTGCTCGGCCATCAGCTCGCGAATCGCCTCCGCCCGAATGGAAACAATCTGCGATTTCTCCATCGTTTCCGCAAATTCTTCCCGTTCACGCTGGCCGATGACTGTCAATTCGCCAAACAGTTCGCCGGGATCGATAAACGCCAGCAACGCCTCTTTGCCTTCGGGAGTGATGTGATAAATCCGCACACGACCACTCACCACAAGCAGTACAGAATCGGTGGCATCATCAGGCAGATAGACCAGAGATTTCCGATCGAACGTTTTGGTTCTGCTCTGCACTTCCAGCTTGCGGATTTGCTCGTCGTTGAGTTGCTCGAACAACTCACAACGTTTGAAATACCAGAATTGATCGTCCATGCAGAATGTCTTGATGCAGAGAGACTGAGCAGAAGGTGTGGTTTTCCCTGATAACTTATGTCAGAACTGTAACAAACTCCAGTAAATCCACCAAATGGCGGGGATATCTTCCGGGAGAGACTATGTTCGACAGTTAAGCAACCTACGTTACCTTTCCTTCTCCCTGGG
>DOCI01000122.1:0-9876 GCA_003503535.1 Planctomycetaceae bacterium
ATTCGAGTTAAAAATCATGGAAACCGCATGAAAATAAGACTCTCTTGTCAAAACTATCTGCCGATCACATCACAAGATCGCAATTGACCTGAAATTGGATTATGGGGTAAAAGTCCGCAAACTCTCAGCGCCATTTTCCCATATCTGCGTTAAAAGGTGTTCCCATGACGGCTGCAGTCGATCAAATCATTCCTTACACACACATTGACCAGTTACGTGAAGCGAAACGCATTATCGAACACGAGGCGACTGCTCTTCGCAATATCGCCATCGATCTCGATGCCCGCTTCTGTGCCGCTGTCGATCGCATCGAACACTGCCAGGGTAGTGTTGTTGTGACCGGCATTGGCAAGGCTGGCATCATCGGTCAGAAAATCGCATCCACGATGTCTTCCACTGGCACACGAGCCCATTTTGTCCATCCGGCTGAAGCCGTTCATGGCGATCTTGGTTCGTTGCATGAAGATGATATTGTACTGATTCTCTCCAACAGCGGCGAAACTGAAGAAGTCTGTCGATTACTCCCATTGCTTCAACAACGCGGCATAGCCGTGATTGCAATCACCGCAACCTGTCACAGTACACTGGGGCATGCATCTGAAATTGCGATTCCGATTGGACGCCTTCGCGAAGCCGGTCTGCACGGCTTACCCCCATCAACCAGCACAACGGCAATGCTGGCCGTGGGCGATGCTCTGGCTCTGGTTCTGGCTCGGGTGCGAGGCTTCGGAAGTCAGGACTTTGCCCAGTATCATCCTGCAGGCAGCCTGGGACGCAAATTAACATCCGTTACAAAAATCATGAGAACAGACGATTCCCTGCGAATCGCCAAAGAAACGCAGTCCGTGCGTGAAGTCTTCGGGCAATCCTGGAATCAGGCTCGACGAACCGGAGCCGTAATGATTGTCGATGAGGAAGAAAAACTGATCGGCATCTTCACCGACAGCGACCTGGCTCGCCTGCTCGCCTGCCATCAGGAACAGAAACTCGATCGACCGATTCGCGAAGTCATGACCTCACGTCCCACAACGATTTCGAGAACAGCCGTCCTTGGAGAAGCCGTCGACCTGATGGCCGAACGCAAACTGAGTGAGTTACCCGTTGTCGATGACGAAGGTTTCCCAGTTGGCATGCTCGACATCACCGATTTGATCGCTTTGATGCCGCAGTCACTTGAGTTGAATTCGTAGAGAAATCCAGGCGAGCCGAGTCAGTCATGACTCGGGTGGGTATGAGTCGGCAATCGCGATGTTTGGCAATCGTCGTACAATGATCGTGATGAAACCCCTGCCATAACTGGCAGGGCTCGCCTTTAGTAAAACGAAATTGGTGCTGGAGTCTGAAAGCCGAAGAGTTTTCTTATGATGCGGCGATATCTGATCACGCTGTTTTCAACGCTGATGATGCTCGGCGCCTACTCAGTGTACGCGCAGGTTTCTCATCGGCTGTTGTCTCGCTCACACACAAATCACGCCACCGCTCAGCGACCAATAGTTCACAGCGTTCCCTCAATTGGTCCACGCATCAGTCAGGAAATGGCTGAAAAATACTTGCCCGATGCTGCCTGGGCAATAAATGCTCGTGCCAAAATCCGAGCTGATGGATTGCATCTGTATTTCAACGAGAAGAAACTCGTCAACGGCAATACAGAGATTGAAGTCAGTCCTGTGGCGATGGTCTGGATGGCTGATCAGGAAGATGGAAAAGTACCATCAGATGAGGAGCCGATCGTCATCCGAGCCGAAAAGGCGACCTTCGTCTTTGATGAAGCGGTCGAACTCTCTGAAATCCGAACGAGATTGATTCGCGAAATCAGAATGATCGGTCAGGTCTTGATCCGCGGAGACGACGGGTTGAAGGTTCGCGGCAGCAACTTTGTGTTTTCGCGAGACAACAAAAACATCAGTAGCTATCACCCGATTGATTTTCGGTTTCAGGAACATCAGGGTTTTGCCAATAACATTCAGATCAATCTAAAAATGCGAGATGGGGGGGCCTATGCCGATAATCCTCAAGTTGAAGCAATTAAGGATATTCTCATCAGCGAACATCTGGAGATGAATCTCAAGCCGGATGAAGAGGAATCTCCCGTGCTGGTGACCTGCGAAGGTTATTTTCAGTATCGCTTTGACTCCCAATTGGCGATTTTGAATCGAGATGTGCTCGTCCACCGAACGGATAAGACAGGCCTCGTCGATTCCCTCACCTGCGATTCCCTGGCTTTGCAGTTTGGAGAAAAGCTGGATACCGCCCCCTCAGAAAGCAAAACTCTGGGTGGAAGTACGAATCTTGAGTTGATCTCGTTAACAGCCACCGGCGAAGAAGTGATTGCTAAATCGTCAGCCAATCAACTCGAAGCTGTCGGCGAACGATTGACGTATTTGCTACGTGAGAAAAAGTTGATCCTGCAGAAAAATCGTGGCGTGGAAATTGAATATCGGGGGGCAGATCTCTTCACTCCCCGGCTCGAAATCCAGGTCGATGACGATCAGCAACCGGTCTTTGCCAAATGTGATGGTCCCGGCCAGGTGAAATATCTGGATAAGACCGCAGCGGATTCTGCACAACTGATTCAACAGTCCGCCATTCCCACGATTCTGGCTCAGGCCAACTGGCAGGAATCGTTAACATTCATGCCCGATCCCAACTCAAAGGGACAATTAGACCTTGTCACCCTGACCGGCAAAGCGGTGCTGCATTCTCCTGTTCAGCAAACAGGAATTATTTCGAATTCGATCAAAGTCTGGCTGAAGCGCATTCAATTGGAGGCACCAGTAAACGCTTCGGTGAATAGTTCATTGAGTCAAAAGCAAGATGTGCGAATTCTCCGCACGCTCGCCGAGCAGGATGTTGCGGTGGTCAGCCCATATCTTGAAGGAGAATATGAATCGCTCGATATTCACTTCGATCGCCAATCAGTCGCGACCCTCGCGGCCTTGAAAGGTGAAACGTCCCAGACGACTAATACGACAACGCCTAACAATGTTACATCTAATTCTTCCGGACAAACCGGGGCGAACGAAAAACAAAGTCCACTCCAGAAAATCCCGAAAGAACCGTTCAAGATTGATGCGACGCATTTGACCCTGCAGGTCGTTCACGATCCCGAATTCAAAGATGTGCATGTCGCTCATGTGAAAACCGAGGGGATCGTGAAAGCAAATGGTTTAATTGAAGACCAGGAACAACCGGTGCATCTTGAAGGACAATCGGTTGATATCGCCAACGGAGGTGAAGAACGGCAGCGATTTCATCTCCTCGGCACCGATGAACGCTTCGCCTCGATTCGTAGTGGAGAAATGCGAATTGATGGGATCGATCTGTTTGTGGATCGTGCCCAGAATTTCTCTCGCGTGATGGGCGGAGGAGCGATTGAGTTTCCCGTCAAATCGAACTGGAATGGCGACAAACTTCAGCAGGCTCAAATCCTCGAAGTTTCCTGGAAAGAACAGATGCGGTTTGAAGGACGAACTGCCCATTTTGTGGGAACCGTCCGCGCGACCATTGGCGATTCCGTCATCACCTGTGAAGAACTGAAAGTCCATCTCGATCAACCGATCTCTCTCAAATCGACATCAATGACAATCAAGCCGCAAATTGCCAGCATTGAATGTCGCGATCGGGTTCGCTTTGAAATGAATCAGTATGAAAATGGTGTGCTGGTTGGGATACGCTATCTGGATGTCTGGTCGTACACGATGAATCAGCAAACCGGAGCGATGAATGCTCAAGGTCCGGGAGTCATCGAGTTCTGGCAACGCAGCAACGGCAAAGCTTCGCTCGGATTGCCGCAAGGAATGATGGGCAAAACCACTTCGGAAAAAACGCCCGCGAAAAAATCCGGCTGGGATTACACCCGCATCACCTTTGCGGGCCACATTGATGGTAACTATCTGAAACGCCAGGGAACTTTGCACGACCGCGTGAACGTACTGCATGGCCCGGTCAGCGAACCGCTGTCCCGCTTTGGTCGCGATAATCGTCCCCCTCAAAGCGTCTGGGTGCAAAGCCAATTGCTTGAAGTCGCATTACGGGAGGTTCCGAAAGATCCGAAGAAACCAGCAGAGGATCAAGCTCCCTGGTCGATCGAAGTGCAGGCCAAAGGCAATGCGGAAATTGAGGGAGACCAGTTCCTGGCCAAAGCCGACCTGGTTACGTTCGACCAGAGCAACCAGATGTTCACAATGCGTTCGCTGGAAAATCGCCACGCGACCATCTGGCACTACGAACATCCCCAAGCCGCCCGCTCCCGCTACGATGTCAAAATGATCCGCATCTCTCCCGATGGCAACATCCTGGAACTGGACCGAACACTCGGAGCTTCAGGGTCTCGGTGAGTCTATTGCTTCTTGCAACTGAAGTTTTGCAAAATTCAGTCAGAAGAGAATGGCGAGGAAACATCGCTATAGCGGAAGCCCTTGAATGTTCTACGATTCGATATCAACCAGAGTCGCATGGGCTGGAGCCGGAATATCTCTTACCAATTGCACTTCGGTCCAATTTTCGCCTCCTTTTTTGAAATAGCTGACGGCATTCCGCTGCGCGTCACAGACGAGAATGTCTTGCTGACGATCACTATCAACATTCACGATTTGGACGTTTGTGATCAGCGGAAGGCCTCTGATTTCAGGGTCCAGATCAAGCCTATTGAAAGATTGTCTGGAAATCGGATACGAAGTGCCGCCAGAATAGACTTCTGGAGCAGTGCGGATTGACGGCAGAGAAGGGATCACTTTCCATGCCAGGAGCGGTATCGCGACTGCCAGCAGCAATAGAAGGATCAATTGAGTTAGCGTTGAATTCTTTAACAAGTCGATCTTTCTTACTCAATTGTCAGTTCTGACAAAACCCCTGGTAATAACGTATGGCTTCGATACTGAAGCAAGTTTCTTGCATCCCAGAAACATTCATTTTCTGTCAATGCAGATTGCATTACTTGACCTGTTATTGTCAACACAAACTTGTTTCGTGTCGTCGAGTTGAAGGCACATAATTTAATTTGCGCCAGTACACATTGATGTGTATTGTCCGTTGATTTCAGCTTTGTGAAGTCAGCGATGCATGTGTACTAAGGATCCCTGCAGGTATGGTTTGGCGACTCAAGGCCTGAGTAAAGTTGTGATTGTAGGAATTATCCTAACGATCCTGCCTGAGAATGTTTACCACCGCATCGAATTCCTCTTGGGACGGCCTGGTTGACTGCTTTTCAAGCTATCGTTTAGTCGTTGGATTAGCGCCTGCCTTTGATTTGATACGGTTTCATCAATTCGGTCCAGCGTGTCAGCTTGAAAAGCAATTATTAGCCCCTGAACCAAACGAATCTGGATCAGGAAGTGGAAATTTAATGATGTCGTCGACACAAGTAGCGGAAAATATCACTCAGGATGACGGTCTGGTCACAGTCTCAGTCAATGACTTAATTGTCGGTCGAACAATGAATTTCCCAATCTACGACCCTCATGGTGTCCTGCTGCTGGCTGAGAATTCAGAAATTACGCAAGAACGAAAACGTGCCATCATTCAGCACGGCGTACCGGAGGTTCGGATCAGTCAGGAAGACAAGAAACGGGTCACAATGAATTCTGAACTCGCCAATCTCAAGACGAATTCATTTGGTTTTGATGCCGATTTGACCAAACGGATTGATACCATCATCGACGGGGGGTTAATGACCCTCAAGAACGATGGACCAGCTGTAAAAAACGATGTCGTGTATCTGGGACGCAAAGGCTATGACCAGCAAAGACGACAAAAATTAATTGAACAGCATAAATCCAACGGCAAAGCTCTGGGGGAGATGATCAGTGAGGTTATGCATGGGGAAAAGATCAATGGATCAATCGTCTCAAATATGGCAGCCCACTATCTCAAAGAAATGACAACTGATACAGACAATACGTTGACCTCGGTGATTGATCAGTTTAAGGATGATGATATTGCCTCGCGCTCTATGGAAGTATCGTTGCTGGCGATGGCAATAGGTATCGAAATGGATTTAGATGCCGTCAATGCACGTCATCTTGCTGTAGCGGGATTGGTCCATGACTGGGGTATGATGAAGGTTCCGGTAGAAACAAGAACGGCTAAAACAAAACTGAATCCGCTCGAAATGCTGGAAATCAAAAAACACCCAATTTATTCACTGGAAATGCTTCAGCACGTTTCTGCTTTATCAACAGTGATTCCAGTTATAGCCTATCAAGTTCACGAACGGATCAACGGCACAGGGTATCCTCGTGGACGTCGCGGACAAAGCATTCATCCATTGGCTCGAATTTTACAGGTTGCAGATGCATTTGTCGGAATGACGTCCGTTCGACCTTATCGACCTGCGATGATGCGTTATTCTGCGATGGAATGTTTAATTCGACAGGCCCGTGAAAATTATGTGGACCCCAAGGTCGTGCGGGCATTATTGAGAGTTCAGTCTCTGTTCCCGATTGGCAGCTTTGTTCAACTCTCCGATGACAGCATCGCTCAGGTGACACGCAGAAATCAGGATCATTATACCAAACCAATAATCACTCGAGTCCAGAATGCTTCAGGAGAACTCGTGGATCGAGAAGCCGATGAGAATTTGATTGATTTACATGAAGAAGAGTCATTAGATGTCGTTCGGGCCTTACCGACTCCGGGATCAAATGAAATTAATTACTCAGAAGACACCTATCATTCAAATTTGGTAGCACCCTGATATTGAGTAATAAATTGTAAACCGACATAAAAAAGAGAGCAGAAGGGAAACCAACTGCTCTCTTTTCATTCATTATCATTGAATGAAATTATGCGTCGTAATCGACAATGATTCGTCCATCCCGGCGGACGATGACATCTACTTCATATTTGCCGAAGTCGTAACGCAATTTGTGTCCAAAACGAGTGACACGCACACGTGGCACCTCGCAAGGCGGGACACAGATGGTGATCATGGCACATTCAGGGCCACAGTAATTGGCGCGTCGTCTAGGGAGAATTGGTTTCCAGAGGGGAACTTCGACCAGATACGGAACCGCATGTGGATGTTTACGATGCTGATCCTTGTACACCACTCGATCGTATAACAACGGCAAAGCTGGTGGATACGGTGCGGATTCAACATAAGGAACAATCGTCTGATATTCCTGTGGCTCCGGCAAATACATCGTCTCGTGTCGTGCTCCCGGTGGTAATGGCGCGGTCTCATAAACCGGTGGAGCGACTTCATATGTGGTTCCAGGCTGCACCAGAATTGGTCCAGCAACTGCTCCGGTAAATGTGATCAGGCTGATCGAAAACAGACTTAGTGTCATGATTGTTTTAGTCATTTTACTCTCCTCATTCAGACAGATTATCAGTCTTCCTATAGTTCGCATCTCTCCAATTCTACCATTTTGTGTGGCTGACTGTACTGAAATTATGCCTGAGTCATGAGATTTTATACCATCTTACCAGTTGGAGTGATTCTGCCGAATTGCACGGTCATTCGCTCTGCGACTTTCACAACAGGCAGGCCCAACACTCTGATCTCAAGTCTTCCGTTACTCGATGGCTGAATTCTCTGTGCGATATCGTTTCAACGACATCAGTGCGAAGGCGGTGCCATAGGGTTGGTGGTAATCGTAGAGAGGATAGTCCCACCAGGAGCCATCTTTTTCCTGACGTTCGAGCATTAGTCGAGCCAATGGGTGGGCAAATTGAGCCCGCTCTGCCACAGGAAGTTCTTCCAGGCACAATGCTCCGTAATAATGACCGTAGTAATAGAAGTAGCCAGCGACCGAAAACCAGGCTTCATGAGGAATTGGGCGTTTGCGACCAATATCCAGCCAGCCGTTGCGAACGACTAAGCGTTCGAGCCATTCTTTGAGGACGTCTTGAGTAATATCTGTCTGTCCCCAATAGAGCAAAGCGATATTGCAGGCTTGAGAACGTCCTAAACTTCCCCCCGGTCGATTGACTGGATGCACTGGGGAATTCTTGAGATATTCGCCGTAGAGATAACTGAAGTCGTTTTTCTGTTGTCGCAAAATCGCAGCGACGGCTCGTTCCTGAACTTTCTTCGGAGGTTCAAAGCCTCGTTGAGCGACATCGTGGAAGGCCACAAGGACTGTTGCGGCGACAAAACTGATTGAGGAACTTGAAGGGCGCTTGGTACCATAGCGGAAATCGTAATATCCCCAGCCTCCATCGACTGATTCGTAACGGGTGAGCATGTCAAACTGTTGAGCAATCTGCTCGGCAATTTGTTCCTGCATAGCGGGGTTATCTGCATTACGATCATGCATTCTCGCCAGTGCCTGCAAGGCATAAGCATGCCCCCAGACATTATAAATTGCGGTTTGATCGGCTCGTCGGAGATAAGGCAATTTCTCGACCAGCCACGATTCCCCCAGATCAATCGCCTCCTTGCATTCAGGAAATCGAGGTTCCATTTCGATTAAAGCAGAAATGGCCAGAGCCGTCGTTCCCATTTTGAAAGCATGATGAGCGCCGGGTATTGGCGCGTAAATATTCAAGCCTTTGGTTCGCGTCGGATTGCCCCAGGAACCATCTTTATTCTGATAGCCGATCAGAAAATCGACTCCCCGTTTGCAGGATGCATCGATCTTCGCTGCCGGAACAGGCACCTGCATTTCATCGTCAATACGATCTTCTTCTGCAGATGCCACACCAAATTTCTGTTCGGTTTTCGGCTCCGTTGTTTCTTCTACCGGCGTAGTGACTTCATCAGCATTTGCCGAAGTGAACATCATTAACAGGATGAGGACCGAAGTCCCGAGTGAACTCCATTTCCAGATGTGCATTTTGCTCTCCTGTTTTTGAAGTTGCTTCAAATACGGAATAGGATTTCGGGTGGCCGGGGTCGAACGTAGTGCCCCCAGATAGTATGACGCTCAGGGGGATTTGCTTCGCTACGACCCCAGCCCCCCACTTTTATTTCATCTTAATGTTATCGACGACCTATCCATGAGAAAACCCCGGAGAGAAAATCTCCGGGGTTTCAATATTCTTAACTGTGATTCGCATCAAGCGAATCAACTCTTAATAGCGGTAGTATTCCGGCTTGTAAGGACCTTCAACAGGCAGGTTCAGATAGTCGGCTTGCTCCTGCGTCAGGGTCGTCATTTTGACACCGAGTTTGCCCAGGTGCAGACGAGCCACTTCTTCATCGAGTTCTTTCGGCAGTACCCAGACACCCAATTCGTAGCTGGCATCATCACTCCAGAGTGCCATCTGTCCGAGAACCTGGTTCGTGAAACTGGCTGACATCACAAAGGAAGGATGACCGGTGGCACAACCCAGATTGACCAGTCGTCCTTCGGCCAGCACAAGCAGGGCTTTGCCATCAGGATAAACATAACGATCAACCGGACCACCTTCTTCAGAGTGAGTCTTAATTGATTGTTTTTTGATGTCCTTGCGATTATTCAGATAGGCAATCTGAATTTCGGAATCGAAGTGTCCAATGTTACAGACAATCGCTTCGTGCTTCATCACATTCATGTGTTCGCCACGGATGACATCGCAGCAGCCTGTTGTTGTCACGAAGATATCGCCCTTTGGAGCAGCTTCTTCCATTGTGATGACTTCGTGGCCTTCCATTGCAGCCTGTAATGCACAGATCGGATCGATTTCAGTCACGATGACACGAGCACCGAGGCCGTCCATCGCGTCTGCACAACCTTTGCCGACATCGCCATAGCCACAGACGACAACCACTTTACCGGCGACCATGATATCAGTCGCACGTTTGATCCCATCGGCCAGCGATTCGCGGCAGCCATACAGGTTATCGAACTTACTCTTGGTGACGGAATCGTTCACATTGATCGCAGGCACACCGAGCTTACCTTCTTTGTGCATCTGATGTAAACGATGCACACCAGTGGTGGTTTCTTC
>DOCI01000122.1:10056-10307 GCA_003503535.1 Planctomycetaceae bacterium
TGCACACCAGTGGTGGTTTCTTCGGTCAATCCCTTAATCTCTTTGAGTAACTCTGGATATTTATTGTGGACCATGGCTGTCAAATCGCCGCCGTCGTCCAGAATCATGTTCAGAGCCTTGCCATCTGGCCAGAACAAAGTCTGCTCAATACACCAGTCGAATTCGGCTTCATTCATGCCTTTCCAGGCGAAAACGGGAACACCAGCGGCTGCGATGGCGGCTGCGGCATGATCCTGAGTCGAGAAGATGTT
>DOCI01000178.1:0-4322 GCA_003503535.1 Planctomycetaceae bacterium
ACTCAAAAATCGGTCCGCACAGCGGACCCTGCAAACAATAGTTCATAGCTTGAGAAAGAGTATCCATGTCCGCTCCATTGAATAAGTACAGTGCCCATATCACCCAGCCTCGAAGTCAGGGAGCGTCTCAGGCCATGCTTTACGGCACCGGCATGAGCGAAGAGGACATGAATCGGGCACAGGTCGGTATTGGCAGTGTGTGGTATGAAGGCAATACCTGCAATATGCACCTGCTCGATCTGGCTGCAAAAGTTAAAGAAGGTGTGCAGGCAGCCGGTCTCGTCGGAATGCGTTTTAATACCATCGGCGTGAGTGATGGGATTTCTATGGGGACCGACGGGATGTCATACTCGCTGCAATCCCGCGATTTGATTGCAGACTCCATCGAAACCATTATGGGAGCACAATGGTACGATGGTCTGGTCACTTTGCCAGGGTGCGACAAAAACATGCCTGGTTGCCTGATGGCGATGGGGCGTTTAAACCGTCCCTCTCTGATGGTTTATGGTGGAACCATTAAAGCCGGTTGTGGGTTGCAGAAAGAAAAGCTCGACATCGTTTCGGCTTTTCAGTCTTACGGGCAGTATCTGGCTGGCACAATTACCGATGAAGAGCGAAAAGAAATTGTGAAGCGAAGTTGTCCTGGAGCAGGGGCTTGCGGTGGAATGTACACCGCCAACACAATGGCCTCAGCCATTGAAGCCCTCGGCATGTCGTTGCCTTACAGTTCTTCGATTCCTGCGGTCGATCCAGATAAGTATCAGGAATGCCTGGCTGCTGGAGCCGCTGTTAAGTATTTACTCGAACAGGATATCAAGCCACGGGATATCATGACCCGTGAAGCGTTCGAAAACGCACTCGTCATCGTAATGGCCTTGGGAGGTTCTACAAATGCGGTGCTGCATTTGATCGCAATGGCGCGAGCCGTCGATGTTCCGTTGACGATTGATGATTTTCAATCCGTCAGCGACCGAACACCTTTCCTGGCCGACTTGAAACCTTCCGGCTTCTTTGTGCAGGAAGACTTACACAGCATCGGCGGTACGCCAGCAGTTCTAAAATATCTGATGGAAGAGGGATTCATCACTGGCGACTGCATGACGGTCACAGGCAAAACGCTGGCTGAGAATGTCGCTGATTTGCCTGGACTGAAAGAGGGCCAGAAAATCGTACGACCGATTTCTGATCCGATCAAGAAAACTGGACACATCCGCATCTTACGCGGCAACGTGGCCACGGAAGGAGCGGTTGCAAAGATCACCGGCAAAGAAGGTCTCGTCTTCTCCGGCCCGGCTCTCTGCTACGACAGCGAAGAGGAGATGCTCACCGGCCTCGAAAATAAGGAAATCAAAGGTGGTGAAGTCATCGTCATTCGCTATGAAGGCCCCAAAGGCGGCCCGGGGATGCCTGAGATGCTCACCCCGACTTCAGCCATCATCGGAGCAGGGTTGGGAGATAAAGTCGCCTTAATGACCGATGGTCGCTTTTCAGGCGGATCGCACGGCTTCATCATTGGTCACGTGACACCCGAAGCTCAGGAGGGGGGCACAATCGGTCTGCTGCAAAATGGCGACCAGATTACGATTGATGCGGAAAAGAATCGAATTGATGTCGATCTCTCCGATGAAGAATTGGAAAATCGTCGAAAGAACTGGAATGCTCCGGCTTACAAGTTCAATCGCGGTACCCTCTACAAGTACATCAAAAACGTCAAAAGCGCCAGCGAAGGCTGCGTGACAGACGAGTAATTGAATACAGGCATGAAACGCAATCGAGTGGGTTCTTTGCAACGATCTTAACCCGAAGCATCAGCGAGAGGACGGGATGATCTGCAGTAAACGATAACTCTCTTTAAAACTTTCCCAGAATACTTGCATGTTCCAACCCGAATCCATCGATGAAATAAATACCTGGTGGTCAACGCGAGTTGATCAGCAAGTGCCGATTCACTGGCGTCATCGCTGGAGATCGGCTAATACGACTGAGCGAGCCGTCCGGGATTTATCGATCACCCATTTGAATCGTGTGATTGATTATCCGCATCGCGATATGACCGTGACCGTACAAACGGGAATGACGGTTGCGGAATTGGATCAAATCCTGAAAGAACATCATCAGGTATTACCGATTGATGTTCCCGAACCGGACCGCATGACGATTGCCGAAATGATTTGCGGGAACTGGTTCGGCTCCCGCTGTGCTGGTCATGGCACACTCCGTGACTGGCTGCTCGGCGTGACGGCCATTGATGGTCGTGGTCGCATAATCCACTCGGGTGGACGAGTGGTGAAGAATGTTGCGGGATACGATGTCCAGAAATTTCTAATCGGCTCCCGCGGCGAACTGGCGATTCCGCTCGAAGCTTCCTTCAAAGTTATTCCGATTCCCGAAGCGAATCTGAACTGCGTCTATCAAACCGACGATTTCTCGATCCTTCAGGAAGCCTGGCAAGCCCTGCGGATTTTGCCATTTGATTTCCAGACATTTGATCTGACGAGTTCAGGTCGACTGGAGATTTCCGTTTCTGGATTGCCTCAGTCCAACAAGGCACTGAGGGATCAGATTCAATCCACTTTGACTTCCTTTGCAGAGATAAAGGTAATTCAGGTTCCTGACAACGCAGATGAAATAGACAGTTGGAAAACTATTGTCGAATCCATCACACATCCACAGGACCGTCATTTTGCAATCCGGGTGGGCGTCCGGCCTTCGCAGACGGTAGAAGTCCTTCAACTCGCTGCAGCTTGCGGCCTGAAAGCGATCGGGCATGCCAGCCGAGGCGCGATCGTTGTCACAGGGGCTTTGAATGTCGTCACCAGTGTACAAAACAAACTTCTGACGAGACTCGCGGAACTCAATGCCAACGTCGAATGTCTCGAAGCCTCAAAATCACTCTACGATTTAATCCATAAAAACTTTGAGCAAACGAAACTGTCACCACTGAGCGAAAAAATCCGCAACGTCTTCGACCCTCAACGTCTCCTCAAATCCAATGCGGTCATGGTTGAAGATTGAAGAGGCCAGTGTTCTTTGGTCAGGGAATTGAGAGCCGAGTGCGGAAAGCGGAAAGCCGGGGAGTTCTGAACCGCAGGGACAACGTCACCTTTTTCGGCTTTCATGCCTCCTCTATTGAACCCTGGTGGCTACGCTTCGCTGCGACCCCAGCCACCTGATCAGATAACACTCCACCTTTATCACTCTGCCCTCTGGGCACTCGTCTCTGGCCTTTACTTGCGATTGAACAAAAACCACTAACAACTATCAACCAGCGACTATTCACTCTTAACGCTCAAACTTCTTCCCGGCGATTTCCAGTTCTTCAGCCGTCACTTCCCCATTTCGATCGGTATCGACAAGCAGAAAAATTGCCCACCATTTGGCAGGGGTTTCGTCTTTGGAGATGTGTCCATCTCCATTTTGATCGAGTCTCGCAATGATCTGATCCGCTCTTCCACCCAACCCGCCGTTGGTCGCCTGTGAGTTTTCGAGCGGCACGACAATGTCGCAATAGCCGATCATCATTTCTTCCCAGGTCTGATCTCCCCACCGAACGGTCAATGTCGGATCAGGATTGAAAGCATTCTCTGTGGAATTATCGAAATGAGCCGTGCAGAAGAGTCGGGTTCCCTTTGGTAATGTGAGTGGTTCGCTCAAGCGGTAGGATGTCTGCCAGTTAAAATCATAATCAGGGACTGAGAGAAGCTTCTGTTTATTGCCATCAGGATATTGCACTTCGTAGTCAAACGATTTTCCTCGCAGGTGCATGTGAGGCATCATGGTCAGGAGTTGAACATCGGTTTTGGCTCGGGGTGAATAAGCAGTCACTTCGTGATTGTTCTCACCGGGTGGGATTTCAAAGTGTCGATTCGTTGCACTTGTTGTCATCACCTGATGTGTCACTTGCTCCGGGTCTGCAAAAATCAATGCGAATTGACTGAGGTCTTCCTGCGGTGAGCCGATTGGGGTGTAATGCACCTGAAAAATAAGCTCTGAATTAGCAGGGATTTTCTTAGCCATGCCTTTGGGAAACGGTTGAGGAATCAAACCCGGAACATAAGCGGCCAGAAATCCACCTTCTTCACCGCCCGCTCCGCGACCTTTGCTGTTTTTGTCGCGAGCAAATACAAGAATGTGATGGACGACCGCGTAATTACCCGGACGGATTTCTGCAGCCTGCAGCCATTTGTCCTCGGTCAAACCGGGGTCGACTTTGTAATACTGATATTTGACTTCCCCCGTCGCTGGAACGGCAACAGGCTTTTGAGTGATGGGAAGAATCAGATCCGGCTCTCGTGGCAACTGCCAGAGAGTCGAGAATGTTT
>DOCI01000178.1:4412-7258 GCA_003503535.1 Planctomycetaceae bacterium
TCGAGAATGTTTTCGCCGGCAGATAATCGGCCGGATTTCCTTCCGGAGTCCCAGCGGCGACCCAGTCGAAAATCATCTGTTTTTGCGACTCTTCCAAAGAACAGTCATTTTTAAATTCTCCAAAACGAGGATCCGCATGCCACGGAGGCATGCGACCTTCACGCACGACTTCCTCGATCATACCTGCCCAACCTTTGACTTCCTCATAATCCGAAAGAGCAAATGGGGCGACTTGGCCCTCTCGATGACAATCAATACATTTCTCCTGGAAGATACGAATGATTTCTCGGGAGAAAGTAATCTCTTTTGTCGACTTCATCTTCGGTTCACGACCAATAATACAGCCGACCGCTTTTGTGACTGGAACTGTGATTTCATGGCCTGCCAGTAACTCATCCAGTGCGTTCTTAAGGTCGTTTGTACGCGGTTCTTTTAGAAGCGTGCCAATTCCAAACTGATCATCAATTCGACCGCGATAGCGGATTCGATACTCGTCATCAAGCAGAAAAGCCTCTGGTGTCCGTTCGGCGGAGAATTGATCCGCAACTCGATTATGGATGTCTTTGAGCAGGGGAAATGAAATCTCATGCAGGCTGGCGTACTCTGCAATATTCTCGATGGAATCGTGCTGATTTGACATGATTCCATAGAAATTGACATGACGATAGGCAGGAGAGGCTGACATCTCCTGAAGACGCTCAGCATACAATTTTGCCAATGGACACTCAGTCCCCATAAACACAATAACAGACGCTTTCATATTATTGTCATACAGTGATTGAGTTGTGCCTGTCTGATCCTTTAGCACGAAATTGCCCAATTGTGCAGGGACAGGCTGTTGATTTACTTCTTCGGCTTGACTCTCGCAAAGGAAAATCAATGAAAGGAGACAGGTCGTAAACAGCACGAATGGATTGAATTTGATCGGCGAAATTTGGGAATGGATCATTTGCTTATCAACGGAGAAAGATATTCGAAATAGAAAGCCAAAACTCATCAAGAGACATCCTGGACCATTTTCAAATGGTTTCTGCAGTCGCTTGGACACCAAGTGTCCTGAAACACCGTGTTCGCTCCTGCTGTACGCTGCAGATAATTTTTGAATGTGCTCTGGATAACATAGAGTACTCAAAAATAGCACATCAGGATTTAACTTTTTGTACTAAAACCAGAATTCTAAAATCAGGAAATCAAAATCAGTGCCTATTTTGGCAAGGTACAAAATTTTGATTCCATTCCTATTGACAGATGTCCGAAAATACTTAATGTAAACATAAGTCTCTTCTTATTGATTCAGCTGCTCAATTCTTACAACTGTTTCTGGTTCAAGATCTTCTAACTGATTGTCTGTTGTTTATATAGATCGATGCGATCTGTTTCTTTTATCTGATGGAGTTGCATGACGAATCCAATTTGGAATTCTTTATGATGGGATGCGTGACTATGGGGGCGAGGGCCATTGCAACCGTTTACGCAATAAACTGCTCAGGCGATTTCAGTTCGGCTGAGAATGAACTCCTGGAAAAGCAGGGATATCGCATCCAAATGCATTCCTCGGTTGAGAGTTTACTGCGCGAGATCATTGTGGAAGAACCGGGATGTGTGCTCGTCTGTTCGAAGCAGAATAAAGAACTGATTTTTCAGTTAATTCGAGAATTCAAAAAGCGAAAAATACTACAGCAGATTGTGTTCGTTGCTGAAGATATTGGAATCGAGCTGGCCGTCGAAGTTATTAAAGAAGGTGCCTACGCAGTTCTTGAATTACCCTGCTCGAATGTAATTCTGTTGAACACTGTTAGGGAAACGATCGCCAAATCAGCAGCAGAATTATCGAAGCGTAAAGAGTTATTGGAGTTGATGCGGAAGTTTCGATCATTGACTGACGATGAGTTAGGGATTCTCGAAGCGTTAGTGAATGGTGAAGGAAACAAGCAAATGGCTCATCGGCTTGATGTCAGTTCCCGAACGATCGATCGTCGCAAACGGGCACTGTTTAAAAAATTAAAAGTTGATTCACTGGCGGATTTGCTTCTTTCTTATATCCGCTGGTCTCAGGTCGATAAAATCTCTCAGTCTTTGTCGTAATTATGTTGCATTCCTGGTTTCAGGCTGATAAACGGCCGAGACAACCAGTCTTCGTCCATAGGTCGACTGATCTGACCCGGTGTGAGTCCAGAATTGCTTCTCTTCTGCATTCTTCGCCTTACGGATTTTCTTGCGGCAATAAGCCCGCTGAGGAATTCCCAGGATTCGCTCAAAGAAATGCTTTGGCTTTTTCTCATCGACATCATGCAGTTTAACGTCTGAAAATCCAGCCAGTTTTAAATAGAGATACAACTGCGGAAACGACCACGGCATAATATGCATGTGTGTGCCCCGTTTGATTTTTCCCACCAGGCAAGGAAAGCTCGGGAAAAAGCCTCGCAGGAAAAACTGCATCCGGGCAGCCGGGAACCAGATATTGGGTGTGGTGATGACAATTAAACCACCGTCATTGAGATGCCTGCTCGCATGTTCGACCAGCAAAAGTGGATTTCCGACATGCTCGATCCCTTCACAAGTCACGAATGCATCGAACTTTCCGAGGTCTTCCGGCAAGCCGTAATCGAGGTCGGCTTTCTGAAAGTCTTTGTAGCCATCGGGCTTTTCTTCGAACAGGTCCAGCCCGGTCACTTCCGGCTGGTAATCGAGATCCCTCAGCAACCATCCATCTCCCGAGGGGGCATCGAGAATAGTCGCCGGTCGTTTTTCATTGAGGATTTTTACCGCGACAGGGCGATTCGATTTGCCAGATTCCATGGAATAACAGCCCGATTTAGGAGTAGGTCAGGCACTGCCTGACATGA
>DOCI01000178.1:7409-7964 GCA_003503535.1 Planctomycetaceae bacterium
AGGTCAGGCACTGCCTGACATGAGTCATTGTTGACATTGAATTTCGTCAGGTACAGCCTGACATACGGTCTTAAGCGGCTCGAACGAGTTGACTTTCCAGAACCGAATAAAAGACGTCCTCCATACGATCCAGCATGAAGTCGATTGGAAATTTCTGGATCGCTTTCTGGTAACCAGCTTCGGCATATTGTTCCCGCAGAGGCTCTTTATCCAGTAGCAGGTTGATTGCATCGGCCAAAGCACGGGAATCTTCAGGAGTCACAATCAAGCCGGTTTCTTCATGATCTACTGCTTCGCAAATACTACCTGCAGTTGTGGAGATCACCGGCAGTCGGCAACTCATCGCCTGCATAATACTTTGGGGGACACCTTCCACGGAACCGTAAGAAGGGAGCACGAACAGATCGAGAGCCTGCAGCCACGGAACAACATTCTGCTGATGTCCCACCCGATGAATCCGATCAGAAATATTGAGTTCTTTGATTTTATTTTCGATGTTGTCCTTAGAGAGTCCATCACCCACAAACACGAAATCAAAATCGTCACGTGCCATTT
>DOCI01000178.1:8090-8917 GCA_003503535.1 Planctomycetaceae bacterium
CAAAATCGTCACGTGCCATTTGTGCCAATGCTTCGCAGGCAACAGCATGTCCTTTTTCGCGACGCAGAGCCGCAACGATCCCGACAAGCTTGCGATCAGTCGGCAGCTCCAATTCCTGACGAGCTTTCAGGCGATCCCCCGGCACAAACGTTTGAGTATCGACGCCGGTTGGAATGGAGCGTAATCGATTAGGGGAAACTCCATTGCGTTCCGAGAGAGATTTGACAATTTCTACCCCGCAGGTCACAACAAAATCCGAACCACTGCGATAAAGCCAGTTTGAAGCCACATTGTTAGGGACGGGAATACCGACGTGTCTGGTGCGGACGAGGCGAGGTCGGTTAGCGATTGTTCGCGAAGCGACTCCGAACAACCAGCTGTCAATCGAACTGTGCGTATTAACGACATCGACATTGCGATTATCGTTCAGCCATTTGCGGACGGCATTCAGGCAACTGAAGCTCTTTTTCTGCAGAGAAACCGTTTCAACAGGCACACCGAATTCACAGGCCCGCTGAAAGATGGTCGATTCCGGCGTGCAGAGCACCCGAACCTGATGCCCACGTTCGAGCATGCCCCGCGATTCCGTGAGAATTCTCACTTCCTGCCCACCCCAGCCCCAGGAGCTTTCCGAGTGGACAATGTTAAGTGGTTGATTCCGAGCCATCTCAATCCCTTGATCTGTCACGCGTAGCGAAATGTATCATTTGAGGTATCGGAAAATCCTGAAATCCTTATCAGGCAACGATATGAGACGAACTATCTCAGATCAGCAAAAATCCGGCAATGGCAGTTTTTTTAGTGAATAGTCGCTAGTTAATAGTGAT
>DOCI01000178.1:9053-12733 GCA_003503535.1 Planctomycetaceae bacterium
TCGCTAGTTAATAGTGATTAGAATTTGTAATAAAAAATTGTGGAGTTCCGTTTTCAGCAAGTAAAATTCTGTCTATCGCAAAATTTGGTCTAAATTTGATTTTATTTGCCGAATTCAACACTGCTGGGCAGCCCAGAACTGGCACATATCAAATGACATTTGATGGATAACGGAGCATCAGTTATGCAAATTCAAATTGTGAAATAACGACAAATCAAAAACTCAAACTGCAATTGATTTATGATTGTTGTTCACAAAAATCCTGGAATTCAGCAAGTAGCTGAAGAAATTCATAATGAGTGTCATAATTAATGACCGCTGGTTTTTGAGAGTTGATTAGTAACTGAAGGCAACCAGTTGTCGCTCTGCAGCGTTTGTCCCAAATACATGTGAATCCATGACGAGTTCGATACTCTGACCATAGAATTTCCAGTATTGATGTAACTCCAGCACGATCACACTCTTTGAAATAACCTAACAGGGCATCGACTTCATCTTCATCCAGATGACATTGACTAATCTGGTTAGAGTAGGCATCGCAAAAAGTTAACATCAGTGAAATGGTGACGCGTGTGCTTTGCTTCAAACCATAGTAAGTAACACATGGATATAAACGAATTTGCTCGCCAATGAGAGTACTGAGACGACCAAGTTCCTCGCATTCATGCCTTAATCTCACTCCTGGCGCAACATATCTTTCGGAATTGTCCTGGTCCTCTTCTGCAGGCATAATATTTCCCAATTCCCGTCAAAGGACAGAGTCTTGATTATTTAGTATTGTGTCGCCACAAAGTATTAACTGTTAAATAGTAATGCTCTGTCGATTCTTAAGTTTCGCCATCAAATGGACTTCCAGCAGACCGTTTGTCGGCACCTTTAGAAGAGCTTACAGTTTCTTTTGGACGACTACTATTATTGGGAAAGTCCATACTATTCACTATTCACCAGCGACTAAAAATCCGGATTCAGGCACTTCAGGTCATCAACGGCAAACATCCCGTCTTTGCGAATCATCTCCCCATCAAACCAGACTTCACCTCCACCAGCGTGGGGCATTTGGTTGAGAATCAAATCCCAGTGGACGCTGCTGCGGTTGCTGTTGTCGGCTGTGGTATAGGCGTTTCCGGGAGTGAAATGCAGGGAGCCACCGATTTTTTCATCGAAAAGTGTATCCAGAATCGGCTGTTTGACGTTGTAATTCACACCCAGTGAGAACTCGCCGATGTAACGGGCTCCCTCATCGGAATCGAGAATCTGATTGAGCCGCTCGGCCTGACCGTTGCAGTCCGCTTTGATGATTTTTCCGTTCGCGAATGTGAATTCAATGTCCTGAAAGAGTGTCCCCTGATATCGGCTCGGCACGTTGTAGCGGATTGTTCCGTTTACGGAATCACGCACAGGAGCCGTGAAGACTTCGCCATCGGGAATATTGCGGCGACCGAAACAGGGGACGACGGGGATTTCTTTGATCGAAAATGACAAATCTGTGCCAGGAGCGACAATTCTGACCTGATCTGTCGCGAGCATGCGATCCACCAGCGGTTTCTCTGCAATTTCCATCGCGGCATAATCTGCTGTCGTGACCTGATAATAAAAGTCTTCGAAGGCTTCCGTACTCATATTGGCTGATTGAGCCATTGAACCTGTTGGATATCGCAGCACAACCCAGCGAGTGTGAGGCACACGAATTTCAAAATGGACCGGCTTCATATACAGCTGAGAATATTTTTCCATCTTCTGAGCGGGGAGGTCGGAAAACTCGGCAGAATTATCGGCGGCTCGAATCCCGATGTAGGCCTGCATCTGTTTCATGCGGGCAGCATCAATTTCTGCGGCAGCAGTGAGAGCAGCATCATCGGCTTCTGCGACCCAGGTGCGGGTGATTTGATTATTTCGCAATTGAACATGCGGAATCGCCCCCACGGCCAGCGATTTTTTGACCAGTAATTGAATTAAACGAGGATCGGGCAGATCGAACGACTCAATCAAAACATGCTCGCCCGCTTCGAGGCGACAACTGTGACTGATCAAAATCTCCGCTAATTTTTCCTGACGAGGATCCATCGACAATAACCTTCCGGGACTTGAGTTTGGGGAAGTCTCTAAGTTAGCGGAGGGGGAGGGGTTTTTGAAGGCGGAAGGCGGAAGGCGGAAGGCGGAAGGCGGAAGGCGGAAGGCGGAAGGCTGAAGGTGGAAGGTGGAAGGTGGAAGGTGGAAGGTGGAAGGTCACGAATCCCGAAACCCTAAGCCCGAAACCCGTTTCGATCTCTTGCCTTACCGACGTCCAATTGAACAATCTCGACATTTTCCTGCTTGGTCCGACTAATTGGTCGATGATCGCAGGACATGCAGGCGGATTCTTTGCTGGTCAGGCGGCGGATTAGCAGGCAGATGGCGATTAGCACAAAGCCCAGAGCAACGTAGGTTTGCCAGTCGTTCCACATGTTATCCCTTTATGAAAAGCATCCCAATCTGGTAGGTCAGCATTGCTCCCACATAGGCGAGGGTGGTCATGTAACTGAAGGAAAATATTGGCCATTTCCAGGAATTGGTTTCGCGTCGCATCACCATCAATGTTGCTCCGCATTGGGCACACAAGGCGAAGAAGACCATCACCGATAAAGCGACCGGAATATTGAAAACAGGTTCTCCATTGCTGTGACGAGCTGATTTCAGCCGATCGCGTAATTGAGGATCCTCTTCATCAACATCTCCACCAAGACTGTAAATGGTTCCCAGTGTTCCGACAATCACTTCACGAGCCGGGAACGAGGCCAGTACTCCCACGCCAATTCGCCAGTCCCAGCCGAGTGGACGGACGACAGGTTCAATAGCGTGACCGGCTCGTCCCAGAAAACTTTCATTCAGCAATGAGGCAGCCAAAACTCTGCGTTGTTCCTGAAGCTGATCTTCCTCGGGACTTCCTTCTTCAATTGTTTCACTTTCAAGTTGTGCGTCAACCTGATCAAGTTTCTGATGGTCGCCTGGGAAATAGCCAGCCGCCCAGACGACAACGGTCGTGAGGAAAATCAGAGTCCCTGCTCGCATCACAAACGCTTTCGAGCGATCGTAAACGCGATCGAACACCACTCGAATCGAGGGAAGTTTGAAGCTCGGTAGTTCCATCACAAACGGAGCGGGTTCTCCTTTGAACCAGGTTTTCTTGAGCAGCCAGGCAATTGGTACTGCGACGACTGCTCCCAGAATATAAAAGATGAACAGCACAATCGCCTGTGTCTTGATCCACGTTCCGAAGAGCGAATCGTTTGGAATGAATGCATTGATCATCAGCAGATAAACGGGCAATCGAGCCGAGCAACTCATGAGCGGGGCAACGAGAATTGTGACGAATCGATCTTTGCGATCTTCAATCGTTCTCGTGGCCATAATGCCGGGGATCGCACAGGCGTAGGAGGACATCAGCGGAACAAAAGATTTCCCGCTCAAACCGACCCGTGTCATCAGGCGATCCATAATGTAAGCCGCGCGGGACATGTAGCCGCAGTCTTCGAGAATCGCGATGAACAAAAACAGGATGGCAATTTGTGGCAGAAAGACGACGACTGATCCCACGCCGCCTATCAGTCCATCAATGATCAAACTTCTCAATGCACCGGGAGCCATCAGGCCCATCACGAAATCGGCAGACAATTCTTGCAACGATTCAATCGCTTCCATGA
>DOCI01000178.1:12889-14326 GCA_003503535.1 Planctomycetaceae bacterium
TTCCATGAGCGGGCCAGCCCAACTGTAAATCGCCTGGAACATCAAAAACATGATGGCTGCAAAAAAGACAGGCCCCCAGAAGCGATGGGTTAACCATTGATCGAGGGTGTCTTTCTTCGTTCTCAATCCCTGTTCTGGTTTTGTGACCAAGCCATCAAGCGTCTGCTTAACCCATTGATAACGCACCCGCGGTTCGATGGCCGGGATTGGGCAATCTTTGGAGGCAAGCTCTGTTCTCAAATTTGCAATGAAGGAATTAAGCGACTGGTCTTCCTTCAAAACTTCCCGTTCAGTTTCGCCGTGCACATCCAGGAGTAATCGCTCGGCCAAAAAATGAGGCAGGGGATGCCCGGTTCGTTTTTCGACTTCTGCCTGAAGTTGTTCTTTCGCTTCCCGAAAACTGTCCGGAAATAATTTCGGGGGGACAAAATTGGCTTTCGAGCTGTTTTCAACCAGTGAAACAATTTCTGACTTCAGTTTATCGAGGCCAATCCCTTTTCGAGCCGAGGTGGGAACGACTTTTACGCCGAGGCGATTTTCGAGTTCCTGAACATTAATCGCAATATCCCGCTTGAGAACTTCGTCCCACATGTTCAGGACGAGAATCGCGGGGATGCCCAGATCGAGAATCTGGCTGAACAGATACAGATTTCGATCCAGATGCGTGGCATCGACAATGCAGATCACACCATGAATCGGTTCTGCTTTTTTCTGCGTTCCGAGCAAGACACGAACGGAAACCATTTCGTCAGCTGTTCGCGGGGAAAGACTGTAAGTTCCGGGAAGATCGATCAGCTGAATTTCGCGACCTTCGAAACGGAAGCGTCCGACCTTCTTTTCGACGGTCACGCCGGGATAGTTTCCAACTTGTGCGTTCATGCCTGCTAAAGCATTAAATAGTGTGCTCTTGCCGGTATTAGGGTTACCAATGACTGCAATGGCATGGGAGGTATGTGGTTTTTTGCCGGAAACTGCAGGTTTCCCGGTCGTTTCTGACTTGGAACCCGGAACAGTCATCGTGAAAAATCCTCATCAGAGAGCTATTTTTATAGCTGGTAGGCAGAATTATTGGGTGGGGAGTCGCACCAAAATGCGTGAGGCTTCAACTTTTCGTAGAGAGATCTGGCAACCTGAAACGCGATATTCCAAGGGATCGCCCAGAGGAGCCCGTCCGATCATTTCAATTGGTTCTTCGGGGAGCAGCCCCATTTCCATGAGTCGCATTGCGATTGAATCCGTTCCATCGACCGATTCAATAATCGCCTGATCTCCTTCTCGCAGTTCGCTCAGCAGGGGCATGAAAGTTCCGTTATCAGCTATTTAGAATTATTAAATCAACTGAGTCGTCGAGCCGACAGAAACCAGAATCATGGCCGCCTGACCACAACGCAGCAATAAATCACGACCATCGATATTTACGAGAATCGGTGAGTCATT
>DOCI01000178.1:14489-21998 GCA_003503535.1 Planctomycetaceae bacterium
TTTTGCAACCACAGCAAATGCCCATCTCATTGAGGCGATGAACGGTCCGATCGTCGCCGGAAATGTCGACAATTGTGCCGCATTCTCCACGTTGAAGGCATTCGACCGGGATTACACTCAGTCCGCAACTCATAGGATTGACTTTCGTTGAACTCGAGATTCAATCTGCTTTTGAATTTAAAAGTTTCACTTTAGTCAGGATATCGAAAGTGAGACTCAATCTCAATGCTCTCATGTTAGATCGTCAATCCGTCCATTGCAACGCTATAAGTAATCAAATTTTTCTGCACAGGGAAACTATGTGGGATTGGGAGGGATCCAAATCCTGTCTCCTGAACAAATTGACCTGCGACATTTGGGTAATTTGCATGCGAACTCTGTTTTTGACTCGCCTGCTGGCTTGTTCGACGAGTCTTTTGCGGTTACTTTCCTGAAAGCGAACACGTGTTGTTTGTGTGATCATTTTACGTCTGTAGGCATTGCAAAAAATTTGCCTCTGTTTTCGAGGCAGTGTGGATAGTTACCCTTATGGTCGATGGAAATTCATATACGGATCGGATCGTCATCACCGGAGTAGGCTTGACCTCTCCGAATGGCAATTCGCTTTCGGAATTTCGTCAGAATCTTCTGAGCGGAAAATCAGGCGTTGTTCCTTACCAGACTCGCTACATGGGAGATGTTTTGGCTGGAGTCTGTAATTTCGATACACTCAAGTATCAGAAACGCAAAGACTTACGACGTGGGACGCGTGTCGGGTCGGTTTCCGTTTATTGCGCAAATGAAGCGATTGTCGATGCTGGTCTCGACTGGCCGAATGTTGAAAAAGATCGCGTTGGCGTTTATCTGGGAATCACCGAGCACGGTAATGTCGAGACTGAAAACGAAGTCTACGAGATCTCCCAGTTCGATTACGACACCTCCGTCTGGACGCATCATCACAATCCCCGCACGGTGGCCAACAATGCCGCTGGCGAAGTGACGATTAATCTGGGCATTACCGGCCCCCATTTGACGATTGGGGCGGCCTGTGCTGCAGGAAATGCCGGATTTATTCAAGCCGCTCAAATGCTGCGATTGCGTGAAGTCGATCTTGCCATAGCCGGTGGCGTTTCTGAGAGTATTCATACCTTTGGGATTTTTGCCAGTTTTCAAAGCCAGGGAGCATTGGCTCGGCATGAGGATCCTACAAAAGCCAGCCGACCTTTTGATAAAGATCGAAATGGTATCGTTGTGGCTGAAGGGGGCGGCATCTGCACCGTTGAACGACTTGACGATGCTTTGGCTCGCGGGGCAAAAATTTATGGAGAAATCATTGGCTACGCGATGAATTCCGATGCCAAAGATTTCGTACTGCCCGACTCAAACCGTCAGGAGCAGTGCATCAGGCTGGCACTCAAACGAGCCGGTATCACACCGGATGATATCGATATTGTGAGCAGTCATGCGACCGCGACCGAGCAGGGCGATATTGAAGAATCTCGCGCATTGAGAAATGTTTTTGGTGGTTGCGAGAATGTTGCGATCAATAATACCAAGAGTTTTATTGGTCATGCGATGGGAGCAGCCGGAGCCTTGGAGCTTCTGGGAAACATCCCATCATTTGAAGACAATACCGTTCACGCTACAATCAACCTCGACAACATCGATCCGGAGTGTGCTCTGGATCAACTCGTTGTCAATCATCCTCTGAAAAAGCCGAATATTCAGTGCATTCTCAACAATTCGTTTGGGATGCTCGGTATCAATTCGGTAGTGATCGTCAAAAAATACACTGAATAAAGTGTCTTATTTTCAGAGGGCATCAGTCACCTGAGATCGAACGATTTCGGCTGTTAATCAGGTGAATAGTTACACAAATTAATGGAGAGTTCCCGCATGTCACCGGCAGAAATCCGGCAGGTTATTATTGATATTCTCGCCAAAATCGCACCCGATGAAGACCTGTCCAACTTGGATGATGAAAAGCCATTTCGTGAGCAAATGGAACTCGATTCGATGGACTTTCTCGACATCGTGATGGAGTTGCGAAAGCTCTATCGTATTCAGATTCCGGAAGAGGATTATCACAATCTGGTCTCAATGAACAGCACGGTCACCTACTTGACGCCACGGCTCAAAGACGCGTGAGTTGAATTCAGTCTGCCTGAACGAGTTGTTTTATGAGGGTGGCGGGGGCGCTCTCGAAGAGAAGCCCCCGAGCTAGAACATCCGGGGGCTTCCGCTAACGCGGAGCGCCCCCGCCACCCAGAAGATTAGCTTGTGGCTGCTCATTATCTTACGGATACTGTCGGAGTTCGGATTCTTGCACTATGAAACGATTATCATCGGAGCCGGGTTGTCAGGCTTGGCAGCCGGGATTCGTTTGGCTTATTTCGATCAAAGCGTCTGCATTTTAGAGCGTCACACGACCATCGGCGGCCTGAATTCGTTTTATCGTCTGCGTGGTCGCAATCACGATGTTGGCCTGCACGCCGTAACGAATTTTGCAAAACCGGGAACCAAGTCCGGTCCCTTAAGTAAATTACTTCGACAGTTACGCCTTTCGTGGGATGACTTTTCCCTGTGTGAACAGAATGGCTCTTCGGTTGTTTTCCCAGGAGCTTCGCTCAAATTCAATAATGATTTCTCGCTACTGGAGTCGGAAGTTGCAGAGAGTTTTCCTCAGCAAATCGACAATTTCAGACGCCTGCATCAATTCCTGCTCGAATTTAACGAGCTCGATCTTGCTCAGGAAGCGGTTTCTGCCCGGAAAGCGGTTGCCGAATTTATTACAGATCCTTTATTACTTGATATGCTGTTCTGTCCGCTCATGTTTTATGGCAGTGCTCGCGCAGACGATATGGACCTGAATCAGTTCGTGGTCATGTACAAGAGCATCTACATGGAGGGCTTCGGACGTCCTTTTAAAGGCGTGCGGCCGATTATGAAGGCTCTCGTTCGAAAATACAAAGAATCGGGCGGTATCCTCAAGCTGAGAGCCGGTGTGCAGGAGATATTGCTGGAGGGCAATCGAGCCGTCGGTGTTCGGCTCGATGACGGAACCGAAATTACTGCAGATCGCGTGCTTTCCTCAGCCGGACTTGCCGAGACTTCGAATCTGTGCAAAGACCAGTTGCCGATCAAACCCTCAGAACGCCAGCCCGGCGTGGTGACGTTCAATGAAATGATTGATGTGATCGATACCGAGCCGGCTGACCTTGGGCACGATCAAACGATTATCTTCTTCAGTGAAACCGAAGAATTCCATTACCAGAAGCCTGAACATCCCTGCGATTTGCGGAGCGGGATTATCTGCTCTCCGAATAACTTTCAGTATGGCGAACGGCTCGAAGAAGGAGTGATTCGCATTACCGCTCTGGCCAATCACGATTACTGGCTGGGGTTGGAAGAGAATGAATATCAGTCCGCAAAGCAGGTGTGGGCCGACAAAATTCGGGAAACATCGTTGAAGTATCTGCCCGATTATCGGTCTCACATTCTCGATACCGATTCCTTCACGCCTCGAACGATCAAACGCTTCACCTGGCACGAAAACGGCTGCGTTTACGGCGCCCCGGTAAAACGACTCGATGGCACGACGGGTATTGATCATTTGTACCTATGTGGCACCGATCAGGGGTTTCTCGGGATCATTGGCTCAATGCTTTCAGGAATTACTATGGCCAATAACCATTGTTTGATGGGGTAATTCCAGTTCGCCTGGGACAGATTTCTCTTCAAGTTTACCGGTCTGAAAAGTCGATGAACAGGAATACTGATAATGGTTTCATGAGGAAGCCATCCATTTCGATTACGGCTCCAGGGAAGGTTGTCGATGCGAACACGACTTAAACTCTATACGGGCGAAGAAGATACCGGCTACGCCGAAGCACCTCAGGTTAAGGTTCGCCTGGACGAAGTGTGCGATATCCTCATCGAAGCTTCCCGATTCCGTCGGACCTGGCTCTCCGACTTCGAAGGCGAAGAAATTCAGGTTTCAGAAGACCTGTACGAAGTGATCTCAGCTTATCGCCAACTCCGACCCGGTGCCTGATATCGCTCAAAATAAGTATCAACTTACAAGCACGAAGCGCAAGCGAGTGAGTCAGTGAATATCACACTCGCTTGCGCTTCGTGCTTGTGCCGTTTAGGCTTAATCATAAGAACTTCCCATGATCAACAGCAGACCGTTTCTGAGACGCTTGCTGGCTTCCAGCCTGATCTCTGCCGGGATCGTGATGCTATTGCTCCTGATCATCATCGGCTATCAGAGAAGTCAGATTTCGGTCCGCTCACAGATCTATCTGCGGAAAATCATTCAGCGTGATTTTCCAGAGGAATTTCAAAATTCTCAGGGATTACGAGTCGTCACTGAGAAAATCGCTATTAACGACGATCAAGCCATCGCCACGGTGAAAATTTCTCAGCAGCAGTCCTGGTTAAGAACTGAATTGCAGCTCACTCGTCATGATGCCAGTGGATGGCAAGTCAGAGGAGTATTGGGCCTGAGTTCAGCAGACTTTCCTGCCGTTAACACTCAAAAAGCCAACCCAGGTGAGCAGTTTGATCATTCCCTGAACCAGGAATTGAAGACGGCTTTCGGTGGGACCCAGGGAATTGTTATTCAGCGATATTAGTGTGAACAGATTTGAATCGTAGCGGTTGGCTTAGAGGTCACTCAGAAAGCGGTCGTAAGCATCGTCCTCATCGGAAACCGTTTTTACATCGGCATCAGAGGAGACACCTGCCATGAACGAATCATCTTCCTCGGCTTCTTCATCGACGAGATCGTCAAGTTCATCTTCTGTGAACTGAATTGGAGAATCGTCGTCAGAAGACTCAAGTTCGCCAACCGAGATCGTTTCTTCATCGTGTGAAATTGGGGGAGCCGTTGATGTTAATTCCACGTCACCATTAATGGTGTCTTCAGAGACGGATGAGAGCGTTTCGTCCATAGCCGCAGATTCGTTCAAATCGTGAATTCGAATCGAAAAGGCAGCAGGGCCAAGACGAATAATATCTCCTTCATTCAACTGGTAAGGTTGATGAGGTTCCAGCTTATTCTGATTGAGATAAGTCCCGTTTGTGCTCCCCAGATCGATGAGATGAGCTTCGTCATGATCGACTTCGATACGACAATGCTCTCGACTCAGTTCATTGGAGACGACTCGAATATCACAATGATTCTGACGGCCGATGATCGCTCGTTCTCGAATTATCAAACGCTTGACGTTTGATCGCTTATTGCTGACTTCGAGTTCGATATACATAAGTGTATTCCGGCAGGGAGTTTCAGATGGGATAATTTACTGAGGAGTGCTTTCAAAAGCCTATCAATAAATAGACATGCTTTCAATACCATTTTTTGAAAGTAATTTTAATCCCTATTTTTCGAGTTCTCTCGGAGATTTCAAGCCAGAATAGGAATTGGTCTCCAGGAATCGCTCAGATAGACCTATTCTTCCTCCCGGTTGATCCATTTTACTTCATATTGTTTGTAAATCTCTGAATTCCAGCGAATCAGTAAATTTCGGCCTTCGTCGTAATTCATCATCATGTAAGGGGCCAATGGAGAAAATAGACTTCCCTGAGAAGCCAGGAATTCCCGTCGCACTTTCTCAATATCACTGCGATTATCGACACGTACAACGTTAATGTACCTGCGGTCACCTCCCCAGGCCAGGCCGATGTCTCCGGCATTCATATCTCTGAAAACATTTTCCATAAAATCATTGGTGACTCCACCAAAAATGATCGGGATATCTGAGATTTCCAGTGCAGGTGGCATAAATGGGTTCGGGTTCGGTGCAGAAGATCGAGTCAACCACGTAAACGGTCCGGTATAGCTGACAACAAGCGATTGTGAGCCTTCTTTTCCGCTTTCCGTTTGAGATTCCAGAGTTTCGCCCCAGGTTTTGTCACTGGTGCGTAACATTTCTGCAACTTCAGTCGCCCGTTTTTCGGCTAACTTTTGAGCCTGAATACTGATCCAGGCTTCTTTGACCAATTCCTGGACACCTTCTTCTTCCCAGGTTGGGGTATGTGTTGCCATGAAATCAATTTGCCAGTGCAGGAATCGATTGAATGTTCTCGGGTCTTCAGCGTCGAAGACAATGTATCTCTGTCGTTCCAGCGATTGCAGGTCTGAAACATTGAAATGCTGTTCGACAACAGTTACGGCTTCTGTTCGTTGAAAACGATTGGCAGCCGGCTCTGTAGAGCTTCCAATGGGGTGATCCTCAGATTCTCCAAGTTCTTCTGCCGAATAGTAGGGAGTTTCGACATAACGCAGCATGTTCTTTTTGGCATATTCGTCTGCTGCTTTTTGAATTTCGGCAACGATTTCAGCTCGGTTGGAGTCATCAGCGGATGCATATCTGGAATTGATTTTGAACAGTTCGCCACGTGCTTCTGCTGCAATGGACTCCATTTTTGCAAGAACACGATCAGTTCTAAGCTGAGTGCGGATTTGCTCTTTGAGGTTATCATCGAGTGGTTGAAACTCCGGGAGTGGTTCCGCTGCTGCGGGGGGGGCCTCAACTTTCATCTCTTCTTTGACTGGCTCAGCGGGCGTTTCAGAGGTTCCTGCAGGGGCAGGGGGCTCTGAAGTAGATGCTTCAACAGGTGGTAGAGGCTCAGCTGGTTTTGGAGTTTCCTTCGGTGCTGGAGTTTCTGCCGGTTTTGGTGGAGTTTCAGTTGGTGCAGTAGTTTCAGCTGGCTTTGGGGTTTCAGCCGGTGGTTGAGTCTCTGTCGGTTCATCCTGGATTCTTGCGAAAGCGTCACCGAATGGCTTACGGATCAGGGACGATTGTGGCTCGCTGGTTCCTTCCGGAACAGCTGGCTTTTCTTCTGGGGGAGATGTCCCTGTCTCAGGTGTTGGCGTTGCCGATGGTGTAGATTCGGGAGCCGGGCTGGTTGTCATTTCTGGCTTAGGAGAAACGGATTCTGCTGGTTTGGGAGCCTCGGACGAAGTCTTCTCGGGAGATGGGATCGGTGCACTGGTTGATTCTGGAGCAGTCATTCCAGGACCGAGGAGTGGACCATCAAGAGGTGGACTATCGAATGGATTCTCGCCAGACGGATTCATTCCTTCTGTCTGGTTAGGAAATTCACCGGGGACGTTATTGCGGTAAAGGTCTTTATTCGCTTCATAAAACGCGGTGACATCTTCCTCGGTCACTTCAGGTATTGTCTTGGCGACTGTGTCGTAATCGATTTCGATATACCCGAGCTTAATCCGTCCCGGTTGGCGGAAGCCTGGTTCAGGGCCGCCGGGAAATTGATCTTTGTATTTTTCAAAAAGTTCTTTGAGTTCATCTTCTTTGGGAGTTCCGACCTGATCCTTAAATGATTCGACAGAAATCGGGACCACCGCAAGTTCCTCGCTGACATTAATTTTCTGGTAAGCATCCCAGTAGTTCTCAGGAGAGGCAACATATTGTGGCATTAACTGCCGTCGAATCGATTGGGTAATCATCTGTTCGCGAAACAAATCGTACAGTTCGGTATCGCTCAGATTCATTTCCCGCA
>DOCI01000178.1:22055-28784 GCA_003503535.1 Planctomycetaceae bacterium
GCTCAGATTCATTTCCCGCAAGATGCGTTTGTAATCGGCTTCGCTCAATTTGTTATTGGTGGCTTGATCGATATGCATCGAAATTTGGTCGTTTGACACGGCGAAATTGATTTTTTCCGCTTCTTTGAGCATCAGGATATGCATCAAGGCTTCCTGAGCAGGATCTCCATTGCCGCCGAACTGATAACTTCGCAGCATTTGGTAATTCGGTTGCTCTTCATTGGAATTGGCAGCCTGAAACGCACGTGTCAGGAACTCATTGACGGCTCCTCGGCGTTGAATTGTACTGTTGAGTTCCGTCTCGGAAATCTCACCAAATGATGTTTTGACGGCTGCATTAGCGGTGTAATCAATTTGAAATTGATTTCCCAGAATACCTCCAGCGACTCCGCCGACCAGCAACCAGACCCAACTATGCTTCGCTTTCCCGGAAAGCCACCAGGCCAGTCCCAGGCCAACGAGGCAACCGAAAATCGGTGGGAATGCAGCCATGTTTTGCGTCAGCGAGTCGAGCACGACAAATGCGAACATGGCCAGGCCGGTTAAAACGACCATCAAAACTTTTTGGTGCTTACGAAATACCGCGAACGGAGATTTCATTGTGTATCCTTACAAACTGCTTCTAGAAGGTCCAAAGTCAATTCTCTGTTCTCAAATCCAGAAAAGAGAAAGCTTTGTATTATGATTTATTGTGTCTGATAGAGACCAGCCGAGTTGGCAGAATCCGCTATCAGCGGATGATAATCAGTGGTTTCCAACAAGTGAACTGGGACTGTAATTGATTTTCACTCTCCCCGACAAGCGAGTTTCCCGGAACTTGTTCTGGTTGTCCACTCTTGACAGTCGACCCTCTCATCATTTAACCCTTTGTCGGAACTTCACCATTCGTTTACATGGTCACATGAGAGATCAGGACCGGTATTGCGAACATCTTTCGGGAGTTGACTGGCTCGTTTTCGTAATAGAAATACGTCAATCAGCAAGGATAGTTGGACATAAATGGTCGCAAAAAACAGTAAATATAAAGCCTTAGTGATCGTGGAATCACCTGCCAAAGCCAAAAAAATTGGCGGATTTCTCGGCAGTGATTATATCGTTCGTGCCAGTGTCGGGCATGTTCGCGACCTGCCCGCCAAAGCGGCCGACATCCCCGCAAAATTTAAAAAAGAGAGCTGGGCCACCCTTGGTGTGAACACAGAAAAGAATTTTGAACCTCTTTATGTGGTGCATCCGGATAAGAAAAAACTGGTCAAAGAACTCAAAGATTTATTAAGTGATGCTCAAGAGTTGATCATCGCGACCGATGAAGACCGCGAAGGGGAAAGCATTGGCTGGCATCTGGTGCAGTTACTCGAACCGAAAGTTACCGTCAAAAGGATGGTGTTTTCGGAAATTACGAAAACTGCAATTCAGGAGGCGATCCAGAATACTCGCCAGATTAACGAAGATCTGGTTGAGGCTCAGGAAACACGACGGGTGCTCGATCGATTGTATGGATATACCCTCAGTCCTTTGTTGTGGAAGAAGATTGCCCGGGGACTTTCTGCAGGACGTGTGCAATCAGTCGCCGTTCGTCTACTCGTGCAGCGGGAATTGGAGCGTCTGGCCTTTAAATCAGCCAGTTATTGGGATTTGAAAGCCGAGTTGCAAACGGAAAAAGAAGGACGATTCGAGGCAACTCTTTACTCGCTCGACGATCAAAAGCTGGCCTCGGGTAAGGATTTCGACGAAACGACCGGCAAACTGAAAGAGAATGCCAAAGTTCTGTTGCTCGATGAAGAGCAGGCCAATGCCCTTCAGAAAAGACTGCTGGAGGCTCCCTGGTCAGTCTCTGATATTGAAGAGCGGTTTTCAAACCGCAAGCCGCCCGCTCCATTTATTACGAGTTCTCTGCAACAGGAGGCGAACCGTAAGCTGGGAATGACGGCTCGTCAAACGATGCAGATTGCGCAGCGACTGTATGAAAATGGTAATATCACTTACATGCGAACAGACAGCGTTTCGCTTTCCAGCGAAGCCGTCAATGCGGCTCGTGGTCGAATTAAAGATTTGTACGGCGATGATTATTTGAGCGATTCGCCGCGGCAATATACTGGAAAATCAAAGAATGCTCAGGAGGCTCACGAAGCGATTCGACCAGCCGGAACAGAAATGAAAACCCCGGAAGAAATTGGACTTTCGGGTCAGGAATTCAAACTCTACAGCTTGATCTGGAAGCGGACGATGGCTTGTCAGATGGCAGAAGCCCGTCTGAAATTTTTAACGCTCACAATAACTGCCGACGAAGCCAAATTTCGTGCGACGGGCCGTCAGGTCGTCTTTCCAGGGTTTTTCCGAGCCTATGTTGAGGGGAGCGATGATCCCGAAGCTGCTCTGGATGACAGCGATTCCATGCTGCCCGAAGTGCACGAAAACGAGTCGCTCAAGTGCAGTCAACTCGATCCTGTCGGACACGAAACCAAACCGCCCGCCCGCTTCACGGAAGCGTCGCTGGTCCGAAAACTCGAAGAAGAGGGCGTCGGGCGTCCGAGTACTTATGCGAGTATTTTGAGTACGATTCAGGATCGCGGTTATGTCCGGAAAGACAGCAATCAGCTGATTCCAACGTTCACCGCGATGGCGGTCACGCGTCTGCTCGAAGAGAATTTTCCCAATCTGGTGGATACGCAATTCACAGCCGGAATGGAGCAGACTCTCGACGATATTTCCAATGGTCAGGCAGAACGATTGCCATATCTTGGACAATTTTATGGTGGAGATAATGGACTCGAATTGCGTGTCAAAGCACGCGAAGAACAGATTGATCCCCGAAAAGCCTGCACGCTCGAATTTACAGGTTTGAACTCGGCCGTCCGCGTTGGTCGCTACGGTCCTTATCTGGAAAAAGAGGAGGGGGGCGAACAGAAAACGGCTTCGTTGCCTCAGGAAATTTCACCAGCCGATGTGAATGAAGAGCTAGCGGCAAAGCTATTCGAACTGAAGGAGCGGGGCCCACAATCTCTGGGAATCCATCCCGAAGAGGGCTTACCAATTTTTGTGCTGAGCGGTCCTTTTGGTCCGTATCTGCAATTGGGAGAGAATGATCCAGACGCGGAGAAGAAGCCAAAACGAGTTTCGATTCCCAAGAATATCGATCCCACAAAAATTGAACTCGAAACGGCTCTTAAACTGATCGAATTGCCCAGAACCGTCGGTCAACATCCTGAAGATGGCAAGGTCGTCAAAGCTGGGATTGGACGCTTTGGTCCTTACGTGCAACATTCTGGCAAATACAAAGGTCTGCCCAAGGATGTTGATGTGCTGTATGTCGATTTGCACACAGCCGTCGAACTGCTCAAACTTGCACGAACTAAAGAAGCCCCTAAGCCAATTCGGGAAATTGGCAAGCACCCCGAAGATGAAGAAATGATTGGCATCTTCGAAGGACGCTATGGTGCGTATGTAAAACACGGAAAAATCAACGCGACGATTCCGAAAGATACCGATCTGGAATCGATCACGCTTGCTCAGGCGCTGGAGTGGATTGATGCGAAAGCCGCCAAGAAAGGTGTGAAGAAAAAGTCGGGTAAAAAGAAAGCGACTAAAAAGAAAGCTAAAAAGAAGTCTGCAAAAAAGAAAGCGGCCAAGAAGAAGTCAACCAAGAAAAAATCCACTTGAGTTGAGTAGCAATTGGAAAATTCCGGCAGGTTGCATCTGCTGATAATCCCATTGGCAAATCTATTTTTGTATGTGCGAACGAAGCCAGCATTCAAATAAGGATGTTGGCTTCCGGCTATAATAATTCCCAAAATTCTATGATTTCTTTCGCTCTGCATGTCCCATGAGGCACTCACTTTACGCTTATCAGGTATAGTGTGCGGGTTTATCGATTGTTTATTGATTAATCTGAGATTCCTTTGCATTCAAAGTTGCAATGTGTTTCATTACATACTGAGAATGTATGGAAGTATGTTCACCACGCAGAGTGGAGTTTACATTTGCAGGCTGAGGAATAGTCGGCCAGAAGGATTAGGACAATGGGAAATTCAAAAGCGGTTTATCAGGGGGCATTATTAAGCATGGGTTTTTGCTTGATAGCAGCCGTGACGACGAATGTGGAAGCTCAAGGAAAAATGAATCGCGGGAAAAATCTGAGGCAAGAAGATCGAGCCCGTCCTGGAACATGGGATCATGTGGATGAGCTGGCCGTGGACCTTGCCAACCTGGCCCAGGATTTGCATGACGAAGTGCATGTGCATCTGGAAGGGCATCAGTATTTTCGGCACATTGATGGTCATGCCGAGAAAATTGAGGAACTCTCCGAGCATATCCACGATCTGGCTCACGAAGGTGGAAATATCAGGCATCTCCGCGAAGATGTGATTGAACTCGATGAAGAAGTTCACCACGCAGATGGAGTCATTACGGATATCGCCCGCAAAGGAGTTCGAGCACGCGATTTCGATGGGGGAGTTCGCCAGACTCGACGAATTGTCGATGCAATGATTGCCATTCTGCATCACTTGGAAGAGGATCTTACAGAGATGGATCCTTCTTATCGAAATGCCCGATATCGCCCTGATATCGATGATCATCTGCATAATCATCGTCGTCCTTCAGAAGATTATCACGATCGATATCCTGGTCGCTACGACAGTCGAGATCGATACTATTACAACCGTTCACCCGGCCATATGCACCATAATCATATTCGATAAGTTGTAGAATTTCGATTTCGAAAAATTCAATGAATCTCACAGACGCACGACTTCCTGTTGTGCGTTTTTTATTTGATGGAGACAAAGGATCCGGAATGTTGAGCGGCGATTTTATCTGCACAGAAAATTGTTGAAGTCAACTGCAGTCGACCTCTTCCTTTCTTCTGATAGATCTTCAGAAAGCGATCCCATTGAGCATCGTCTTCAGTTCGACACTCGGCTTCAAATGCATCTGCGATTGGGGTTAGAAACGTAGTTTCGCTCGTTTGTACAACGATTTTAGGAGATTCCTGCAATTCTCGCATTCGTAGATTGATCAATAACCAGCAAGCCAGAATTCCTGCTGTCGAAATGCTGCCGCCGAATGCGGTCTCTCGATGATTGACATTTTCGCTCAAGGGCAGAAGAATCCTGGCCCCTTCCCAGGTCGCTTCCAGCACTTCAATTCCCATCGCTTTACAGACGGGAATATTTTTATGCAGGTACTCGGTCCACTGTTCGGGATTCAATTTGCTCATTGAGATTATTTGATTTTGCGAGGCGATTGAGAGAAATACGACTTGGTGATCAACATTACCCGATCGGTAATTTGTTAATCAAAACTCATTAGCGACAGATACGGTCCTGCTGCTTATTCTTTGTTGAGAATCTCTTTCCGCATTGCGGATAGTTTTTCGACAATCTCAGGATGCTCTAGCCAGAGGTTATCCTGCTCACCTTTGTCGTAGCCGAGATCATACAGTTGACCTTTGGGGCCGCCAGAGACGGGAGCAACTTTACTTGGCTTGGTGAAACCACTGGATCCTAAATTGGTGATCAATTTCCATTGGCCACTGCGGATCACATTCCCGGAGTGATGCTGCAGCATCACACGCTCACCACGTGGCCAGGGCGAATCCGTTGGCAATTCGATGAGCTCTGCGAAACTGCGTCCGTCCAACGCTGAAGAATGGTCACTGGCCACTCCGGTCATTTCTGAGACTGTTGGCAGCAAATCAATAAATCCGATCGTCTCATCACATTCCGACCAGGCGGGAATCTGATTGGGCCAGCGCATGATGAAGGGAACGCGATGACCACCTTCCCAGGCATCTCCTTTCATACCCCGAAATGGTCCTGCACTGTTGTGGTGGTAGCGTTCTTCATCAACATCGTACCAGGTGGGACCGTTGTCGCTGGAAAAAATAACCAGCGTGTTCTTGGCGGAATTCGTTTTATCGATTGCATTGAGTACGCGTCCGACAACGTCGTCGACATGGGCGACAAATTCGCTGTAAAGGCCGGCTTCACCAAGACCACGAAATTTATCAGCAGGTAACCAGGGAGTATGCGGTGCAGGCAAGGCCAGATACAGGAACTGAGGTTTTTCAGTAGCGTTGAAGTCCTGCTGAATTGTTTCGATCGCTTTCGTCGCGAAAACATCCAGAACATCTTCCATGATAAAATTCCCCGCCCGCAAGCCTTCCCGCCAGAACGCTCCCTGAATTGGGCTCCATCCGGGAGAGGAACTTGCATCGATGGGAATTGTAGGGGGCGGTGAAGCCATTTTATTTTCGATGTAATAATAAGGGGGGATATCCAGAGATGCAGGCATTCCAAAATACGATTGAAAGCCACGATCAACCGGTCCACCTTGCAACCCCGCGGCGAAGTCGTAGTCGTATCCATCTTCAAAACCGAGGTGCCATTTGCCAATCATTCGAGTTTGATAGCCGGCTCTCACCAGGAGTTTTGGAACCGTATCTTCCTCTGCTGAAATCAATGGTTCCTTCCGCCAGTCTCGATGATGTCGAAAAGGGTATCTGCCTGTCAGCAAGCCGTAACGTGAAGGATGACAAACTCCTCCAGCCGCGTGAGCATCAGTAAAGCGCATTCCTTCTTTTGCCAATCGATCAATATTGGGGGTAACGCACTTTGATTGAGAGTTGTAGCATTGAGGGTCCCCATACCCCATGTCGTCGGCAAGTATCAAAACTATGTTTGGGCGATCGTTTGACTCAGCTATAAGTGGTTTGGTATAAAGGGTTTGTGG
>DOCI01000178.1:28881-29590 GCA_003503535.1 Planctomycetaceae bacterium
TGTACTGCGCAGGCCACAAAGGCAAGTGTAGTTATTCTGTGTAGCAAATGACGTGGGAATTCTCGGCGCCAATCGAGAGTTTCTAATTGATGCGTCGACGACTTGGCAAGGAACTGAATCATGTTGAATCCCCTTCTTTGGATGACGGGTGGCTGCACTCGTTTGGGCCGCGTGAATCTGCGCATAAAAAAACCAAGGGACCACGGTCGGCAAACCGTATGTCGATCCCTTGGCGGCAAGGAACCGAACTCGGTTCCCAACGATAGTGTCTTCTCTCTCAATTCATAAGTCAATTCCCAGCGGCAACTGGGCCAAACCAGAAAGTTCAATCGAAAATGGCAAGGAATCGAAAATCACGACGCCAGCAGCATGGGTCTGCATGGCACTGGAAACAAACAGACTGCTGGTATTTCACTCCGCCAGGAACCAAAAAACGCGAAGCTCTATTTGACGAAAATGGGGAACGAATTCGGGGCAAGGACAACAAGGAAGCTGCTCAGTTGGCGCTGGCACGCATCAAACTGACTGACGAACTGATCCCCTCGGTCTTGGCATCATCGAAAGACTGGACGGTCACTCAAGTTTGCGAAACCTATCTCGCGGATTTGACGAACACGGCTTCACCGGAGTGGGTTACGCTAAGCAAGTCTTGGCTGAACGAATTCTGCGGTTACTGCGGGGCTCTGACGGTGCCGGAACTAAAGAAGAA
>DOCI01000178.1:29773-43919 GCA_003503535.1 Planctomycetaceae bacterium
AACTAAAGAAGAAACATCTTCGCATTTGGCTTCAGAAGCATAAGTCGTGGAACAATAACACGCAGCGAAATGTGATCGCGTGCATCAAGGCGGCTTTTAACTTCTGCTGCAAGTTTGATGATCTCGATCTCAATCCCGTCGCGAGCTATCAGAAGCCAGCGGCGACAGCTCGGGTTACTTCGTTCAGTCCTGAAGAGGTAGAACAGATTTATGCGGCTACTAATGAAGCGCACGCTTTGTTCTTGAAGTGCTGCATTCTTACGGGGGCTCGCCCATACGCAGAAATGGCAGTTGTGACAGCCGACCATGTCGTCGAGACTCCTCATGGTATGTTTTATTTGTTAAAAGCACGCACGGATGACGGTAATCATGGTCATAAGGCTGCCAAAAAGACCGGAAAAGACCGCCGCATCATGCTCTGTGACGAGATGGAAGCGATCACCCGTCAATTAATGTTGACTGCACCGAAGGGGTCAGGCATTCCGTTGGTCCGTACCAAGCATGGAAGACAATGGAAACGCTGCAACGGCGTGCAGCACTTCTGTGAGTTGAAGAAAAAGCTTAAGTTGCCCGACGATCGTGTGACCTACACGTGTCGGCACACCTTTGCCAAGCGAACTCTTTCGGGTTACTACACTGGGAATCCAGTTTCGATTGAAGTTCTGGCTGGCTTGATGGGGAACACACCCAAAGTTTGTTGGGATCATTACGCTCAATGGGCGGATGATTACAACGATCCCCTTTGGGCCGCGCTTGGCAAGACCAAGAATAAGGGAAATGCGGCGTAATTACACGAGCCTCCACGAATTGGAATGTTTGATCCTCGATTAAATGCCTGTTTTGATAGATTAGAGCTGTTTTTGCCTCATATGGCACGATGGGAATCCGTTAGCTCTCGACAAACCCGCTGTCAAACTGAGTACTGCTAAATTGAACTCGGAAACTCTACTTATAAGACGTGTAGTGTTATGGCGATCATGCCAAACTTTTTAGCTGGATAAATTACGGAACCTTACAAGCGATAGCCCGACTCAGTGTTGCTGAGTCGGGCTATCGGCTGGACTTGCAATTGTCATTGTGGACTTTGACGCCATAGGCGATTGCGGATCGAATGGCAAGCAATGGTGAGAGTATGGCCATGTTGCAAAGCTATTTTGGCTATTCCTTCTCAGCCCCGAAAATGTTTGGTTGGTTAAAAAGATTAAGGGACTAACCGCACGCATATTAGTGGATTCGCACCAGAGGGGCAGCAGCTAAATTGACGCCTAAAACGTGGCATAATACTTGATGGAGAGGTCGAACTATCGAGTCGTTTGAACTCGGCGATTGAATCGACACGCTGTCTCATTTTGTCTCATTTTCTTTGGGCAGATTCTTGGCGCGAGTCGTTTTTGATTAACTCATGTAGAGCTAATGTCGAACTCCATCCGCCGATTCCCTTGCGAGGGTCCCGTGCCTTGTACAAACCCCGCCCTGATTCTTGCAGGTACGAGCGAACCGCCGAGTCGCCTTCACACAATAACTCTCAGAGGAGGATCTCTATGAAGCAACAAATTCCAAGCATGGGCGCTGCTAACAATGAACTAAGTCGCAACGCCGCTAAGTGGTGGTCTGAGATGGCTGCCATACACAATCTCGATCTGGAAAACTTTGATCCCAATGCAACGCTTGAAACGCGAGTTGCATGGGCCATTGCCAATGGGTGCGAAATTGGCACAATCTATTCACGGTTTAGCACGAAGCTCCAGCACTCAACGGATGACCAAGTCCGAGAAAATATCCATTGGGCTGCCAAGAATCGGATCTATGTTCCCCCGGAACTTATTTCCGTTGATGAAGGAGTGAAAGGAAAGCGTACCCGACGTGCTGGGCTCGATCGAACCAAGAGCATTCTTAGCGAGCGGTGCGCCAGAGTACTGTTGGTCTACAAAGCAAGCCGATTGTTTCGTCAGGCTGGCAAGGGATATCAGTTCATCAACGAAGAGGTCGTCGAAGAAGGACTGCGGGCAGTCAGCGTTTCCCAAGGTATTGACACCAATGATCGCAAAACTTGGAAACTGCAATTACAGATCCATGGGATCATGGACGACATGCTGCTAGATGCCATTGCTGACCATGTTCGCGCAGGATTGACTGGCTTGTTTCTGAACAATTGGACCACAGGGGCCGTTGGTATCGGGTACCGCCGTAAGGTAATCCCCAATGCTCCGCTGACAAATCGTGAACGCCCTCGCACGATGCCCGAAGTTGACCCGGAAGTCGCACAACTGATACGCGAACACTCGCAGCTTCTGCTAGACGGGATGTCTGTTCGGGAAGGCGTACGTCGTTGGAATGCTGCGGGCGGGCCTGTGGATCCGCGTGCCACAAGCAGCAAGCTGAACTACACCTGCTATCGTCGACTGTTCACGAACCCTCGGTTGATTGGAAAGTGGGAATTCGGTCGCCGCCGCAATCAGTTTTCGACGAAGCTTGATAACGTCAAACAAGTGAAGCAGCCCGATGATGAAGTCTCGACGATTCAGTGCGAAGAACTAAGGATATTGTCTGATGAAATGTTTGAAGCACTGCATGCGAAATTCGATGCTCAAAAATCCGGTCCCCGCGGGCCACGCAAGCCCAGGAAACTAAAACTTTGGGATCTCATCACGGAATGCTTTCTCTGTGAAAGCTGTAGCACACCTGAATCGCCGGTCCGATTCTATCAAACCGGCGCTCAAGGCAAGGCGATGCAATGCAAGAACGGTGATCAATGTAATCGCAAATCTGCTGTTTGCCGACAAGACGCCGTCGAAGCCATTTGCAAGAGTCTTACCAAATTGATTTCAATTGACAAGAAGTTGATCGAGTTAGTTGTGGATAAGAGCCGAGAGTTGGACGCCAATGCGGACCATGGTCTGGACGGACAACTTGCTCGCTCTCGAAAGCAACTTGCCCTACTCAGCAATCGCATCAACGATTTGTTTGAAATGTCGGGCGAAGGGACGGAAGCGGATCGAGAAGAGGTCAAAGCTCGACTACGGGCCGCTCAATCGGAACGCAACGATGTTCAAAGCGAGTTCGCCCGCTTACAGCGATCCGTAGACGGTATGACGAATAAGCTCACGTGTGAACTGATTCGTCACCAGCTCACTGAGAAGTCAGATTTGTTGGACAAAGCCGCGTCCGGAGAACTCGGGGACGATGCGGTATATAAGACGCTTGCAATTTTTCGTTCTCTCACCGGAGGCCAAGTTCTGGTCCAGGTCGAGAAGCGAGCTAATCGTAGACGCACCAATGTCCGAGGAATCTTTCGCCCACGTTTGGTTTGCGGATTCGGTGAAGCCAGTCCTGAAACTAAGTCCTTGAATAGCAACTCCATCACCGTATGGTTGCGAAAGCCCCCACGCCTGGATGCAATTGCAGAACGGGTTCATGAACTCATTGACATTGAGAAAATGAGTCATCGCGAAGCAGCCAAGCAATTGCAGCGTGAAGATCACAAGGTCAACTCCGGGAATGTCTGGTACAGCTATCATCGCTGGTACGAGATACAGGGTCTTAAAGTCCCGAAAGTTCCGTACAACAATGGAAAGAAACGCCGTCCGGCCTGACCCAAACGACCACCGTATCAGTCAACACCTCGCCCATTTGGCGAGGTGTTTTTCGTAATCAGAATCAACTCGAAACATGAGAGAGCTTATGCAGAAAACAGATGAACAGAACGATGGTCGGGATGTCGACGGCGCAGCCGAAAGGGATCAGCTTGCTTCGAATCTGGCATTTCTGATTGTCCAGGCGCTTCGGCGTGACCAACATCACGTCGACGAGTCGAAGAACGCGACTACTTTCACTGACAGCTAACTCGGAACATAAACAGGGCATATTACTTTACGGTAACCTTAACCCACAACGATCCCCATTTATTTGGATGAACGATCACACATCAAAACGTTTATCCGCTAACCACCGAAACGACGCGACCGTCCTTCGAGGCGGTCGCGTCGTTTCCTTTTTTTTAGCTATCAGACACTGAATACTTGCGATCGAATCGTTAACTTGCGTTTTGAAAAATGAGGCAATCGTCTCTTGAAAAGTATTAAAAGTTACATGGGATAGAGTGTTCGCATTGTGAATTGTGCAATTCGTTTTGATTTGACAAGGTTCGCAACTACACCGACTTTCCAATTGATAAGCTAGGTAAGCATGTATAGAGTGGAACTCGATCCAGGCGATGCAGGAGCCGAGTTCTTGGCAGCACATTACAATACTGATACTCGCACTCCACATTTTTCGATTTGCGGGGCCTATTCGACATCAATTTCTGCTCGTGAGACTCCAAACGTAACGAGTTTAGTTGGATGAGGTCATCGGCTGCTGATTCGTTGTTCATTGTATGATTCCCATTTAATTACTGAGATAAGCCCAATCCGGCGAACTTGCCGGATCGGGCTTGGGGGGCGCTCGCGTTGCCGCACGAGTGGCCCTTGCCGCCAAGGTTTTAGTTTTCCGGTCGTCCTGGTGTGATCGTAATGTGCTGTAGCAATCTCTTAGACTGCGGTGATTTTCGAGGTAGACGTTGCCGCGGGCTGGCTGCCATTAACGACAGGAGCCGATTGACTTCGGATTCAGCCATCTTGATTCGTCCTTGGCCTTTGCGCCCCCCTTGGAAATAATGTATCGTTGTTTCCACACCTCGGATCATAAATGTTCCGGCATCAGATTGAGATAGCCAGTCGTATAGCGTTAGCGGGCTGATGCCGAGTCGTGCAGCCGCGTCTCGACTGGTTAGTAAATTTGTGGTCATGCATTTCTCCAGCGAAACTTTCGTGTTGGTCAGTTTCGCCGCAAAATAGCCACGCCTTGTCACATGTCCGTCGCGTCATGCGACAAATCAAAGATCTTCAAAAGCAGGCTTTGAATCGACCATGAATCAGCTTCATATCGCACTCCAAGGCTTCGAGAGTTTAGCCCCAGGGCTGAATCTCAATCTGAACGCTGAATTGTCTGATAGCATTGAGCAGTGGTTAACGACGGAAGTCTGTCCAGTCGTTGACGAGCTTGGACAAAGTAAGCGATTTCAAACCACGGTGCTTTGGTCTGTGAATCACCTTTCTCCTTCAGCGAATACTGATGAGCGAAGATTGGTCGTTGAAGTCGAACGTAAACTAGTAGACTTGGCCGCCGAGATCGCGACCTTCATTGATGTTGCGGAAAAAGAGGCCCCGCCAGGCGATCAAAAGGTATCAGAATTTGCGGACTTGCATCGAGAGACCGCGGAATTCGTTGCCAACAAGCCTTGGTTTGATCTTGTATGCACTCAGGATTTTTTTCATCCAACGCAAGACTTGCACTTGGACACGGCAAAGTTGAACTACGAGCACACAAAGACTTTTCGGGAAAGGAATATTCAACTTCCACTGGGAGATTATGTAACTCGCTTACTTCTCAATCGAGTGGATTACTGGGCGTCGGTACTCAGACGGATCGCCGATGCTGTGTCGTCTCTCGTTCCGGTCGGACCTGGGAAAAGTGAACGCTTCAAGGCAATGAGTCGAGTCCAAAGTCGTCGCATCGACTTGGATCATGCGGTTGAAAAAATGATATCAATCTGCAATGAGCCAAAAAAACAAAGGCAGCGAGAGGCTGCCACCGCACTGACATTAGTTTATGCGGCCTATTCGAATAATCCACGACTCGATTGGCTTAGTGGTGACGACAGTTGGTGGAAAGTCGGTGGAAGTATCATTCGTAGTTGGATTAGGCGTCGCGGTACAATGCAAAACCAAGTACGAGATTCGAGTGGTGTTATTGTGTTGACGCCTCCGGTTCAGGAATCTCTTTGTGATCCCTCCATTATTCGACACCTCGCATACTCATTGCAAGAAATGAAGCATTTCTTTGCGGTTGACGACGATCCACTGGAGATCATCGACGACGCGGTTAATCGAGCAAAATTGGTTATGGTTGATAGGGAACCACGAGAGGTCTGGTTTAATGGTCGGCCTGCCTGCGATGCAATTTGGGACAATCAAGTAGCGTCGTGGGATCTTCTTTGGAAACTTGCGATGAAGCCTAGACATGCAGTGGATCATGAGGCTCTGTCAAAATGCACGGTTAAAACGTTCCGATCGCGTCGAAATCGGCTGGGAGAACTTCTCGGAGAGGAATCTGGGCTAAATGGAATCATTGAGACGCTGCCGCGATTGGGATACAAGCTTCAAATAGATCCAAACAGCATAATCCTGTTGCAGGACGACGGATTCGGGAATCTGAAAGAGCTATCGTCTTCGTCTAAATAGAAAAAGGCGAGTAACTCTGCAATTGTCGCACGACGCGACTATCAAGCGACAAGTCGTGTCTACACTCTAGCTTCGGCCTGCAACGCTGCGGCTAAATGCGCGACAGCGAGCATCCTGCGGCAAGCCGTGTGTCAAGATGACTTACGGAGATATGGACATGTTTTCTCAAAACATCGCTACTATACTCAATCAACTGCAGCACGACTTCGACGAGAAAGCGACCGCGAACAACCAGGCCCACAAAGGGAAAGTCCCGAAAAGAAAGAAAGCCTCGCGCAGTAAAGACGAAATCCGGCGCAGACAAGAGGAACTCTATGAAAAGACGCTCAAAGAAATTAACGAATTGCTAGATGCCTATTACGCGGTGTTGTCAAGGAAAGATGCCGAAAGTGTCGGCGCATTGTACGCTCGCTACTCATCGCGTTTTCAAGACTCGATCATCGATCAAATTCGTACCATTCTAGAGGAGGCCATTCGGAAAAAGGTATTTATACCACGGGAGAACGTCTTTTTCGATCTTGCGATTCGGGGGTGGAAAGATCGACGTCCTGGATTGCTTGCACTTCGGAAAAAGATCGAAGCGGCTGAGATCCAAACCTTCATGGTTTTCACAACTTCGCGGTTGTACCGTCGCACTTACAAGGCGCTCCAGTTTGTTGAAGAGGAGCTAGTCGAGCGAAACATCCGTGGCATCTTTGTCAAATCAAATATTGATACGGTCCAAGGAGATCACTGGCGAACGATTTTTCAGGCACTAGCTGCTAATGATGAAGCGCAAGTGCGAATCTACAGTTCACATATTCAAGCGTCCCATGAAGGCTTGTTCGCCAGGCAGATGGTTCACACGTCACTTTCGCTCGGCTACACCGGCGAAGTGGTCGAAGGCGAGTTTACTAGGCGTCAACTTCCAAGGCGGAAGATCGTCATTGACCCTGATACTGCACGGTGGATCGTTCAGATCTTCTATTGGTACGTTGTTGATGGAATTAGCATCGCGGCGATTGCCCGAAAGCTCAATGCTGATGAAGACGCTCCGGCCCCGGCAAAATCAAACACCGGTCTTTGGACTCATAAGTTGGTTCGGACCCATATTGAAAACACCGAATACCGAGGTTGGTGGCAATACGGAGCGAAGGAGACCAAGTGGTTGAGCAAGAAAGACTACGCCCATCAGATACCTCGCGACAAACCACTGAAAGAGGGTCAGTTTGAAGAACTGAGGATCATTCCCGATGATTGCTGGTACACGGCCCAGGAAATGATTGCAAACGAGGCGGGCAACTCTGGCCGCAAGCCGAAAGACAGTACGAGTAAACCATGCCCCCGACTCCTGCGTGGTCTGTTCGTTTGCCCAGAGCACGGCAGAAAGCTCGCTGTCGGAGGTGCCAAAGCATGCGTGATGTTGTGTCCAAACTGCCGTTTTATCGAAGTTCATGAGCGGCCCTTGTTTACGCATTTGAACCGCGAACTGGCCTTGAAGCTTACTTGTGAACATCTAACTGATTGTGTTCGACCGACTGACGATTTTGTTGATACAATTTTGAACGTTCTTGAAGATTATGTTGGATTATTGAGTCAACCAGAACCAGCGATCGTAGAGAGTTTGCAGTCCCGCGCAGATGCGCTCGCCTCCACGATTGAGTTCAACCGTCGGAATCCAGGGGTCTCTGAACAAGAACAGCGCAAAACTGAACAACTGCTTAAAGAACTTCGCAGCGAGCAGAATGAAGTATTTGCGCAACTCAGGTCCACCGAATCGGCTTTGGCAGTGTCACTACAGACACCCAGCCGAGAACAAATCATCGCATTCCTTACAGCGACTAGTGATTTGCTTTCGCAGTCGATGACATCTACGGACGAAATCGTAGTTCGCAACGGGCGACGCGTAATCGAGTCCATTGTAAAAGGTAAGATCGAATTGTATCAGATGGGAGAGCGAGCCAAATCTAAAGGTTGGTTGCAGGGGCGTTTCCTCGTTGACGTTCCTGCTTACGTCTTGCAGCAGTTGACCGGGGTACGCATCAGCGAATCGAGCACGACCAATGAAGTAGTTATCGACTACAAGAAATCCAAACTGATCAACGAGCAATCCGAAACGGCAAAACGATTGTGGGATGACGGCTTGCTTCACGTTGAGATCGCCAAGCAGATGGGATGCATCCCATCGTACGTTACCAAACTGATCCAGCACTGGCACGACCAGCGTGGGTTGCCTCAGCCCAACAATAAAAAGCGTCGCAAGCTGCTTATAAACAAGCAACAACGAACACCTATCTACAAACAAATAGCCATTCAGGTTCATGAGTTGATGGAGGCCGGTCATTCCAATTTGGAGATCGCGAGACAAACTAAGACATCAGATACCAACGTCGCAAAGGCCATAAGATGGTGGCATGAAAAGCGGGAATTGTCAGTGCCTACGGCTGCTGATCGCCGCAAACAAAAGATTGAGCGTGCTTTGGCGATGTTAGATGGAGGTGCTCTGCTCACCAACGTCGCGACCGAACTTGGCTATTCTGCTCGCGGGCTAAAACTGGCATTGGATAAGTTCGCCAAAGACAAAGGTGGCGAAAAAACAGATTTTCGGTCCCGCCGGGGAAACGCGAAGTCTGGAGCATCAGCCAACGGTAAAGACTCGCCGTCTGATTCCGACACCGTGTAGGTCGCATCGCCAGCGAAAACCCAATAGGCTATAGCCCGGTTCAGTACACTGTTGGATCGGGTTTCTTTTTGTCTGATCCGTCGCAAAGGTAAGGATCGAGTTCTTCGCCTGTGAGTCATAAAATCATCGTAAATCTACTCTCAACGATGGAAATAGCAGACTCTCACTGAAAGCATATAGGAACTCACTTTCATAACCTCTTGACTTTCAACAGCTTAAGAGATTCACTTTCAAAGTTGAATTACAACTAGTTGTGTCCTCAACCATGGCGAATTCAATCTTCGTACAGCTTTGGCATCCGTCTACGGAGACTTTCCTGAAAGATTTTGTCAAATGGAAACTGAGTTTTCTCTTCGCAGGGCGTACTGGGTTCGTGCAAATTCGGGGACCTGCTGTTTGATTCTTTGAGTTTGTCCTTGGTAACAACATTACATCCTACAACACAAAGGTTGATATAGAGAAAAGGCTGCCAACAATCTGATTAATACTTGACGAGTTTGCAAAATGGATGATGTTAGACTCATACAAGAGGCAGTATCGACAAAAGTTCAACGACTTGGAGTTAAAGCTCGTGCCGCAGGATCTACTTGATATTCGGAGCCCAGCGCCCAGATGCAAACGTCATGTCTATGCAGCTTCGCGCCAATCTCGGCAATCGCTTGATTCTACGTGTGGACGGAGATGGAACATCAGAGATTGCTCTTGTTGAAAAGGCAGGGCAATCGCATGAAGTTATGCGGTTTTTCCTGTGAGATAACGCAGTATATATTCGTTGGCCCAACTGGCGTGCTTGCGTTTGGCTCGCATGCTGTTTCGTTTGTAGTCGGCTCGCTTCACAATCATCAGTGCCAGACGCCGGAAGATTGCGGCGTTTGCCGGCCCCTCGCCTTTGCGAATTCGGCTTGTATCTTCTGCAAACGTCACATCCAAACTCCAATACATCTGATTCTCGATATTCCAATGGTTCCGGATTTGCTTCGCCAGAGTTCGGACCTTCGGTGGCAAACTGGAGATGATGTCGATCAACTCCTGCGATGTCTTGCCGTTGACCGTTCGTTCTCGGTAAACCATCCCGACCAACTTCGCGTCAGCCCACCCGAGTTGACGCAACTCCGCCGGAGCTGGAAACACTATGTAACGACGGTATTCCACGCGGCCTCCGTTAGTCTAACGGGTCGTGTGACGTCGCACGCGGGAATCTCGGAAGTCCTGCTCAGAAAGTTTCTCGAACTTACGATTGATCGCCTCATAAAGTTTTGGCTGATTCCGCTTAACGGTCGTGACATAATTGGCCTTTTTGTCTTGCACCTGTCGGGCAACCGCTTTGCTGGTGTGTGCCGCGTCGACCGTCACAACCGCTCCAGCAACTCCAGCAACTTCGGAAGCTTCGGCATCGCCGCCTTCTCATTCGCGTCTTCTTCCACCGGCAATTGCCCCAAACACACAGTTTTTTTGAACCGGGTAGTCCCTAGGAGAATGGATTCGTTGAGAGCTTCAACGGAAAGCTGAGAGACGAACTGCTTAATCTGGAAATCTTTGATACGTTGCTAGAAGCGAAAGTGTTGATTGAAGGCTGGAGAAAGGACTACAACACCATTCGGCCACATCGCTCATTGAGCTATTGCCCACTGGCCCTGGAAGCATTTCCTCCCTGTTCATCAACTCCGGCTACGCCTCCGTTGATGAACAGGGAGAACCATTCGGACCCAAGCCCCTAAAACTGGCATAATAACTGGAGGCTTGACAGGACGACTTTATTGTCCTGCCGTGGATCGAGCATGTCTTCAAAAAAAGTAAAAACGACAACTGATGGGAAAACTCAGTTTATGATCATTGTCAAAAGGAGCGGACTGACCGTGAGCAAAAGGCAAAGTGGGAACCGTGCCAGGTTTTGTCGCGGTCAGCCACTCTCTGTTCAAGCTATTGTTGGATATCAAATTCTTTAAAATAGCGTGGCAAATTTGAAGCTGATTTATTTTGTGGCTTGTGGTCCCAGCCAGAACCAGAGGCCGATGGTAGCTGTGGCCAGTAAGATTCCGGCTGCAAACGCACTCCAGAATCCGATATTTAAACGTTCGGAAAAGGCCAACGGAATAAAGAACGGTAAGCCAAGGGGAACCAGAATGAGGGTTTCGCGGGCGAGTTGCGAAATCGTGTTGAGGTCCTGATTCTTGTTCCATGTCGCGATGAAAGCGACGATGCTGATAACCGGTAGTGTCAGTAATAACGCCCCCAGTCGGGGAAAACGATCAGCCAGTTCAGAAACACCCGCCACGACAAGCCCTGCAATGATCGCTCTCCACCACATTCTTCAAATCCCCCATTCTCTCGGTCACTGTTGGTTACATCACGACAAAATTCCAACAGGTTATTGTTGATTTACTCGACGGGCACAGGCACGTCGAATGTCACTTCTTCGCCACCAGCTGGAACGATGCGAAAACGTATGATGACACTCGTCAGACCTGCAGGAATCGTGAGTGCTCCTTGAGCGTAGTGAGCTGGTTCTTCTTCGGTTGTCGGTTCGTAAACTGTTGGCACTTCTTCAGCCAGCACTTTCTGTCCGTCATTATTGACCAGAGCATTAAAGACTTTGGCATCACTGACAGGCTTACCGTCTTTGGTGATTGAAACTGCTGGCTCGACTTCTTCGCCGGCATGCAGATGTTTGCCGTGATGTCCGAGTTTGATTTCAAGTCCTGCGTGTTGTTTGGGCTCACCTTCCCAGATCAGTGCATCTTCGTCTCCATGGGAATGGCCATGACCTGCATGTCCATGAGCTTCTTCGGTGAAGTTACCGGCATACGGTGTTCCATCGACTTCGGCACTAATTGTCCCTGAGTATTCCATAACGGTCGCCAGTCCTTCATGCGTCCCGACAAATCGTGATGCCTTGCCAGCTGGATCACCCTCCTGTGGAACGGGCATGAGCTCGGTTTGCAGTTTGGGTTCTTTGATCGTCAACAGAAGTTTTTCAGCAACGATTGGATCCGGAGTTTTCTCATCACTACCGAGAATATATACCGTTGCCTCTTTTTTATTGTGATCGACCGTGAACTCCACGTGATATTTTCCGCCGCCCCAGTCGGCCAGTGTGCCGTCGTGCGGGCCTGCTCCATGTCCGTGACCGCCTTCCCCTTCATGAGGATGACCGTGATCCGATTCAGCGGTGGAATTATTAGATGTTGTTGGCTCTGCGGGTTTTCCATTGCATCCCGCAAAGAGCGAAACGCTCAACATTAATGCGACAGAAGTGAGTGAAATGGTAACAGTTTTCATAAGGAATTCCTTTGTGAATAAACAGGCTTGTCGATGCAGAATTGCATGGACTTTGAACTGACATTGTCCGTCGACGATGTCGAAACGAAATTTGAATGGAGTGGGATCAGGGAATGATGTGTTCTCCTGATTCTTCATGTCGGGCGAGGGCATGAGCATCTTTTCCACTGAACCTCCAGAAGATGCCGGGATGAATGAGGAACTCGCAGAAGGTTGACGTGACAAGCCCCCCGAGAATAACTGTCGCAACGGGATACAAAATTTCTCGCCCCGGTTCTTTACCACCTAACACTAGAGGCAGCAGGCCCATTCCCGCAGTCAGGGCGGTCATCAAAACGGGGGCCAGACGTTCGAGGCTGCCGCGGATGATCATTTCCTTGCTGAAGTCTTCCCCTTCCTCTTTCATCAGATGGAAGTAGTGAGTCACCAGCAGAATCCCATTACGAACGGCAATTCCACCTAAGGAGATAAAACCGACCAGGCTCGCGACCGTCAACGATTGATCGGTAATCACCAGAGCGAGAACGCCGCCGATAAAAGCGGTCGGGAGTGCATTCAACAGTTGTAGTACAATTCGCACTGAAGGGAAGAGCACCATCAATACAACGAACATTCCAACAACTGAGACAGCTGCCAGAATGGCAATTGTTCGCGTCGCCCGTTGCTGACTCTCAAACTGTCCGCCGTATTCGATGAAGTATCCTTCCGGTAAATTGATCTGACTGTCGAGACGTCTTTGAATTTCCATGACGGCACTGGCCAAGTCTCGATCCTGAGTGTTACAGCGGATAACCATACGTCGTCTGGCGTTCTCACGATTCACGGCATTCGGTCCCGTGCCCGGACCAATATCGGCCAGCTCCCGAAGTTCGATCTGTCCACGATCGTTCGGTAAGTCGATCCGCAGTCGTCCGAGATTGGCGTAGTCGGTGCGGTAATCTTCTTCCAGACGGACGAGCAGGTCGAATCGACGTTGTCCTTCCAGAACTTGCGAGACGATTTCTCCCTGAAGAGCTGTTTGCAAAATGGTGGCAACGTATGCACGTGTCACACCATAAAAGGCGAGGTCATCGGTACGCAGTTGGATGTGCAGTTCTTCGGTCTGTTTTATCGGCTCGATGACTGGAGGTGTGATTCCATCGATGTTCTGGACAATTGATCGGACCTTTTCTGAAAGTTGTTGCAACACATCCAGATTGTCTCCATGAATTTTTATGGCTATTTGAGCATACACACCTGAGACCATGTGACTGATCAAGTGAGCCAGCGGTTGCTCGACTTCAATATTCACGCCGGGGACTTCGTCTCCCAGTTCCTCCAGTAATTGCTTGAGCATTTCATCACGCTCATGCTCACTTTCGGGATTCATACTCAGAATGTATTCGCCAGCATTGACCGGCGAAGCATGTTCATCCATTTCCGCTCGGCCAGTGCGTCGCACGAAATGGAGAATTGCTCCGTCAGGATTCTTCTGAGTCTTTTGCATTTCGCGAAGTTTCTGATCGATCAGACCAGCCACTTGATTTGAGGCATCGAGTGATGAGCCGGGTGGTAAAGTCACGTTGATTTGAATACTGCCTTCATCGAAGTCTGGCAGAAAGTTTTTTCCCATTTGAGCCATCTGCCATCCTGCAAAACCGACGGCGATCCAGGTAATTAACAGCAACAACGTTGGGATCGCCATGCTGATTCTTATGAGATGGCTGGCCATCCACTTCATGGAACGCAACAGAATTCCATCTTTTACTGCGTGAGCGGCCTTCGATTGCGGTAACAGGTAATACGACAACACGGGAGTGACTGTGAGCGATACAGCAAGTGATGCCAGAATCGAAACGATGTAAGCCACTCCAAGCGGCGTGAACAATCGGCCTTCGACGCCTGAGAGTGCGAACAAGGGCAGGAAGACCAGAATCACGACTGC
>DOCI01000163.1:0-1572 GCA_003503535.1 Planctomycetaceae bacterium
ACTGCAAGAACAGGGTCAATCCATTGACGTTTGAACTCCCGTAACACAGCATTTGCAATCGGCTTCATCGCGTCCACCAGCGAATTCTCTGTTGCGTCAACTGGTATGTAGTAACGTGCCATTCGTACGGTATCGAGTCTCTCCACATAGTGAAAGACAGCTGACGGGACATAAGCAATCGGCAGGAACCCAAGTTCTAAAAGCGTTTTTTGCATCCTGGGAGCATCTGCACTAACATCGGTCTCAATGTAGTCGACTTTCCACTCTTCGCGGCAGCGACGTTCCAGTTCGCACAGCAGGTAACGCACGGGCTCTTCGTTAAGGTAGATTAGTTCGAAAATCCGCACTGCCTTGTCAACGTTAGTATCGCACGAATATCCAATGGCACCCATCAAGTGGCCTCCGCGTTTGGCGATGAGATAGCTGGTATTGTGTCGCTGCAGTGCCCGGGAACCGAAGTGAAGTTTTACAGGACCGAAGATGTCTCGCTTGCGGAGGCGACCGCGTTCAAAACGCAGCAGAGATGTGTAGCCCGCAGCATTCATTTCCTCGATCTCAAAATCTTCGGCCGCTGGATAAGATCTGGCGGTTTCGTCCACGATGACATCGCATGGAAGGCCCACATTTGTAAGCGCGGTCTCGGCTAGCCAGTGCACAGGCGGAGCGACATGCGGATGGTTCCGTCGCATCTTCAGAGCATCATTGAAATACCTCGCAAACAAGGCCACGGGTTCGCCGTTATGTGTCGGAATATACCCAACCGGAGCGAAACCGTAACGTAGGGAGATTTTTTGCGAAAACGGATGCTCGACGCGGTTATCGGCCAAGCCAATGTGCAGGTGCTCGCTGACTAGATCGAGGCGTTTTTCCATCAGGAGTTTTCCAATGCCCCGACCGCGTCCCTCAGGATGTACGACCAGACGGCCAAATTCGCCGACCAGATCTGTGAAAGCCCCCACATCATAAACGACTGCCCCAGTACCAAGAATTTTGCCGCAGGTTGGGTCTTCTGCAACAAGCATCAGCGAATCACTGCTGAAGACCTGTTTTTTAAGAAATAAAGTGTCGAAAAATTGGGGGAAAGCGTAATCCGCACCATAAGCCACTTCGAACAGGTCCCGGATCTCGCCCACGTCCGATTCAACCGCTTCGCGAATCACAATATCTTTATCTGATTCCATGGACAACAATCGAGTGTTGAATTGCGATACCCTTACCGGAATTTACCGGGCCAGAGTTTCTGAGGCTCAATGCGAATTGTACATTCTCGATTCAGCTTGAGAATGCACTGTTTTCCAGAGTACAAGTTACATTTGTAAAGTTCGCGGAACTATTCGCGGCGGTTGTAAAAGACAACCAGCTTTCCTTCAAAGTGCGAGTAGTGAAAGGCCAGTGCAATGAAGATGATAACCGAATGATGATAATCTTCACCCTTGGCATCAATCTTTTGAATCGGAATAATCCCCTGCACAATCGTAAGTCCAGGTGCGAAGAAGCCTGCATGCGCGGGGATGATGGTGAAGACACAAAGTCCTTTTCCACCACGTCCGACATTGAAGAAAAAATAGCCAA
>DOCI01000163.1:1672-2503 GCA_003503535.1 Planctomycetaceae bacterium
GAAAAAATAGCCAAGATCCTGTGTTCTAAGTCTTACGAAAGTCTCATGCCGAAGCGAATCAAAGTCTTCGCTGATCGCTTGTCATAATTCATTTTGTCCGTTGCGAGATCGTAAGCTATTTCCATGCTTTTCTGGTCGCGTTGCCGCATGCTAGCTTCCATGCAATTCGCAGTCACTTTGTTTTTGAAGGGGCAAACGGTCACATCAGAAACAAAACGATTGTCCAGGTGATAACCGACCTTATAGTAGCTCTGATCGTCAGTCACCGCGGCTTCCAGAAATTGAGCGGCATATCTGAATGATCGCACCGACTTCGGTTCACCCAACACAGCCTCCGTTGAATGAGAAAGCGATACTTTTGGTCGTACTGGAGTAAACACAGGTCCGGTACTCCGGTTCTAGAAGAAAACCGAGCAAATTCGAAAGCCTAAGCGTTCTCTACCTCCTCGTAACACGCCTAATACCTCAGATTAAATTGATGGGGCAACAGGATAAGTTATGCACCCGCCGCTGGCTACGTGCAGCAGATGATGATCAAACACTGGATGAACACTGCATAATTCTTTAACCGAAATAGCAAATCTTGTGCCATGCGATTGGCACACAGTAAGGACGCGTTTTTTTCAAACCAATAGGCGTAAATGGCTTAAATACCGACTCTCTTAAACCGTTCCCTTGACGCCATCGACCTGCAGTCACCAGTGAGCTGCCTTCTCTGCTCTCACCGCTGCATGATTTTTCATCACGAAAAACGAAGGAAACAGCTGCTGATCGTTGGATTTACGGGGAATGGTTGAGTGTGCACATCTCTTTGATATCGATGAAAGAGTT
>DOCI01000338.1 GCA_003503535.1 Planctomycetaceae bacterium
CCTGCTCGGTATCGAATTGGGAACTGACGGAAACGTATTCACCGGCTGCCATCGACATCGCACCGGCGACCAGCCCCGCCACTCCTGCGATCAGAATGTCGTTAGCTTGAGAATGTGCTGCAGCCACTCCAACGACCAGGCTCGCTGTAGACACGATACCGTCATTGGCTCCCAGGACGGCAGCGCGTAACCATCCGATTCGATCCGTACGATGTTGTTCACGGTGTTGCACAAACATGGAAACCTCCTTAATGAAAACTTCTGTTGACAACAGAAGCACATTAGATCAATGCAGTCTGTTTCGATAGTCACGCGGCCTTCCGCTCAAACGATTTCACCAATCCACCCACATACGACTTCACCTCAATCTCATTCATTGTCAGCTTATCGACTTCATCAGGTTCTTCACGCACCGGTGGCAGATCATCGCGAACCATACTTGATCGATGTCTGTTGTAATAATCAACAAACTCGCTGACCAAATGATCCAGATGCTGCTTTCCGAATACGATGAACTGGCATCGAGTTTTACATTAAATGAAATCGTGGCAATGTTCCCGATCCTGGGCCAGTGTTTCGTGTAGAAACCGTCCATGCTTTCCGTTTCTTCTTCTGTTTAATCTTCTCAAAGAAACTCATATCCATCGTGAGATATCGGTTCCATATTTGGGATTCCTGCGACACTATTTTTGTGAAACGGTGTTCAATATCGTATGAAAATCAATCGAAGTTACACCCGTCACACATTGTGGATCGCCTTCGCTGCTTTGTTCGCAGCCTTACTTCTTGGGTGGAGTTTTCCTTCCACCGGCGATTCCGAGAGATCACAACGAATCTTTGATTTGGAACAGAAGCCCTCGACTCGGGTGACTGCTCAGTCCGCAGATTCGGATGTATCGGTCCGTCCGACCCTCGACGAACAAAGCGTCTTGTTCGCCGATGAGGTGACTAACGTCATCGAACCGGAGATTCCAGAAGTGATGCAACCGGAACCAATGACCCGCGTCTTGCAGCCCCCTCTTGCGATGAATCAGCCGATCGAGACAGTCGGGACTCAAAAAGCAGATATTGCATTTCCTTCCGAGGAAGTCGCATTCTTCGAGAAGCGAATCCGCCCCGTACTTGTGGCCCACTGCTATGAATGCCATTCCGACAAATCCGGCGTTGCTTCAGGAGGGTTACGCGTCGATACGCGATCAGGCCTGCTCAAGGGTGGCATTACGGGACCGGCTGTTGTTCCTGAGAATGCACGAAAGAGTCTGCTCCTCACAGCGATCCGACACACCGATCCCGATCTCGCCATGCCTCCAGAAGACAGTGGAGAGCAGCTCCCCGAAACGGTCATTGCTGATTTCGAAAAGTGGATCAAAATGGGGGCTCAAGATCCACGTGGTAATGACGCTGCTTCCGTAGCTTACGATACCGAATCAGCCAAGAGATGGTGGGCGTTCCAATCAGTGACATCGCCTGCGATCCCTGCTGTGAAAGATTCGTCGTGGCCGCGAACGAACATCGACCGCTTTATCCTCGCTAATCTGGAACAGCAGGCTTTGAAGCCAGTCGCAGATGCTGAGAAGTCGACTCTGCTGCGCAGAGTTTACTTGGACCTGATTGGACTCCCTCCCACACCTGAGGAGCAGGATCAGTTTCTCTCCGCAACCGATCCCAGAGCCTTCGAACATGTCGTCGATTATCTGCTTGCCCGTCCTCAGTTTGGCGAGCGATGGGGGCGTCACTGGCTGGACGTTGCCCGGTTTGCCGAGACGACCGGACGCGACGTGAATCTGACGATGCCTCAAGCGTGGCGATACAGGGATTATGTGATCGGCGCGTTTAACAAAGATCTTCCCTTCGATCAGTTTATTCGTGAACAGATCGCCGGGGACCTGCTCCGTTCTTCTGGAACATCTGATCGAACATCGAAGCTGATCGCGACAGGGTTCCTGGCAGTCGGGCCGAAGGGATTGAATGAGACAGACCCACGTCAGTTTGCCGTCGAACTGGCTGATGAGCAGATCGGGACCGTCTCACAAGCCTTTCTTGGCATGACGATTTCTTGTGCCCGCTGCCATGACCATGAGTTTGATCCGATCACACAACGTGACTATACCGCACTGGCGGGAATCTTCCTCAGCACCGAAACACATTATGGCACCCCCGGTGGAGTTCGGGGACGGAACGCCTCAGACCTGATTGAAGTGCCTGATTCTGCGGAGATAGTTGCTGTTGGACGTTCGATGAGCAGGGGAGATTATGCTCAAAAGAAGCAGCAGCTCGACATGATTTCGCAACGTCTCGAAACGGCTCTACGTGAACGCGCTCCGCGCAGTCGCCAACCTGGTGTCGACAACAATGCGATGCAGGTGAGTGGCTTCGACATCGTACGGATGATGACCCGCTGCCAGCAGATTGAGTCGGAACTGGCAGCCTTCAATCCCGATGGCAGCCCTAAGCCGATGATCATGGGCGTGTCCGACAAGCCCACGACCGCACCTCGTTCCAGACAGTCTGGGCGAATGATTGGCGGACCAAATACTCGTGGGCGGACCAGCAGTGGGTTCGAGACGATCGCCGACAGTCCGCTCTTCCTGCGCGGCAGCATTGACAGTGAGTCGGATAAAATCCCAAGAGGGCTTCCCGAGTTTCTCTCTGGCGATACTGACGCGCGGATTCCTCGCAGTTCGAGTGGTCGATTGCAACTCGCGGAATGGATCGCTTCGGAAGAAAACACGCTGACCTCGCGGGTGATTGTCAACCGGATCTGGCACTGGCTGTTCGGAAAAGGTTTGGTCGAGAGCGTCGACAACTTCGGGACGACCGGTACCCTGCCCTCAAATCCTGAGTTGCTCGATCACCTAGCCTCCGAGTTCGTTGCCGATGGCTGGAGCATCAAACGACTCATCCGCCGCATCATTCTATCTCGTGTCTATCAGTTGGGATCGACATACGACGACGCAAACTACGCCATCGACCCCGACAACAAGCTTCTGTGGAAGGCAAACGACCGTCGTCTGGACGCTGAGACCATCCGGGATTCAATCCTCGCAGCCAGCGGTCAACTTAAACTTGAACCAGTGACTGGCTCTCTGATCGCCAACGCTGGTGACGGACCGGTCGGCGGGGATCGTTTCCAGGCGATTCGTGAAGAAGAGATCGTATCTGCCGGAGGAGACTCACGCAGTCTCTATCTGCCAATCGCCCGCAATGTGCAGCCTGAAGCTCTTGCGATTTTTGATTTTGCCGATCCCAGTGGTGTGCTTGGGGCTCGGGACACCACGATTGTACCACCACAATCACTCTACATGCTGAACGGCGATTTCGTCGATGAGCAGGCAAAGACGATGGCGATACGGGTCATGAAGGAATCGGACTTTACCAGCCGCTTTTCACAGGCGTGTCGACTTGCATACTGTCGAGAACCTTATGCCGAAGAACTGGCTGCCGCCAGAAAACTTCGTCGTAATGACCTGATAACTTGGACGATGATTTGTCGCGCACTGCTGAGCAGTGCCGATTTCCTATTCGTGGATTGAACTGATGACCGGACAGACACGTTCCCCCACTTTGGAGACATCAACGATGCAACGACGCCACTTTCTGCAAACAGCCTCACTCGGATTCGGTTGGCTTGGATTTTCTGCCCTTGCCGCAGCGGAAGTCCAGAAAATCTCGACCAAACGAGTGATCTTTCTCTGCATGAAAGGAGCACCTTCGCATGTCGACACCTTTGACTTCAAACCGAAGCTGAACGCGGACAGCGGAAAGCCCGGTACCCGCCCTGGTACAACACTCCTCGGCTCACGCTGGAAGTTTCGCCAGTACGGCGAGAGCGGGCAATGGATGTCCGAACTGTTTCCCGAACTGGCAAAGTGTGCCGATGACCTCTGTGTACTTCGTGGCATGCAAACAGAGATTCCCGCCCATCCTCAGGCGTACCTCCAGCTACATACAGGCAGCTCCCAGTTCGTCCGACCTTCTCTGGGGGCGTGGACCCATTATGGTCTCGGCTCGATGAATGAAAACCTACCGGGCTTCGTGACGATTTCACCTGCGAGCGGGTTCGGCGGCGCGCAGAACTACGGCAGTGCGTTTTTACCCGCTCACCATCAAGGGACACGTTTGGGAACTGACAAACGCCCAATCACTGGCGCGGAGGTTGCGAATCTCAAACCGCGACTTTTCGCGACCGATCAGCGGAAGGAGTTGGACCTGCTTGGATCGCTCAACCGCGCCAAACTCGCTCGTGAGGAGCATGCTCCCCAGGTTGAAGGGTTGATCGAGTCCTACGAACTCGGTTACCGGATGCAATCCGCTATGCCAGAGGTGATGGACCTTGAACAAGAGAGCTCAGCCACACGAAGAATGTACGGCGTCGATGATGAACGGTCTGGTGACTTTGGTCGTAAGTGTCTACTCGCCAGACGGATGGTCGAGGCGGGTGTTCGCTTCGTAGAAGTTAATCACGGCAACTGGGATCACCACGCAAATATCGGCACCGCATTGCCCACCAGTTGTGCTGGAGTGGATAAGCCACTGCGGGGATTGCTGACCGATCTCAAGAGTCGCGGACTCCTCGATGAGACGCTTGTTATTTGGGGAGGAGAGTTTGGGCGGACCCCACACGCCGAGGGGGGCGACGGACGCGACCACAACGTCAAGGCATTCACAACATGGATGGCAGGCGGAGGTGTGCGTGCGGGATACTCGCATGGTGCAAGTGATGACTATGGCTACGAGGCCGTCGAAGGAGCAGTGACGATCGCGGACTGGCACGCGACGATTCTCCATCTCATCGGACTGGACCACCGCACCCTGACAGCCCAGCACGCAGGCCGCGACTTCCGACTTACCGATGTGAAGGGAAATGTCGTCAAAGAGATTATCGGCTAACCCAGCAACACCTGAAGATTGATATCACAAAGTAACGCAAACGCCGTCGTCCAGTCTCACTTTGATCGTGAGTTGCGTAGTTTTCCGATTCCAAAAGTGGTTTTTGAATCACGCCGCCTTCCGCTCAAACGACTTCACCAATCCCCCTACATAAGACTTCACCTCAATCTCTTCCATTGTCAGTTTTTCCACTTC
>DOCI01000108.1:0-12431 GCA_003503535.1 Planctomycetaceae bacterium
CTGCTGCCCCTGTAGGGGTTTAGTGTTGCTGTCTCCTTTGCTGGGTATTCGGCATCCGATAGAAATGTGGAAGAAAATCGTTGCCCGTGGATTGAGTGTCACTTTTCCGAGAACGCGTTTTCGCAGCACGATTGATTTGACATTGCTTTCGCACGATCCTGAAGTGGTCGAATCCAAAAGATCCGACCCGCGAATTCGAGGAGCGGTCACTGCCAGATGGTTCTGGGAAATGCGTAGAGCGATCAATGACGCTTTCAGTGATGTGGATTGCATTCAGGTCCCTACGCTGTTGTTCCAGAGCGGGGCCGATTACGTGGTCGATCCTCTGGCCTCAAAAGTGTGGGGAAGTCTGGTGAATAACAGTGAAGCCACCGGGGCTTCACAACAGGTCCAATTTCGAATGCTGGAAAACTGGTATCACGAGATCTTGAATGAACCACAAGGGGCAGTTGTCGCTGATGCGATTTTAAAATTTGGTTCAAACCTTCTGGAGACCAGAGATTCCAACCTCTCACTTTCTGAACTTCCTTCTGCCCATCAAGTGGCTTCCTGAGACTTGATCTGGCCGAGAAATAATTAGACATTGAAGATTTGAGAAATCAGAACTTCACAGAACTGTCATTCGCTTCGTTTATTTCATCCTGATGATTAGACTGAATACGCTCATTATTTTGATGAGAGGATGTTCACTTTTCTGGGAGATCTCTCGTGAAGACAACTCTTTTCTCTGCTGCTGTTCTGCTTAGTTTCTCGTCACTGGTGCAAGCCGCGCCTCAAGCGAAGCCAATATTGACCGATCAGTTTGAACGATCGGAAAAGGATGATGCTAAAGAACAGATTGGCAATGGCTGGACTACCAACAGTAAATCACGCGCGATGGGAGATAAACAGGTCGACCTGCAGGATGGCACTCTGGTTGTCAAAATCTCGCCGCGAGCCGATCATGCGGTGACCGTCGTACATCAACTCGACTTTGCAGACTGTTGTGTCAAATTCCGCTTCCGGATTGCCGATAAGCATCAGCTTGGATTCAACTTCAGCGATCCGGAATTGAAAACCGTCCATGCCGGCCACATTGCGGGAGTGAAAGTGACAACCAACCGGTTAGCGGTTGAAGATCACAAATACGGCAACTTTGAAATTGAGCGATACAATCGCAAAAAGGCAGGAGCCGATAAAAAGGAAATCGCCAAGGAAGTGGCCCCTTATAATCGAGCCGAGAAAATTTCAATCACTCCCGATCAGTGGCACGAGATGGTCATTGTCATTGAAAGCGATCACATCACAGCGACAGTCGATGGCGAGCAAACCATTTCCCATCAGTCACCTGGCTTTGCCCATCCGACGAAACGAAAAATCGCATTCAGTGTCCCTAAAGAAGCGGTGATTGATGATGTAACGATCTGGGATGTTTCGAAACCGTAAGCATGCGAAGGTTCTTTTCCTTAATTTGCAATCAGAAATTCATTTTCTGCAGCGTTTGTGGAATTCAGGGGATCTTCCAGCGGACCACCCAGCAGGTTGTCTCGAAGCATATTTTTATTGCAATTCAGAATGCGGATAGAGGGCGTGATTTCCGATTGTTCCTGTTGATCAATCAGGCAATCGGAGATTCGCGAGCGGGTCACATTTTCCAGTAATAGACCGCACTGGCCGTATTCCAGGATTGAGCAATTGGTAATATTGAAGCGATCACAGTCAATCAGATGGACGGCTGCCGTTTTGTGCTGTGTACCGGTTATCAGGTTTCCGTTCAGGCTGCAATCCTGACAGGATTGAATGAGAATTCCCAGATTTGCTGCTGGGCCATCTCCATAATGATATCTGGGATTTCGGTCGAACACATTGTTGGCAATTGCAATATCTTTGCAGTTCTCCATGTGCAAATCCCGACTGTAACCTTTCCAGATTGTATTGCCGGTAATTGTGACTCCACGGCTGTTGATCAACTCGATATTGGTTTGCACATCGGAAAGAATATTGTCGGCAATCGTAATATGTCCGTGACGGAGTTCGTCTGTAAATTTCCGTAGCGTAGCGGTTCCATTGATACGAATGTTTGCGGAGCCTGCGGCCTCATGAGAATGCTGGATCGTACAACCGACGATCGCGACTTCGCCGATAGAACTTTCACTGCCATCGATTTCAATATTGGCAGACGGGGGAGCATTTTCATCACCCATGTTGCCTTCGATATCGCAGGTTCCAATTTGCAGGTTTCTGATTTCGGAATGCCGACTGACAATTCCACCTCCTGCATTATAACTGATGTGGCAGTTGGCGATGTTGATCTGGTGCAGATTCAGATGATCCAGAAAAACGCCAATTCCCTGGTTCTCATAAAGATGACATTCGGAGAGTATCACGTTTCGATTGCGATCAATCAGGTGCACGGCGTGTCGGCATTTGCGGATCGTTAATCGCGATAAGGTCAGTTGCATGGTGCCATGTGCTTCGACTCCATCGGCTTCCTCGTGCTGACCGACAATTTCCAGTCCATCCATCAAGGGGGTTCGCTGGCGATCCCAGACCTCTTCCTGAACCGTCTTCGGTGCAGCTGTCCCCCCGTGAGTTCCAATCCAGCGAATAGCCGGACCGGGGCCGGTCATCAGAATTCTGGCAACACCATCTCCCAGCAGCGAAGTGAAACCGACACGATTCAGGTCAATTTCGATTGGCTTGGAAATTCGATAAGTCCCTTTGGAAAATCGAATGGAGCCGATGCCGCGATCGATTACCTGCTGAATTCGATCGGTGTCATCGGTTGAACCGGTGATGGCGGCTATCTCTATGAAGCCGGGTGTCGATTCGGAAGGATCGGAACTGGCAGGACTGCTAAGCATCCAGGGGAGAATCAGTACGAAGGGAATCAGCAATGCTCCCAAGCGAGAATAAGACATACGAACGCTCCCGGCTTTCAAGGTCAGTGTCTGTGATTTGAAAAATTCTCCAACTGGAGAAGATTGCAGTCTGCCAGCGATTTATCATAATAGGTTTGTGATGCGAAATCATTTGTCACACAGACAGGAAAGCGAAACCATGACAAACGAATCTCCCGAAGAAAAGCCGGAACTGGTTGTCGATAGCGACTGGAAATCTCAGGTCGAAGCGGAAAACGCAGCGATCGATGAGAAAAACAGGAGTGAGAAGAACTCTTCAGCAGCAGAAGAAGAGGGACAATCTCAGGACATCGATCCTTCACAAATTCCTCCCCCAAGCTTCACACTGCTGGTCACAATGTTCTCCACACAGGCGATGTCGGCTCTGGGTTTGATTCCGCATCCGATTACCGGCAAACGCGAAATTCAGCTGGCTCTGGCCAAGCACTACATCGATTTGCTTGGCGTGATCGACGAGAAGAGCAAGGGGAACCTGGACGACAATGAAGATAAACTCATCGAAACGACATTGCACGAATTGCGTATGATTTACGTGCAGCAATCCAGTACGATTGCATAACTTGTGAAGTCCGTAGGTCAGGCTGTGCCTGACTAATCCGACATTTATCGCGTCAGGCATAGCCTGACCTACAGTCGAATATCTATCCTTAGTGCCAATTTCATGCCGACAAGTTCTCCTTCTCAGAATCCTGAACAGATCGATGAACTTCGTTTTGCGTTTGGCAAAAACTGGAAACAGTTCCTGCGAATTCTCGATGAGGAACGTCTGGATAAGGCGGAGAACTCGCTGAAAGAGTTCTGGCCTGACCAATTGGAGCCTCTTTCATTTCTGGATGTCGGCTCAGGAAGTGGAACGTTCAGCCTGGCTGCTCGTAATCTCGGGGCGACGGTGCATTCGTTTGATTATGACGACGATTCTGTCGCCTGCACGAAGGCCTTGAAAGCCAGATATTATCCGGACGATCCAAACTGGAATGTGGAGCAAGGGTCTATTCTCGACCAGCACTACCTCGATTCGCTGGGCCAGTTCGATATCGTCTACAGCTGGGGAGTTCTACATCACACAGGCCAGATGTGGTCAGCTTTGGAGTATATCACGCAGTTGGTCAAACCGGACGGTTTGCTGGTGATTGCCCTGTATAACGATCAAGGCTGGAAATCGAAGTTCTGGAAAGTCGTCAAGCAAATCTATTGCAGCGGTTTGCCGGGCCGCTGGATTATGAAAGCGATATTCATTCCCTTTTTCCTGATTGGTTTTCTGGTCAGCGATTTAATGCGAGTAAGAAACCCACTGGCCCGCTACCGCTCCCGGCACGATGCCCGGGGAATGTCGGTCGTGACAGACATCATCGACTGGATTGGGGGGTATCCGTTTGAAGTGGCGACACCGAAAGAAATCCGAAATTTCTACGACAAACGCGGCTTCAAAGTTGTCCAGGAGAAGTTGACCACAGGCTTGGGATGCAACGAGTTTGTCTTTCGCAGTAATGAGCTAAAAGTGAGCTGACAACGGTAATGTCAATAATCTCATCGGAATCGAGAATTGAAAGATCTCACGGTTTGATAAATCAATGGTGACTTCAGAAGCAACGAAGCATGCGGTTCCCCATAGACTGCAGGACAGATTGACACGACGGTTGAATCGGACAGAACGTTGCTGGGAAATCGATTGGGAGCCCATCATCATCGTCATTCCCGAATCGATGGTTTCTTGAATGACGAATAATATCGCGATTCATTATTTGATCGTTGCACATTCACTCGTTGGAGTGCCAGCGAGCTTTCTTTATGCTTACGGTTCCCACAAATTGCTCAAATCGATACGATTCGGCTTGTGACTTCAACCCGTATAACATCATGAAGTATTTGAAGATAAAGTCGTTGGCATGATTTCGGTCGAGCATCTTTCCAAGCATTTTGAAGACCTCAAGCGAGGTCGTGTCTATGCGTTGAAGGATGTCTCCTTTGAAGTTCAGCCAGGGGAGATTTTTGGTCTGCTTGGCCCTAACGGAGCCGGGAAGACCACGGCTCTAAGAATTCTCAGTACCGTTTTGAAACCGTCTGAAGGCGAAGTGATTGTCTCGGGCTTCAACGTGGTGACCCACCCAACCGAAGTTCGCCAGAATATTGGCTTCATGTCGGGAAATACCGGCATTTACGACCGCATGACCGGCTGGGAACTGGTCGAGTATTTTGGCAGACTGTATGGCTTGCCCGAAGATTTGCTGCAGCATCGACTGCATGAAGTATTCGAGACGTTGCAGATGAACGATGTTCGCGATGTGCTTGGCTCGAAGATGTCGACAGGCATGAAACAGAAAGTGTCCATTGCGCGGACCATCATTCACGATCCCCCCGTCCTGATTTTTGACGAACCGACTTCCGGGCTCGATGTGCTGGTCGCGCGAGCCTTGCTCGAAGCGATCAATTCGCTGCGGACTCAGGGGAAATCGATCATTTTCTCGACGCATATCATGCGGGAAGTCGAAAAACTGTGTGATCGAATTGCCATCATTCACAAAGGACAGATTCTGGCGATGGGAACTCGGGAGGAATTAGCCGAGGAACATCAGCAGCCCGATATGGAAGAACTCTTTTTTGATTTGATCAAAGAGTTTGAAGCTGAACAGAAAGCAATTGCAGCGGAATCTTAAAGAAGTTTTCTCAAATCACAACCACGGACGAACCAGACGGCAACCGGATGACCTGGCGTAATATTCAACTGATCTTTTCCCGCGAAGTCGCAGATCAAATGCGCGACCGCCGGACACTGTTTATGGTGGTCGTCTTACCACTGTTGCTCTACCCGGCACTCGGCATCGGCATGATGCAGATGACCCTGCTGTTCTCCGAACAATCGCGAACGGTAGTCATTCTGGGTGCAAATGATCTTCCTGCCCCGCCGCTGCTCAACCAGGATGGCACGCGAATTATTGACCAGTGGTTTGTCAATGAAGGGGATTCGCTCACGCTGAATGTCGTGTCGGATTTAGCAGTTGATCAAACGCCGATTCCCAATCCTGAGGGAACTTCCAAAGAGGTACCGGCTGAATCTTCCGCTGAGCAGGATAATTTCGATGAACGCGAAACCACTCTGCAGGTCGCCCGCGATATCCGACTCCGGCTCGAAGAACTCAAACGACTCAAAGAAGAAATCGCCCAAGCCGACGAGAGTGAAAAGCCTGATGTCATCGCCATGAAACAAGGGCAGATTGAAGCCTTAACCGAACAGGTCAGTACGCTGTTTGCCCGGTCGGATATTCAGGTTTTGATTCTAATTCCTGAGGGATTTGACGAGTATATTCGAGCCGAGAACGAACGGCTTGCATCTCGGGAATCCGAAGACGAACGCACCCGCATGCGACCAATCTTCATTCGGAATTCCGCCAATGAGAAATCGCTCATCGCTTATGGCCGGGTTCGCGAAGCACTCGATAACTGGGAGCAGGCGATTCTCAGCGAGCGATTGCAAATGGCAAACTTGCCAACCGATCTTACACGACCTGTCAACGAGGAACTCGTCGATCTGGCCAAGGGGGAAGAACTCGCAGCCAATGTCTGGAGCAAACTCTTCCCAGCCATGCTGGTCGTGATGGCGATGACCGGCGCGTTTTATCCGGCTGTCGATTTGGGAGCGGGTGAAAAAGAGCGGGGCACGATGGAAACCCTCCTCATCTGCCCGGCTCTTCGCAGTGAAATTGTCATCGGTAAATTTCTGACGGTTCTGCTCTTTAGTCTCGTCACGGCTCTGCTCAATCTAATTAGTATGGGGATGACAGGTCTCCACGTTTTGAATACCGCCAGCAGTGGACAACTCTCAGCTCTGGGAGATTCCGCTATTCCCGGGTTTGAAGTGCTGATCTGGGTCGGCATTCTCGCGATTCCTCTGGCGGCTCTGTTCGCGTCTCTCAGTCTGGCATTCGCTCTGTTCGCCAAGAGTACAAAAGAAGGGCAGTATTATCTGACTCCACTTTTGACGGTGACAATGGGGCTGACGGTCTTCTGTCTTTCTCCAGCTGTAGAGCTAACTCCCTTCTACAGTTTGATCCCTGTCATGGGGCCCGCTTTACTGCTCAAGGGGATGCTGCTCGATCCCAATGGTCAAATGCAATTGATGTGGTATGTCGTTCCCGTTTTACTGAGCAGTTTCATGTACAGCGGTCTCGCTTTGATGTGGGCAATTGATCAATTTCAGCGGGAAGAAGTTCTGTTTCGTGAAGCCGAGCGGTTTGATATGCGTCTCTGGCTCAAACATTTGTTGCGGGACAAAGAACGTCTCCCCAGTTTTTCGGAATCGATCTTCTGTTTCGTGCTGATCATGCTGTTGCAGTTCGCAATGCTGAAAACATTCGGCAACGCGTTACAGAATGCACCGGCTGGTCAGGAAAGCTGGACGATGATGCGTCTACTGGTCATTCAGCAACTGGCAATCATCGCCTGCCCGGCTTTGTTTATGGGGATTCTCCTGACGAGCAGCCCACTCTCAACATTTCAGCTGCGGATCCCGCACTGGAAATATCTGGCCTTGGGACTCTTTCTTCCGATCATAATGCACCCGCTGGTCGTGGAACTGGCTGTGCGGCTCGCCTGGTTTTTTCCTTCACTGCCGGAGCATGCCAAAGCCGCGTTGGCGACCATGGCTGATGGCAGTGTTCCCTGGTACTGGGTCGTTTTGACATTTGCCGTCACTCCTGCGATTTGCGAAGAACTCGCTTTCCGCGGCTTCATTCTGGCTGGTTTTCGCAAGACGGGGCGTCATTATTTGGCGATTATCTTTTCCGGACTCCTCTTCGGCATCATGCACATGATCCCCCAGCAGGTTTTCAATGCCGCATTACTCGGAATGCTGCTCGGCTTACTCGTTGTCAAAAGCGGCAGCATCTTTCCGGCTATGCTGTTCCACTTCGGCAATAATGCCCTCGGAGTACTGCACGGAAATCTGGAATCGATGCGTCAAACGTCTGCACTGACAAAAACCCTCACTGTCAGCGATGAATTCGGCGTCCACTACGCCCTCTGGCTTATCGCAATCGCAGTCGGCCTGGCCATCCCGATGATTGTTTATCTGAGCCGACAAAAAACCGCGAGAATGTAATTCCGCCTTTGGTTTAGAAGGGGACCGGCTAGCCCAGAGAATCTCAAAGAGTTCTCTGGGTGGCGCTGCCACAAGAGGGTAAGTCACTATTATTTAATTGAAAATTCTGATTCGTGGGTGGCCCCGAAAGATACTTCTTGGGCAGCTCACTCTCAACCAGAAAGCCTCTTATAGACTTCGTCCACCCAGATAGCGAAGCTATCTGGGCCACCCGCGTGGTGTGTAATTATTCAGGCACACAGAGTAGCAAAGGTGATTAATCTTGAGTTCGAAATACTTATATGCCATTGTTTTTCTTGTTCTTACCTGCAACGCCTTAATCTTTATGTGGTTATTCTTTGACGCAGGTCGTAATGAGGGGGATTGGCAGGAGAGCGGAAGAATTAAGCCTGAGATTTCGCAAAGACCCAGCGTTGAGTCTGAAGTGTTGGTGATTGGCTCTGAGACAGTTGAAGAAACAATGGCAAACATTTGGGACCTCCCGAATCTGTTGAATCACACCATTCCAAACCCACTTGAGGAGGGTACAAAGCATGATTTCAAGTACGTCATTGCGAATCGCCGTACTTGGAAAGTCTATGAAGACTTAAAAATAAGCAAGAATGATTGCTCAGTACTCAACAAAGGATTCACGGCGCTGTTTGAGAAGTACAAGTTTTACAACCAACCAAAGCCACCGATTATTTTAAAGCAAAGAGACGGTGAATCTTTGAGTGACATGCTCGCTAGGGCCGGCAAAGGAGAAACGTCCGACGAGTTTCCGTCCGACGATTTTCCAATTGGCTTTAATCGAACTCGTATTGGTATTTCAAGCTTCGTTCTTCTTTCAGCATTGCTATGTGACAAAGAGGATTTCCGTAACTTGGTTAATCAGCTGGTATTGTGGAGCGAACAAAATCAGTTAGCTTTCGATCAATTTTTTACTAAACATCCTGAATTTGTTAGCAATCTTGAAACGGCGAAGAGGATGTCTCCTATTGATCAACTGCTTCTCGTAAATTGCTGGTTAATTAACACAAACAAAGATCTCAACTGGCGAATGTCAAAATCTTTAGATGAGTCTATTTCAGACGCCGCGTATATTGAGAACATTCAAGCCGTAACTTGTTGGAATGCAAAGTATGGTTCCTTTGGTTCTCAGTATGGAGGTCGTCACTTTATCAATGATGATGATATAATAATGTATCTTCCTGTTCTTGCTTGGCGAAAAGAATATATGCCTAATTCAGCTACGAATTTTCAGGTGAACGTTGCAAAAACGGCAAGACGGGATCGTCTCATAGAAAGGCTCTTCCAAGACACTGGCACTGTTGATTAGGATTTCACTTACAGCCGTGGGGTGGATTCAACTTTGTAGTGCACGTATTTTGGGTAGGAACAGTTCGTGGAGTGATTTGTAGTTTTATTTCTTCCGCGGACGATGATTGAGTTCCTCGACCGCTTTTGCGATCTGCGAGTCCGTTAGTTTACTGAAGTCGCTCCCTTTCGGAAAGTATTGTCTGAGTGGCCATACGTGTTTTCGTTCTGGCGCCGCTGCCACGGATTTCCGGTATCAGCGAAGTAGATCGAACAGCTCAGTTCCTTTTCCCACTGGGCATGTCCCGAAAACTCCGTGCCATAGTCGGTTATCAAAGTGCGAATCAGCGGGTAGCCCAGAGAAGCTTTCAGGATTCTCTGGGCTACCCGGTAAAACTACGATTTTTCAATCGACGATCGTCCCAACGCCAAGTCGAATTCGCTGATGGCGGGGACGAGCATGGCCAGGGCGGTGAAGCCGTAGGCGACGCAGACGCAGAGGAATACGCTGAACGATTCTCCCAGCAGGAAGGCGGTAATCGCGTAGAAGGTGCCGAACGGGAGGACTCCGGCTGCCAGTGTTAATGCTGGCGAAGGGTTTTTGTGTGTCAGAGAGACCCACAGGCCGATGCTTCCGCCGACGATGAAAATCAGGAAACTCGGCAACTGCAGGGCGAACGAGGAGCGGGCTTCGACGATGAGGATCATGCAGATGAAAATCCCGATGAACAGGAAAAAGACCGTTCCCATGCTGTTTATGATCGCGGTTCGCGAGTTCTCAAAACTGATGGCTGCATGCATGCCGAGCATCGCACAAAAGATGCTGAGCATCAGGTAACCCGTCAAAACGTAAAAGGTTTGTGTTCCGGAAATGGCACCAAATCCGTACATTGTTAAAACATAAATCAACGGCAGCAAAATTGCTTCTTTGGCATTGTAAAACACCCCCGCCAGCTTGCCGTAAATAAATTGGCTGGCACTGATTTCCGTCACCAGCAACACTTCGAGCGTCTGCCCATCCCGCTCACTTGTGACGGACGTCACCGCTTGAGCATTAATTAACAACAGGGACAGCAATCCGAGCAGAATGAATCCCAGTCCTGGCCAGGAAATCATGCCGAGCACGAGAGCCGAGGAGGGGGTGCCGAGCATCGCGTAGCCAATGAAAATGGCAAAAATGACATAGGCGAGTTTGATCAGAAACACCTTACGACCATAGGCTTTCGTCATGATTTCGCGCCAGATAATCGGCTGCGACCAGACGGTTCGCGCTTCGCGGGTTCGGCCACCCGAATCATTATTCTTCGCAGCAATGAAAATCGTCTTCGAAGGATTCCAGCGTCGTAAATTGACAATCGTGGCGACGTTCAAGATCAATGCCAGGCCGACAAGCACACTGAAGGTTGGCCACATCGAAAGCTGGCCGATACGTGTCAAATCGGTCGAGGAAAATGGACTGACGACCGTCAACAAGGCTCGATAAGGATCCAAAGCTCCAATCCAACGCCCGGCTGTCGTCTCTGCACCGACCAGAAATGTGACCAGTTCAACAAACGCCAGAAACGCGACAAAGCCGAGCAAGCCAACGGAAAGTGTCTGAAATGTCTTTTCCCGCCAGAATGCGACAAACACACCCCAACTCCCGGCGACATACGTCGAGGCTGCGGTAATCGCCAATGCCCAGCCGATTTGTGAGAGACTGACTCCCCCCAGAATGCGGATAAAAATAAACATCGGCAGCGAACAGAGGAGCAGCGTGAATACGTTCAACAGACTTGCCAGCAATTTTCCGATGACCAGTTCTCGGTCTTTCAGATCGGTCATCAGTAGCAGGAGCATTGTCCGGCGATCTTTCTCCGCAGCGACATTCCCTGCAGAGAACAGCAGGCCCGCAAAAATCAGCAGCGTCAGTTGAACGAAAGCGAAAATCTGGAAGACATAGGCTCCAAATCGAGCGGTCGCGCCGATGCTGCGGTACTGCTGCCAGCCGAAGGTTGCCTGGGAAGCGGTGTACAAAAGAACGAAGAACGCGAACAGATACCCGGCTCGAATCAGATAACTCTTCATCTGACGGGGCAGCGTTAAGGCTTCGCGGGTAAAAATCGGTCCGGCTAACAAGGATTGCTCCGTTGGTTTAGGGTTTAGAGTTGAAGGTTGAAGGTTGAAGGTTATTGAGCGATTGAGAGTCAATTTATGAAATTAGTACCCTCAACCTTCAACTTTAAACCTTCAACAATGTCCCCAGAGAATACCGAGTTACGGCCTGAGAAAAAAACGTGAGGGGCGGTTTTATGGGGAATCGAAGGGAGATTAAGAAATCTTCATTTCCATGAACATCGATCCCGGTTTGAATTCGGGCCGATTCTTCAATACTCTTACGGGATGATTTTTACATATTGATGGATGGAATTCGGATTTTCTCCCATTTCATCATATTTTCTTCTTTCGATTTGAATTTGCGAGCTCTCATGCAAGTTGCTCTGTTTGTTCCCTGCTATATCGATCAGCTCTATCCAAATGTGGCCTGGGCGACTCTCGAATTGCTCGAAAAGCTCGGTTGTGAAGTTACCATTCCCGATGCCCCCGTCTGCTGCGGACAACCGATGGCCAACACGGGCTGCTGGGACGATGCCCGGCCTCTGGCGAAAAGTTTCATCGAGCAGTACGACCAATACGAATACATCGTCTGTCCCTCCGGAAGCTGCACCTCGATGATCGTCAATCACTATCACGATCTGGTTGGCGAAGATGCCCAATACGAACGTATCCGCCTCAAGACGTTTGAACTCTGTGCGTTTCTGACCGATGTCCTCAAAGTCGAGAAACTAGACGTTTCGTTTCCGCACAAAGTGGGACTGCATCAAAGTTGCCATGGTTTGCGGGAACTTCAACTCGGCTCCTGCAGCGAAGTGATGGGCGAAGAATTCAGCAAAGCCCGCACTCTGCTCGAAATGGTCGACGGAATTGAACTGGTCGATTTAACCCGTAAAGACGAATGCTGCGGTTTCGGTGGAACATTTGCCGTTTCGGAGGAAGCGGTTTCCTGCATGATGGGCAACGACCGAATTCACGACCATGAACATGCCGGAGCCGAGGTGATTACTGCGGGAGATATGTCCTGCCTGATGCACCTGGATGGC
>DOCI01000108.1:12575-17530 GCA_003503535.1 Planctomycetaceae bacterium
CCTGCCTGATGCACCTGGATGGCTTGATTAAACGCCAGAAAAAACCAATCCGCACAATGCATATTGCCGAAATCCTGGCTGGTCGAGATGTTGCTGTTCAAACATAACATGAAGTCAGATTAACTGAATGGGGTGGCGGGGGCGCTCTCGANNGATGAGGGGATTTCTTCGACGTTTTTATTCAGAATCACACCGAATTCCCCTCACCCTAGCCCTCTCCCGGGGGGAGAGGGGACTGAAATCTTTACTCGAAAAAACAATGAGTGATGACTCAAAGCGACGCCCCCACACATGAATTCCTGATTCTCCACATGCGGCTGGCTCGTCGTGTTTTTCTGTTTTTAACTGCTCTCTCTTTCGGTGGCCTGCTCGGAGCGGGAGCGTTATACATTCCCGAATTTCTGTCTCTGGTCGGCTGGCCTCCGCGGATGAGCAGTCTGAAAATCATAATTGAGACTAATGCTATTATCCTGCTCAGCTGGCTGGCGGTTTCGTTTGTGCTGTTGTTGCTTACGCTGATCACCTATCGCGAATACTGGATTCTCAATGATGAATCCCTCACGCACATCGGCTTTTTTCGCAAAAAACAGATTCCGCTTGATGGGATCACAAAACTATCGTGGTGGCCGCTGAGCCGGGTGATTGTGGTGAAAGATGCTCGGCAGCGGATCCCGCTGTTTATTGAAGGAATGCCGATTCAACAAAGGCTCGATGTCATTGAGCATTTGCATAACCGCGTTCCCCTGGAACATCAGAAATACTGGCCGATGTTTGAGAAAATGATTGTTCAGAAATTGAAAAGTCGACTGAAACAAGGATAATAAATTTAACAGAGTCCATCTTACAGCACCGCCTCCCCGAAAGAATCTTTCGGGGCTACCCGAGTCAATTTGAAAACAATATTCCGCAAGGGACAAACAAATTGCTGATAATGAATTGAGAACTAATTATGACTGAGATGCCAATTCAAATATATAGATTGAGAACTGATCCAACTCTTAGACCATATGCAAAAATGGACAATCCGGTCAGATCGGATGGAACAGGTCTATTTCCATATCTGATTGACTCAGAACCTTGCGTACTGAATTTGAAGCGGTGCAATAAAAAATTACCCGATCTCTTCAGGGCCTTTGTGAATGAATTGTTTAGCGACAAAGCAAAAGAAGTAATCACTTCATTGAAATTGGACGCCCATCTTAATTGGATTGATATTGATGTACAATTAAGAGGTCAGCATTTACAGCATTTCCAGGCAATCACAACTAGAAAGGATTATCATGCTCTTAATTTAGAAAAATCTCAACATGATCGGAATTCGCTATGGAAAGTTGTAGGCAGTGTATCTAAGTGGGTCATCAATCCAGAAAAAATACCGGAGCTTGATTTATTCATGTGCCATAACAGCGAGTGGATGGTCACACAATATTTCAAAGAAACCTGGGAAAACGCAGGACTAACTGGAGCGGTCTTTCATGAGTGTGAAATTTCTTAGTCAGGTAATCCGATGTTTCATAGATTGAGCGTGAGTTATACAAGACGAATCTTTCAGGGATAACCTGAAGTACAAGCATAATTAACGAGCAAACAGTCGCCCGATTAACATTCCAATCAGTATTGCGACAATGCCTAGAATCAGATTGCTGGCCACATTCACTGTTGCCCAACCGAAGCTGCGGTCTCGGGCGAGTACGACTGTCTGATAGCCGAAAGTTGAGAACGTGGTGAGGGAGCCGAGGCAGCCGGTGATGGCAAACGCCCGCCATTTCTGGCCCGCAATTACGTTTTGCATCTCCAATGCGACCAGCAAGCCGATCAGAAAACAGCCCAGCACATTCACTAGCAATGTGCCGGCTGGTTCAAACTGAGGATATTTCTGCATCATCCAACCGGAAAGAAAGTATCGGGAAATTGCCCCGACTGCTCCCCCTAAACCGACTGCGATGACATCGAGAAACATACGATTCGTTCTAACGACTGATTGGAAAGCGGATGACGGAAAGCCGAAAGCGGAAACATCAAATTGCCGATGGATGACTTTCCTAACGCCCAACGACTAATAACTAACGCCTATTACTCCACCTTCCACAACTGATTATCACCCCGAAAATAAATCGCACCATCAGCTGCGGCTGGGGCGGCGAGGATTGTTGTTGAGAAATCGTGGCTGTTGATTACAGAGCCTTCTTCTGGTCCTAACTGTACGACTTGGGCAACTCCCTGTTCGTTGATGCAGTACAGTTTGTCGCCGGAGATAATCGGCGTGGCACTAAATTTTCCGGAAAGTCGACACTGCCAGAGTCGTTCGCCTGTTGTTGCATCTGCACAACTGAGTACTCCTGCTCCATTGATGACGAATGCCTGAGTGTCGGTCACAACCGGACTGACCGTCGACGGATTCAATTGACTTCCCTGCCAGACGATTTCAGGAACTGTGGAGTCGCTGACGCCTGGTTTGATAGCCGTGAGGCCGTTCGAGGGGACATACGCCATTCCATTCAGTACCGTCAAAGAGGGAATGGTCGAGGCTCCATCGAGATATTCCCAGACCGTTTTGCCAGTTTGAGCTGCAACTGCAGTGACACCTTTCGACGACTGCAACAGCACCAGCGATTCCTCACCCGGCCAGACGGCTGGCGAAGTCCAGTTCGCTGCTCGGGGACGTTCTAACTGCCAGCGAGTCGTGCCATCTTCGGCGTTTAGTCCGAACGTCATCGATTGCGTGTCGTTCTCAGCCATGCAGACAACGGTTCCATCTTTCACAATGACTGAGGATGACATGCCGAGACTGTTGCTGACGTTCGGATAATCGAACGTTAATCCGCGATACCACAACAGATTCCCATCCAGATCGAGGCAAGCGACATCGTTCGATGAATAGAAGGCAAAAATGCGTTCGCCATCACTGGCTGGAGTTGGAGTGGCGACGGACATTTTTTCGTGGCAGATTGTGCGTCCAGTCGCCCAGAATTCGCGATGCCACATCTGTGAACCATCAGCCGTGTTGAAGCAGGAAACAGTCAATCGATCCTGCCGCGGACCTTTGCAGCCGGTAACAATGACTCGATTTCCCACAACGATTGGTGAGGACGTTCCCCGACCTTCGAGAGGAGCGGTCCAGGAAATGTTGTCGAAAGAATCGGGGAGTTGTGGCCCTGTGACAATGGCGTTGTTGAATGTGCCGCGAAACTGCAGCCAGTCTTCGGCTTGAACGGCAGCAGTACTGCAGAGCATCAAAGTGCAAATAATAAATGTTCTCATGGAATTATTCCTTTTCCGGGCGAAGAGCCATGCCGGTGGGTTGGCAGATGCGGAACTGGAATTGCCAGTCCTGAGCCCACGATTGATCCTGTTCATTTTGCAGCACTTTAATCAGCAAGGTGTTCTTGCCCTCTTTCATCAGAGCAGGAATGCGATACTGATCGAAAAATGTGCCGCGATGATATTCTTCCCGCTCGAAGACGAGCTCTCCGTTCAGCCAGATTTTCCAGGCATTGGGAGTCGCCAGTCGAAATTCGACCGGCTGTTCATCTTTAGAGACAAATTCCCGATACGCGTAAACAACCGCCCCTTTATGCGGGCCGACTTTTTCGGCAATGTTGAGCTTGCCGTAATCGTCATCGGTTTCGTATTTCTGCCAGGTCACTTTGCCCAGCTGACCATCGTACTCGGCATCCAGTTTGATCTCATTTTCAGGAGGATAAGCGACATCGAACCCCTTTTCGTCTTTGTTGTCGAAGGGGCCAATCAAATACCAGTCGCTGAGAAAACCATAGTGTTCCTGCAGATCGACTTTGATCTCAAAGGCTTCGAGACCTTTGACAATTTTGCGAACCTGATCATCATCGCTCGCACCTGATAACGCCTGCAGATAACGCGAGCGTTTCAGCGCCTCAGCTGAGGCATCGTCTTTTGCCAGTTCGTCGATCTCTTTCAGAATTTTTGCCACGGCTTCCCGACGAAGTTCATCACTCGGATCATTCAGAAAGTTAGCAACGAGTTGGTCCGCTTCTTGTGGCGAAACTTTTCGAATCCATTCGAATGCGAGTCGACGAGCTTTGGAGTCGTTTTTTGTCCGGCGGACAAAATTCAAAAGATCCTCCAGTGGCAGCGATTTCTTATCGGTTAGCGTTTTGTTGGCGATCACTTCAAACGAATTCCGTAGATAATTCGCTGCGAGCGGGTTGGCATCTCCCAGACTGTAAAGAATTGGTAAAAGAGCATCGGTTCCACTCGATTGCAGACTGTCCAACGCTTTTTGAGCAGCTGCGTAATTCTCCGCATTGTGGCCAATCTGCTGGATCGTCTGGATCTCGGATGTCACATCAGCTTTCATTTCTGAAGTGCTGAGCATGAGAATGCTGAAGGTAATCCCCCCCAGCAAAATGAAGTTTCGTATTTGCATATCAGACTTCTCCATGATTGAATGCGGGAGTTACAACTCGAATTCTAAACTTATCAGGTGTTAATCTTGCTGATCAATAGTGAGGCGGTTTTTCCTGCAAAGGATCGGGGAGTTCAAAGCCGTCGGATTCGTTTTGCTCTATCCACAGATTAATCTGTCGCTGCAGATCATCGATTTTCTGCTGTTGGCTGTGTACCACTTTGCTGATCTGTTCGAGATCATATTGCAGATGCGTCACGAGCGATTCGAGGCTCACAATCCGCTCGAGGGAAGAATCCTGCTCCTGTGTCACGTTTTCTGCCTTTGGGTCTATGTTCTAAAGACTATTACTGTTCGTGTCGTCCTGCGACTCTATAATGTGTATTAGATTATATGGCATTCAACGGTCAAATTCACAGTCTCCAAAGAGATCTCTCTGCAGTTGCCGGATTGATTGGTCGCTGTTAGCCTGACGGAAATTGATCACACCGATTCAGCAACACCTGAACATTGTCTGGAAATCCAAGCATTCTCCAAAATCAATTTTTGCGACTGTAAATAAAGACCCGGG
>DOCI01000108.1:17659-19685 GCA_003503535.1 Planctomycetaceae bacterium
AACTTCCGGGGGCTTCCGCTAAACCGGAGCGCCCCGGCCACCCCAATTAATTTGATGATTGAAGCATTATCAACATTTCATAACTGAACACTTTCTTGAACAGACACGCTTGCTCATATGACAAAATATTCCAAAGTTAAAGCCCGTTCCACAACTATTCTTACTGTTCGGCATCAAGGTAAGGTTGCCATCGGTGGTGATGGCCAGGTGACTTACGGCGACAATGTTCTCAAAAACGATACGAAAAAAGTCCGCCGCATTCTCAATGGCGATGTCATTGTCGGTTTTGCAGGGTCGACCGCAGATGCATTTGCCCTGATGGAACGCTTTGAAACGAAAGCCAAAGATTTTCCGGGCAACATTCCTAGAGCCGCCACCGAACTGGCCCGCGACTGGCGGACCGATCGTGTGCTGCGGAAACTGGAAGCGTTGATGATTGTGGTGAATCCTGATCATTCCCTGTTAATTACGGGACAGGGCGATGTGGTCAGTCCTCAGGATGACATCATTGGGATTGGCTCAGGAGGCAATTACGCCGTCGCGGCTGCACGGGCACTTGTCCGGCATTCCAATTTGTCCGCCAAAGAAATTGTGGAAACGGCATTAACGATTGCCTCGGAAATTGACATTTATACGAACAGCAATCTGACTATCGAAGAAATTGATGAGGCTAAATAAATCACTTATTTCACAGAAGCATTTCTGAAAAGTGATCTCTCAACAATTCAATACATACTTCCATCGGAATACCTCATGAGCTCAACTGATCAACCCACCCCGGCTTCCTACTTCGAAATGACTCCTCAGGAAATTGTCGACTCTCTCGATCGTCATATCATCGGGCAGCAACAGGCCAAACGAGCAGTCGCGATTGCGCTGCGGAATCGCTATCGCTGGCGTCAACTTGAAGATGATGTCCGTAAGGAAATCACGCCGAAAAACATTATTATGATTGGCCCAACCGGCGTCGGAAAAACGGAAATCACCCGTCGACTGGCCAGCATGGCCGGGGCTCCGTTTATCAAAATTGAAGCGACAAAGTACACTGAAGTCGGCTATTACGGTCGCGATGTCGAGAGCATGATTCGCGATCTGGTTGAAGCTTCGATCACTCTGGTTCGGAATAAGAAGAGCATTGAAGTTCGCAGCAAAGCCGAGCAACGTGTTGAAGATCGTCTTCTCGATTTACTGCTGCCGGATGCTCCGACCTCCTGGAATCCCGATGTGAAATCCGAAGATTTCGACGACAAGCACGCACGCAGTCGAGAGAAATTTCGCGAGATGCTCAAAAACGGATCTCTGGAAGAACGGGAAGTCGAGTTGCAGGTGGAACAACGCTCTTCTCCCGTGCAGGTCTTCTCGAATATGGGGATGGATCAAATGGATATGGATGTCCAGAATATGTTTGAGAAGATCATGCCGAAGAAGCAGAAGAATCGAAAAGTTTCGATTGCCGATGCCCGCAAGATTCTGCTCGAACAGGAAACCGATGCACTGATGGATCGCGATGCGATTGCGGAGGAAGCGATCTCTCTGGCGGAAAACTCGGGAATCGTCTTCATTGACGAAATCGACAAAATCTGCGGCTCTCAGGATTCTGGTAAGAATTCGGATGTGAGCCGTCAGGGAGTGCAGCGGGATCTGCTGCCGATAGTTGAAGGAACCACCGTGCAAACCAAGCATGGTTCCATCAAAACCGAATATATGCTGTTCATTGCAGCCGGGGCTTTTCATCGATCTCGACCAGCTGACCTGATGCCGGAGTTGCAGGGACGATTTCCGATCCGTGTGGAACTGCAGGATTTGAATCGTGATGACTTACTGCGAATTCTAACCGAACCCACGAACTCATTGACGACTCAGTATCAACAACTGCTGGCGATTGACGGGGTTACTCTGACTTATACTCAAGATGGAATCGATGCTCTGGCTGATATGGCTTATCAGGTGAATCAATCCACGCAGAACATTGGAGCCCGCCGCTTGCATACGATGTTGGAACGCCTGCTTGAAGACGTCAGTTTCC
>DOCI01000108.1:19808-20046 GCA_003503535.1 Planctomycetaceae bacterium
ATGCTTGAAGACGTCAGTTTCCAGGCGCCCAATGACGATTTAAAAGAAGTTGTGATTGATGCCGAGTATGTTAAAAAGCAGTTGAGCGAAATTGCGAGTGATGAAGATTTGAGTAAGTTTATTTTGTAGTCGAGCTAATAAACTGAGTAGTAGGTTGGGTTAGTGTAGCGTAACCCAACAAAGGCTGAGTAATAGTGCAGTGATCTGAATTCCAGGGTGTTGGGTTACGCGTTCCGCT
>DOCI01000108.1:20183-22703 GCA_003503535.1 Planctomycetaceae bacterium
GTTGGGTTACGCGTTCCGCTAACCCAACCTACAGAGGTTTTGGTCATTTTTAACTGACAACCCATCGATTTCAATCAATCCTTTGATCACACCGCTGTTTAGAATTTTAACAGATATTAATTCCCACCAATCCTGCGATTATCGGTAACCCATGGCGAAACTTCCTGAGCATGTATTAATTGTCGGTGGCGGTATCATCGGATTATCTTCGGCTCATTTTCTGAGTGAAGCCGGCGTTCAGGTGACGGTGATCGATCAGGGTAAAATTGGCGCGGCTTGTTCGCATGGGAATTGTGGCCTGATCAATCCCAGCCATGTTTTTCCGCTGCCCCGTCCGGGGGCATTCAAGAATGCGATTAAGGCTCTATTGAAGCCGAATGGGCCATTTCGTGTTCAGCCGACGCTCAATCCGCAACTCTACTTCTGGTTGCTGCGTTTTGCCAGGAATGGCAACCTGAAAGCCATGCGTCATGCAGGCTGGGCCCGGCATCATTTACTGACGTTCTCCCGGGAGTTTTATCGAGACTTTATTTCAGGGAATCAAATCGACTGTGACTTTGAAGAACGGGGTTGCCTGTTCGTCTATGGAAAGAAACAGACGCTTGATGAGCATGATCAATTCGATGCAATGATGACAAAAGAGTACGGTGTTGGAGCCGAGAAATTGACTGGCGATGAACTGGAGAAGATGGAACCAGCATTCTTGCCGGGAGTTGCAGCTGGAGCGTGGTATTATCCACAGGATGCTCATTTACGAGCTGATAAACTGATCAAAGGCTGGCGGAAACTTCTTGAAGAACGGGGAGTGCAGTTTCGTGAGATGACACGAGTTGCAGAATTTGTGCCTGCTCAGAGTCACATCAAATCGATTGAAGTTATCAATGTCAATTCGAATGCGACGGAAACGCTGCCTTGCGATGCCCTTGTGATTTCGACAGGCTCATGGACTCCGATGCTGAATAAAAAGCTTGGTTGTAAAATTCCCATTCAACCGGGCAAAGGCTATTCGCTGACGATGCCTCGTCCGGAAATCTGCCCGACCATTCCGATGATTCTGGAAGATGAAAAAGTCGCCATCACGCCGATGGCGAGTGGCTATCGGCTTGGATCAACAATGGAGTTTGTGGGCTACGACACGACGATCAATCCGAAACGTCTCGAATTGTTGACTAAAGGAGCGACGAAGTATCTGCGGGATCCTGTCGGGAAAATGATCGAAGAACAATGGTACGGCTGGCGACCAATGACTCCGAACGGTTTGCCGTTGATTGGCCCGACGCCGAAGTATCAAAATGTTTTTGTCGCAGCAGGCCATAATATGATCGGCATCATGACAGCTCCCGCCACCGGGCGACTCGTTACAGAATTGATTCTGCAGAAACAACCGAGCATTGATCCGAAACCGTATGCGGTCGCCTGACCTACGGGTTGGGGATATTTCTTTGTCGAATCGGCTTCAACATTTTTTCAAGGGCACGCAGATATTCTGTTTCTGCCATCATAAAAATATCGTTATGGCCGGCTCCGGGAATTTCGAGGAATTTTTTTGAGATTCCTGCCGAGGAATGATCGGGAGCCGCTTCGAATAATTGTTGTGCCTGGGCAAAAGGGATGATGGAATCCTGCCGTCCATGAATGATCGTGATGGGGCAGCTAACTTCCGGAATTCGTTCGATGGAAGGAAATCGATCGGCGATCATCCAGTCGACCGGTAGCCACGGAAAGCGTTCTCCAGCTATCGCAACCAGCGAACTGAACGGAGCCTGCAAGAACAAGCCTGTTGGTGCCGTTCCTTCCTGAGAGAGTTCGCTGGCAAGAGCGGTCGCAATGCCTCCGCCGAGCGATTCCCCCAATAGCACAAATCGTTCTGGTTCAATTTCATACTCTTTAATGAGAGCATCCCAAATGAATCGGGCATCGTGCAAATAAGCCTTTTCACTGGGACTGCCGGGATTCTCGGCATAGCCGCGGTAATCGATCAGAAAAATATCGGCATTCAGTGTACTGAGTTGTTTTAACTGCTGTGCCCGGTATCCACGATGCCCGGCATTGCCTGGATAGTAGATAATGACAGGACGTCCCGCATCCAGTTCCTGCTGTTGTTCTTCGCGATTGAGAGCCTGATGACTCGGCGGCAGCACATGCCAGCCATGCAGTGTGTAACCAGATTCCACTTCAAACGTAACGGGTAGACAGCTTCCTTCGGTAAATCCCCAGTCTTTCGCATTGAGAGTAGAAACTTTTGCAGGATGATAAATCAATTTTCTTTGGATCAGCGTGAGCACAAGAATGATTCCCACATATAAAATCAGTAGCAACAGCAGGATTCGCCCGAGACGATTCTGCCAGGATCTTGGCGGAGTCTTCTTTGTATCAGATGTTATGATTTCAGCTTGACTCACAGCAGACTTTCATTGAAATCGAATATTTAAAACAACCGTAGGACAGGCTTCCAGCCTGTCTAAATCGCTATTTGCAATTATTGGATAGTCGTAGGTCAGGCATTGCCTGACGAAATGT
>DOCI01000108.1:22885-33002 GCA_003503535.1 Planctomycetaceae bacterium
CACGCCCATCACTTCGTTCTGGGGCGTGCCACCCATTATGAAGTTATATTTTCTGCTACTCTCAAAATAGACAGGCTGGAAGCCTGTCCTACCTGGTTGGATTGCTAACTTATTCTTTCGTCGACTGCATTCTGGCGGCCTGTAGTCTTTTTCTCGCGGCGTAGCGTTTGATCAATTCGTCGGCGATCACTCCTCCAAGAATCACCATGCCAATGATTGCGAAGTCGAGTTGCGAGGGAATGTCGGCCATGATAATTGCATTGTACAGCACGCGTAACAAGGCGGCTCCAATTGCAACGCCGATGATACTTCCTTCTCCGCCACGCAGGCTACATCCCCCAAGCACAGCCGCGGCAATGGCGTAGAGTTCGTAAAAGTTTCCATGGGCACTTGGCTGAACGGTATTCTGATCGAGAGCAAACAGCACTCCACCCAAACCAGCCAGTCCTGCACAAAACACATAGGCGAGAATGGTCAGTCGGTCGGTGGCGATTCCGCTGAATCGAGCGGCTTGTTCATTGCGACCAAGAGCCATCAGGTGACGTCCCCAGATGGTTCGGTTCAGAAAGATCCAGGAGAGGATTGCCAGAATCAGAAAGATGATCGCAGGAACTGGAATGGCGACCGGCAAGCCAATCTCCAGTTTCGATTTCACAAACCACATCAGGTCCGGATAATCCGATCCAAATCGCAGGTTGCTGTCTTCCGTAACCCAGCGGGCAAGCCCTCGATAGAGGAGCAGTCCGCAGAGAGTCACAATGAAAGGCTGGATTTTTAATTTCGTGATTAACAGTCCGTGCGCCAAGCCAATAATAAGAGAGAGACTTCCGACAAATGCGATTGTCCCCGGCACAGACCAATGTTTTTCGACCAGTAGAAGGGGCATTAGAGAACCGGTCAGTCCAATAAACGAGCCAATCGAAAGGTCAATTCCGCCCGTCATAATCACGAACGCGGCTCCCAGGCTGATGATGCCGAACAGAGCCGTCCGATGCAGGAGTTGTTCAATGTTGTTGGCCAGCAGAAACTTGGGATTGTTAATAGCCGTGATCACGCAGACAAAAATCAATAATCCCAAGATTCCCAGAATTTTCTTCATGTCTGTTGTTCCATAAACTTCGTAATCGAGAGTGCATCGCAAGAGGTGGCAGCATTGTAACGAACGCTGGAATGATAAACGTAGAATGACGTTCACATAGTTCATTCAAATGTTACGCTAATGAGAAAATCGACGTGCGTCAAAGCTATTCAGAGATTGACATTCTGGTTGAGATCCTGAATTCGTAGGAATGATCCACCAGAAAATATGAGATCATTGCTCTCATTAATTTCCATTCACGGTTTGATTTACAGAGGATAACTCTGCAAATCTTTCGCAAACTCGATTTCCGGAAAGATGGTTTTCACTTCCGACAGATCCCAGGGCTCCTCGGAATTCTCTCTGGGATCGATATGCGTGAGCAGAAGTTTTTTGACGTCTGTTCTGCTGGCCAGTTCGGCGACCTGTGTCAGATAACTGTGTCCGGTTTTCTCAGCCCATTCGGAGGTTTCGTCGCTGAAGTAACATTCGTGAATGAGCAAATCAGCATCGCGGATGAAATCTTCATACGATCCATCGACATAGGTATCGGTCACATATGCAAATTTCTGACCATGCTTCTCGACGACATAAGCGGTCGATCCTCCCGGATGACTCTGCAGTGGTTGCCAGCGGACCAGACAAGAATCAATTTGAACTTCCGGCTGCTCAAACGATTCCAGCTCGATCAGTTCAAAAGCCGGCATGTGCGAAAATGTCGGCTCGGCAAACAGATGTTTTTTGACTGCTTCCAACGTATGACGATTACCATACAGTTTGATGGATTGAATCTGCTTCAGCAGCATCGGTACATACAGATAGGTCAAACCGATAATGTGATCCCAGTGCGGATGCGTCAGGAACAGATGCAGATCTTTGTGCTGGAGCCGTTCGGTCACACGGAATGTTGCCGTCCCGGCATCAAACAGAATCCCAGCCTCGGGCAGTAAGAACAAAGCAGTGTGCCGGACTTCGTTGGGATGATAACCGCCTGTTCCTAAGGCATGAATTCGCATTGGTCGAATTTCCTCTGTATCGAAACTCATGGATCTTGTTCACTAGACAACGTATTATATGTAATGGCAATCAAATCGCTCCACTTGAAACTGCCCCTGACTTTAAGAATGCAGCATACAGTCTTATTAAATAGACGATAATGTGTATGTACAGAAGAACTCACTGAATCATTCAAGATATTTACGAGGAGAGTTGAAGTATGCCATACGAAACAATCCGGGATGAAGGTGAGTCGGAAATGAAGTTTAAGGATCGTGTTAATGGTTATGCACATCTCAAAATTATTCTCAAACCCATCAAAGAATTACTCTTACGCATAGTCGTTGAAGTTAATAGTGAAGATTGTCCAGAAGAATTTCTGTTAGCCGCTGCTGAAGGAATGCGGGAGACAGGTGCAACTGGTGTAGTCAAGGGATATCCTGTGCTTGGGATTGAAATTGTCATTTCCAAAGCGAGATACCATGAACGTGATTCCACAGTCACATCATTCCATTATGGTGGAAAACATATTTTCAGACATTTCCTCTTGGAAAATAAAATTGTTGTGATTGATTAAAATACGCTTGAATAATTGTTCTTTACGAAATGCTTTCCTTGGGCCATCTTTTATGCTTTGTCAGTACTGTTATTGCAGGGTGAGTCTACATAGCAAAGTTAATTAAACCAGTCTTTTTTAATGGACTCCGCTTGATCCCGCACCGCTTCCATCTCATCCGATTTCTTCCGGAGTTTTTCCAGATTCTTCACCTGAAAATTCATCCGCGGATTGTCTTTGAGTTTGTCGTAATTTCGGTCGAGGAAGTCCCAGTAAAGAGTTGTGATGGGACAGGCGTTATCTCCAGTTTTCTCTTTGTAATTGTAGCGGCAGTTTTTGCAGAAGTTGCTCATCTTGTTGATGTAATTGCCCGATGAGCAATACGGTTTGGAGCCGACGATGCCGCCGTCGCCGTATTGACTCATGCCGAGAGTGTTCGGAAGTGAGACCCAGTCGATGGCATCGAGATACATCGCCATGTGCCATTCGTGGAATTTGTAGGGATCGACTCCGGCCAGCATGCTCAGGTTTCCGAGAACCATCAGGCGGTGGATATGATGGGAATAGCCATGATCGATCACCGACTTCATCGACTGTCGGACGCATTCCATATCGCTCTGACCATCCCAGAAGAACTGTGGAACGTCATACGTAGTTTCAAAGTGATTGAGCGATTCATACTTCGGCATCTTCGACCAGTAAACGCAACGAATGAATTCCCTCCAGCCGAGGATTTGACGAATAAAGCCTTCCACTGAATTCAAAGGTGCTTCGTTGTTCTCCCAGGCTTTGAGGGCACGGTCGACACAGTCGCGGGGGTTGAGCAATTTCAGGTTCAGGCATGCCGAAAGCTGTGAGTGATACAGCGTCGTTTCGTCGGTCCACATGGCATCTTCGTACTTGCCGAAATTGGGAAGATGCTCTTTGATGAAGTGGTTCAACTTCTTTAACGCTTCGGATCGTGTGACCGGAATGTCAAAGTGATCGAGGGAGCCAGGATGGTCTTTGAAGCGAGTGGAGACCATTTCGATCACCTGTTTTGTGATGTCATCCGGCCGAAATCGTCTCGGCTTCAAACCCGAGTCAGGACCCGATTTCGGAAACGCTTCCCGATTCTCATGGTCGAGATTCCACTCCCCTCCTTCGGGCTCTCCATTATCGTTGACGAGGATTTTTTCCCGTTTCCGCAGCATCCGATAAAAGTATTCGAGCCGGAGTTCTTTGCGGTCAGCTGCGAATTCTTCAAACTCTTCGACCGTGCAATAAAAGTGTCGATCTTCTCGAATCTCAAGAGGAATATCCCATTCTTTGACAGTTCTTTGAAATGCTTTCAGCACCCGGTGATCCCCCGGATGCACCAGGATGAGCTTCTGAGGCTGGAAATGTTCAATATCCGATTTAAGGATTTCCGTGAACGACGAGCCGGAATCTTTAGAGGGTTGTTGGGGAAGTTGGTGGTAATGAACTGAGATTTCTTTCTCACGAAGTTCATCGCGAAAATGTCGCATGGCCGAGAAGAACATCGCAATGCGAAGCTTGTGACACCAGACGTGCGTTGCTTCCTCGGCCACTTCGGCCATCCAGATGGAATCCGTTTTGGCATCGAACTGATTGAAAACCGCTGAGTGATGATCGAGTTGATCGCCAAGGATTAGTATCAAATTTCGCATGGAAGTGACTGCACTAAAATGGAGAGAATCGGGGTCAATCACATGTTAGAGCGAGTATGAAAATTTGCGACCCAAATTATCGTTGATAAGAAAATGAGAAGTTGAGTTTGCATCGTAATCGATACCTGCGAGAATAAGTGATATTAATTGATACTTGACACCACCACTCTCTGGATTACGAAAGAGCCTCGCCGATGTCCAATCAGGATCACGAAATTATTTTTCAGGATGCGCTTGGCCGGTTGGATGTAGCCGGGAAGTATGCGGAGATTGATCAGGAAACCATTCAACGGATGCAGCATCCGATTCAAATTATTCAGGTCGCAATTCCCGTGCGAATGGATGATGGATCGCTGAAAATCTTTCCGGGGTACCGTGTTCGACACGATGCGACACGAGGGCCGACGAAGGGCGGGATTCGTTTTCATCCGGAAGTGAATCTGGAGGAAGTGAAGGCTCTCTCGTTGTGGATGACCTGCAAATGTGCGGTGATGGATATTCCCTACGGCGGTGCCAAAGGGGGGGTGATTGTGAATCCGAAAGAACTCTCCCCTTTGGAACTGGAACGACTTTCGCGAGGCTTTATCGAACGAATTGCCGATTTCATTGGACCCGATACCGACATTCCTGCTCCCGATGTTTACACGAATGAACGTATCATGGGCTGGATGATGAATGAGTATTCGACGATCGTCCGCAAGCATTCGCCCGATGTCATCACAGGCAAACCGATTGCACTGGGCGGTTCGCTGGGACGTTCCGCCGCAACCGGACGTGGGGCTTATCATTGTGTGAAACAGTTGGAAAAGAAGCGGGGCTGGAATCCGAAAGAGATTACAGTGGCCGTCCAGGGGTTTGGGAATGCCGGTCAAAGTGTCGCGGAATTGCTACATGCAGATGGGTATCGCATTGTAGCCGTCAGCGATTCCAAGGGGGGCATCTATCGAGAGGAAGGTTTCGATGTGCCCAGCCTGATGCATGCTAAGAATGAAAGCCGAGAATTAAAAGCAGTCTATTGCGAAGGCTCGGTTTGTGAGGCGGTCGATGCGAAAACGATCTCCAATGAAGAACTGCTCGAACTGGATGTCGATATTCTCATTCCGGCTGCCTTGCAGGATGCGATCACCGAAGACAATGCCGAGAAAATATCTGCTCGTGTCATAGTCGAAGTGGCCAATGGTCCTGTTACCATTGAAGCCGATGCGATTCTCGATCGGAAAGAAGATTTGATCATCGTGCCGGACATTCTCGCGAATGCGGGGGGCGTGACGGTCAGTTACTTCGAATGGGTTCAGAATCGGGCGGGTGATTACTGGACAGAGGAAAAAGTGAATCATCGCCTGGAGGAAAATATGTGCAAACAGTTTGAACATGTCTATGAACTGATGGAGGAACATCGTGTTTCGATGCGAACGGCTGCTTATGTTCTCGCACTCAATCGGATTGGAGCAGCAGTGATGGCAACGGGCACATCCGCTTATTTTTCTGGCAAGGGTTAACAAACAAATGTTGAATCGTCTCCTCATAGAGTCGCAAAAATCGCAAGCGAGTTTGTTTTGTATTGAACAATTCCAACACACCTGCTTGCGCTTCGTGCTCGTAAAGCCATGAATTAATTCATTTCAAGGAAAAACAAATGACACAGTTACCCAACCCACTGGATCATCGTCAGTCAGATCATCCGATTAACGAATTGTTTTTGATGCGCTGGTCGCCGCGGGCGATGTCGGGGGAGGCGATACCAGAGGCTCAATTGATGTCTCTGCTCGAAGCGGCTCGCTGGGCGCCGAGTACATACAACGAGCAGGAATGGCGATTTCTGTATGCGACTCGCGATAGTGAGCACTGGCAGACATTCTTCAATTTATTGATGGAAGCTAATCAAGCCTGGTGCGATAAGGCTGCCGTGCTGATGGTGGTGATCTCGCACAAAGTCTTTTCCCGAAATGGGAATCCGAATCCAGTCCATACCTTTGATGCCGGGGCTGCTTTTGAGAATCTGGCTTTGCAGGGAGCAACCATGGGACTGGTCGTGCATGGCATGGCCGGGTTCAATCAGTCCAATGCCAGAAGGGAGTTGAAGATCCCGGACGACTATGCCGTCGAAGCAATGATTGCAATTGGCCAGCCGGGAGAACTGGAAGTGCTTTCGGACGAATTACGGGAACGGGAAGAACCGACGGGAAGAAAGCCAGTGAATGAAATCAGCTGTGAAGGGCCGTTCTCGTTTTGATCGAGGTCGGTGGGGTAGAGAAACGTAACCCAACAACACAGACGACTGACTCAGAATGGAATTCTTTGCGAACGTCATTAAACCCGGGTGGCGGGGGCGCTCTCGAAGAGAAGCCCCCGAATCGTAAAACTTACGGGGGATTCCGCTAAAGCGGAACGCCCCCGCCACCCACGTTCTAAGAAATTGAAACTCTCACCACTGGCCACTCAAAGAGAGTTGATTTCAAAGTTGAGACATGTGAGAATCAAACGATAACTGAACTCTCCCCTGCTGACTGAAATTTGAGGAGCTCTCTCCATGAAATCGTTAATATTCTCTGCCTGTTTGCTGTTTGCTACTACAACGATGAGTTTCGCCCAGGCTCCCGTCTCACCGACCAAAGTTGCTCCCATCGAGTTAATTGTTGCTGGGATGGAGGATAAAATCGAAACGCTTGAAAAATTACTGGCAGATCCTGAGAAGTATGATGACAATGAAGAATTCATTGTGCGAGCTGGCGGTGTGCTGGCTTGCTTCTCGCAGGCATTGATTGAACATGAGGGAGGAGCACAGACGAAGATTGCTGCTCCGACACTCCGTGATGCCGGGCTCGCTTTGCAGGATTATGCAGGACATGCAGCCTGTGTTGAGCAATTGCAGACAATCAAAACTGCTATGAAGGGTGAAGCTTCGGGCGAACATGAAGAGATGCATCCCTGGGATGAGTTGATCGGAATGTATGACATGATGGAAGAAATGAATGATCGCAATGGGGGTTTATCTCGTTCTTTGCTTCGTACACGCGGTAAAGCTTCAGAACAGCTGAACGCTGCGACCAATGCGATTCTTGGTTTGGCGATGCTGGCTGACCACAGTTATCTCGAAGAAGACTCGCAAGCCGAGCAATGGGACAAATGGGCGAAGGATGGTCAACAGGCGATGACAAATATGATCGGCGCGATCAAAGAGAAGGACAAAGCGAAAATCGCTGAGTTTTACAAAATCAGTAATCATTCGTGTGATCAATGTCATGAAGTGTTTCGGGCGGAGTGATTGTCGCTTGATGAAGATGATGCACAGGACTCGTGAAAATCCCCGAGCCATGACTGGCTCGGTTCGCCTTTAGTCAGGAGAAGAGGATCAGTCATGATGAGAAACACGCGTTTTATCATTCCCGGTTTGATGATCCTCATTGGTATCGAATTTTTTGCCGAAACGGTGCAGGCTCAGCGGAATCAACGAGCAAGACGGAGTCGCTCGGAGGAGATGTTGAGGGAGCGTCTGGAAGACCGCCTCAAGACAGACACCACTGATGCCATCAAATTGCTGAATCAGGACTTCACTGCTTTTGCAGAGAAGTATCTCGATTCGGACGCCTTCGGCTATTCAGAAGAAAAGCCGGTTGCTTCTGAAATCGAGCGGATGCGAAATATCCTCAACCTGTTTGCAGCAGCCCCTTTGCTCATAATGGATGAAAATCAGGAAGCGGTCCTGTTCCTCAAAATGACTGAGGAAGAATCGAAAGCTTATGCCCCACCTGCACCGGTCAAAAAGAAAACGGAATTTGATGTCACCGGGTACGGCGATGACGTCACTGAAGTTATCAAAAGTGGACTGGCCGATTTGCAGGCCAAGAATTACCAGGACTTTATCAATAAACTCTATCCTCTGGCCGAATTGGAACAGTTGAAAGAACAGGAGCGGGAGTCGGTGTTTTTCGAACAACTTGCAGAAAATGAAATTCAACTCTTGCAACTGCAGCAGGATTTTGAGCAGTTGTTGAGCATCGAGCCAACGATCACAAATTTTCAGGGGATGACGTTAGCCGTTTTTCAGATCTCCACTGGCAAAAATTATCCGAATGCGAATCAGTACCGCTATCAATTTGATGAACTTGGTGCACCCAGTGATCGAATTGTTGCGTTCGAGAAGGTTGGCAAAAACTGGCGATTTGTCGATGGCAATAAGCAGGCACGCGAAGCATTGCAGTCAGCAAGAGGAGGGTTATCGGGAGATGGTCTCATTCAATTGCGATGGGAGCAGAAAGAATCGGGATGGCGGATTGTTGAAATCCCATTTTTCTAGCATGTTTTTTCTTCCTTATTCTGCTGAATTAGTATCAATGATTTGCCAATTGGAGAAATGTAATGCAATCACAGAAGCCCCATTCAAATGGTTTCACAGTCATTGAGCTGGCGATTACTTTGGTGATTATCATCGTCACCACCAGCTTATTACTGCCTGCGATTCAGGAATCTCGAAATGAAGCTCGCAATCGTGACTGCATAAACAATCTGAAGCAGTTGGGTTTGGCTCTGCATAATTATCATGATGTCTTTAACACATTTCCACCTGGCTGGATCCGTAACACACCTTACGCACAATCTCCCAGCGCCTTTGGCTGGCAAGCGATGATTTTGCCATTTATCGAACAGGCTGCTCTGTACGACCGTCTTGAATTCAGAGTGCCATATAGTTCTGGCGCATTTGAGCAGGACAACAATGCGATTCTACAGACAGTCATCTCTACTTATCGCTGCCCTGGCGACTCTACTCCTGCGACCAACCCCATGCGAGGAGAATGGGGGACTTCCAACTATTCAATGAATTACGGAAGTGAACCCGTACCAAGAATGCTGCCACTGGATGGCTCAATGAATTGGCCCGGAGCATTGCCAACCCGCCTCCACACTAACGGGATCGGCTGGTGGAACAGCCGGGTTGGTATACGCGACACCACCGACGGAACAAGCAATACGCTAATGGTCGGGGAGCGTTCCGTCAAAAGCGCGGCTGGCATCTGGCCGGGAGTGCGGTCGAATAGTTCAGAAACCGATCAGGTAACCGACACGAGCTATGGCAATGAAATCAATTCCGGACTGAATTCATTTTCAAGTCCACATCGAGGTGGAGCCAACATCTTATTATGCGATGGCTCAGTGCGATTTCTCAGCGATCAAGTCGATTCACAACCTCGTGGTCCTGGAAAAGACGACGTCGGAGGCCTATTTCAGAAACTAGGCTGCCGAAATGATGGACAGGTTGTTGGTGAGTTACCCGGAGAATAACCAACGCGTCAACAAACAGGGGGCTTGAGCATTGCCCCCGTTTAAAATCTCTACCAGCAATAAACCCGTAGGTCAGGCTGTGCCTGACGAAATCATGGTTCGCAAATTCTGAGCGTCAATACGCACTCAACTCGTCACTCTTCTACCCGAGTTGAACGCACTGCCGGGTTGCCAGCAGTGGACCCCTTCAACTCTCGATTGGTCTTGGCAAGTTATGCCGTGGTCCACTTTGCAAATTGCTCTTAATAAGTTGGCAGTGGATCCATTGGAGCGAAAGCTGTGGTTGGGTAAGGAGTGCTGTAGGTTGGATATCCACCATAAGCAACTGGTCCATTGCTGGGAACTCCCAGATTAACGCTGGAACCTGTTGGGCTGTAGTAGCCACCACCGCCCGTTGGGGCTCCATAAACTCCGCCAGCTGGTGCACCGCAGGCACCGCCGCATGGTGAGCAGCCGCCGCCGTAGCCGGCACAGCGTGAACGGAAACATCCAACAGTCGACATCAGCATCAAACCAGTGATCGCAAGTGTTGACGTT
>DOCI01000108.1:33132-33666 GCA_003503535.1 Planctomycetaceae bacterium
GTGATCGCAAGTGTTGCCAGGCGAGTCATTTTCGAGGTTCCTTTATGAAGGGATTTGTGAGCCTGATTTGCGATTTTTACCACATCGCAGGCTCAGCAGTTCAGGGTCTTGAATGGTGACTGACATTTTCATGTCTGTCTTGAGAAAGGTTTTCGTAACGAAACGCGTACCGGATGGGCAATCAAATGTGCGTCTCGTTGAGTCGGAAAAGTACGGGAAACCATTGAAAACGGTCAATCGAAATTATTTCAATTCTCGGAAAGACTGGATGTTTGATTAAAGTCGAAACTCTTACTTGCGTTTGAGCCTATTTTTACAGTCTAAAACGCCATTGTGCGTCTCTCTGAAGAACCGTTGTAATCGTTACAAGTTGGCTCGGAATTCCTTCTTGCAGAGTGACTCCAAAAACAAGAAACAGCATTTCGATGGTTTTTGACCTAAAGTTGATTTGCACCTTCTTCTGGAAGAGTTGAAATCCTGAGGTTGATTTCCCATTCAGAAGTTCGGGCACAATCTTGCTATTCCCGGAAATGT
>DOCI01000108.1:33815-38897 GCA_003503535.1 Planctomycetaceae bacterium
GGTCAGCAGACAACTTCACAAGTGATTGACTGGAGTGCGATTCGTGTTCAGCTTCTGCCTGAAGGTGCAGAATCGCTGCTACCATCCTCCTGGAAGCTTCCCATACTGCCTCAGGCAGTATCCGAATTTCTGCAGCACGCCAGCAATCCCAATTATGACATTAAGAAGCTGACGAAAATCGTCGAGCAGGACACCAGCCTGTCCTGCGAATTACTCAAGCACGTCAATTCATCGGCTTTGGGATTGCGTCATCGGATTTCTACAATTCGAAATGCCTTGATGGCTTTGGGGATTCGGCGAAGCAAAATGCTGATTCTGACAGCTGCTGTGCATGCAACGGTTAAGAAGTTCAATTCCCGTTTATTCGATCTTCATGAATTCTGGGCGGATAATCTGGAGCGAGCCAGATTTTCCCGAGCGGTTGCCGAGAAAATTGGCGCGGATGTCGATCTGGCTTATACCGGAGCGATGCTGCAGGATTTTCTGATCCCGATTCTCGGCCATACCAATCTGAAAGAGTATGTTTCCTATTGGAATGACAGTCACAGGCCTGTTTGTGATCTGTATGAGTATGAACATAATAAATTCGGTGTTCAACATGCCCAGGTGGGCGCTATTTGCCTGATGAAGTGGAATGTCCCAGATGATCTGATCTGCAGCATCCTTTGCCATCACATGGATTATGAACATCTGGATCGTTTAGGACTGGTCGGTACTCACGTGCAGGCCGTCGCGGCTTCATCACTGATACCGACTTCGATTTTGCAGCATCGGGAACTGGCGATTCCGCTATCGATCTGGGATCAACACGACAGCGGATACGATTTGTTCGAAATTGCTGAAAAAGTCGATTCTGAATACACAACTGAAAAAGACGCCGGCAGCCATCGGGAATCGTTAGCCACGCGAATTGAAGAATGCCTGATGAGTCATCTCTCCAGCGGTGGGCTTCTAACCGAGTTGAAAAATCGTCAGCTTGGAAATTTTATTCTGGAAGAGTGCATTGGAAACGGTGCGAGTGGGTCTGTGTATCGTGCCCGACACACGATGATGAATCGCCCCGCAGCTGTGAAAGTGCTTTCTCAGGAAAAACTAACCGAAAGTGACATCGCCCGTTTCGAGCGGGAAGTGCAACTGACGAGTTTGCTGCAACATGCCAATACCGTTTCCATCTATGATTTCGGTCGGACGAATGATGGACTGTTCTATTATGCAATGGAATATGTGAACGGGTATTCGTTGAAACAACTGGTGCAATTATACGGTCCACAGCCTGAAGGACGTGTGATTCCTATTCTTAAGCAAGTTTGTGGTTCAATCGAGAATGCTCATCGAGCCGGGCTGGTGCATCGCGACATCAAACCGGAAAACATCCTGCTTTCACGGAAGTTGCACATGTCCGATCATGCGACCGTTCTCGACTTTGGACTGGTTCGAAATTTACAGGAAGAAGACGGTTCCAATGAAAAAGTCATTACTGGTACTCCGCTGTATCTGGCTCCCGAGACAATCAGTTCGATGGGAACCAGTTCAATATCGAGCGATCTCTATGCCATTGGAGCGGTTGGCTATTTCCTGTTAACTGGACAGCCATTGTTTACAGGAAACAACGCCGTGGATATCTGTCTGAAGCAACTTTCTGAAGTCCCAATCTCCCCTTCTAAACGACTCGGCCGTAAAATTGATGAAGATCTCGAACGACTGATCATGAATTGCCTCAATAAGTCGATAGAAAAACGACCGGATTCCGCTTCTGCACTGGCCGAGCAACTGGCGAGATGTGAGCAGGTCTCATTCTGGAATGAAGATCAGGCAGCCGCCTGGTGGGAGGCTCAAAGTTCTTTGCCCGAGGAAACTCGTCTGGGAGAAAATGATCCGACATTGATTTGCGACCTGGATGAGACAAAGTAGCAGACTGGGTTATCAAACCGTCGACAAAAAAATCATACGACAGATATTTTTCCATGAGGCATTTCTAAATGCAGTGTGCCTTCGCATCTTCGATTATTTCCATAAATCGCTGCATTTGCTCCTGCTGAACGCTGCAGGTAATTATTGAATATGCTCTGGAATTTATCTCTGATCAGTTGATCGAGTCGGGATTGGCAATATTTTCGTGCTGATAGGGGATGGGATCGTTCTGCAGTTGGCAGAGTGCATTGAGGGCCGCTTTTTGTTCGGCTTCTTTTTTGTTGGCTCCCCAGGCAGGGGCAAAAGTTGTTGGTCCGACGACGGCGGCCACCAGAAAACTTTTGTTGTGATCCGGCCCGACCTCTTCGACAAGACGATAAGTCGGAGTTTCGCTCAGCTCTTTCTGCGTGTATTGCTGGAGCAGACTTTTTGAGTTCCGAATATGTTCGGACTCAGCCGCATGAGAGATCAGATGTTCGAGATTACGATTGATAAACGCAAACGCAGCCTCAAAACCTCCATCGAGATAAATCGCCGCGATAACGGACTCAAAAATTCCTGCCAGAACCGAATGGGGAAGTTCCGGCGACAGATGCAGGCCTTTGCTCATCAAAACGAATTGCTGCAAACCGAGAGAAATCGCTGCTTGAGCGCATGCTGTCCGGCTGACCACTTCCGATTTCATTTGCGTTAATGGGCCCTCTTCGTCGTTTGGGTTGAGGGCAAAGAGTCGATCGCAAACGATAGCCCCGAGAATCGCATCTCCCAGAAATTCCATTCGTTCATTGGACTGCAGCCGGGTCGGTGCAATCGAAGCGTGCGTTAAACTCGTCTTCAATAGCGATCTCTGTTTGAATGTATACCCCAGTGTCTGTTCACAGGCAGTCAAGAGAGCTTCGCTCAGAAAGCTATCGTCAGATTCCGTCGTCATATTCAATTCGATTTCGTGTCAGATCAAAGGCTGAAAGAGCTGAATTCGCTCTGGAGACTGGAGGACTTCGTGCTAAAAGCTGAAGTCACCAAAATAATTCTAAAAATATTCCGGCTTCAAGAATAGCAACTTGAGCAGATCAACGGCATAAGAATTATCGTGATTGAACCAGGTGTCGGAAATCTTTCGACGATTCAAGTCGGCCCTGCTGCGAATGGCATTCTCTGAGTTATGAACATTGAGCCTCTGTCTTTATTAAGGAAATGGAAGGAAAAAGAGTAAATTCTCGGATATTCGGGCAGCGCGATACCACTTTTCCTGCTTGACTTTTGATCCCTGCATACATACTGCCTGATGTGGTCTGGGAAATTGTATCCAACTGGCATTGAGTATTGCTTTTAAATGTTTAAAACAATGTTATTGAAAAATTTGTTCCAGCGCACGCCCTGGTGCCTGCGTAGTTAATTATTGATCACTCAATGTGGTCATCTCCTCGCGGGCAACCTACCAATAAAGACTTTTCATGTAAGTCTCGCCAATTCAAGGAAAGGACACAAAGATGAAATTCAGGACACCGGATTCCCAGCTCAGGCCAGGGAGTTCAAATGCATTAAGTGTGTGGGCCATGGCCGTTTCGGGCTTATGCCTGGCTATTGCCGCTGCGATTACAATTGGTCAGGATCGGGGTACGCCGATTTCGCCGAATCAGGAAATTCTCTCTGCTCAGGATTTATCAACCGCCTTCCGAACGATTGCCAAAGAAACATTTCCCGGCATCGTCGCGATTGAAACGCGTGGGATCGCTGTCGAGTCGGCTGGCGGAGGTTTGAATCTCGAAGACTTCTTCAAGAGCGATCCTCAGTTCGAGAAATTCTTCAAACAGAATCCAAATCTGAGACCGAAATCGGATTCTCAGCCGAAGCGAAAAGTTGTGCCTCAGGGACAGGGGTCCGGATTCATTATCGACACTGAGGGTCACATCCTGACTAACAATCATGTTGTGGAGGATGCCGAACTGATTACCGTTCGACTTTCCGACGGTCGCGAATACGAAGCGAAACTGATCGGGACCGATCCACGTTCCGATGTCGCTGTCATTAAAATCGAAGAGGAAGGGCTTGAACCAATCCCACTCGGTAACAGTGACGAAACCCAGGTGGGCGATATCGTGTTGGCCTTCGGGAGTCCGTTTGGACTGGAATTGACAATGACTCAAGGCATTATCAGTGCCAAAGGTCGTGGCCCCGGTATCAATGAACGAGAAGATTATCTGCAGACCGATGCCGCGATCAATCCGGGTAATAGTGGTGGCCCGCTGGTCAACCTGCGTGGGGAAATTATCGGCATCAACACTGCGATTTCATCCCGCAGCGGTGGCTACGATGGTGTCGGCTTCTCAATCCCAATCAACATGGCCAAATGGGCTGCTGACCAGATTATGGAAAGCGGATCTGTTCGCCGAGCTTACATTGGTGTGGTTATTCAGCCGATCAATAATGCCTTGGCGAATCAGTTGGGGCTGCATGTGAATGAGGGAGCGATTGTCTCCCAGATTATGCCAAACTCTCCTTCCGATAAAGCGGGTCTGGAAACAGGCGATGTGATCCTGAATTTGAATGGCCGCTCTGTCGGTGGCACACGTGAATTGCAGGGTATTGTCGAGCAGCTTTCCGTGGATAAATCGTATCCAATGGAAGTCTTCCGCAATGGCAAGAAGAAGAAACTGACGATCACGATGGCTGAAATGCCAAGCACACTTTCACTGACTTCTGGAGACGAGGGTGATTCTCCCGAGCGTCAGGAGGAAACAGAATCGTACAATGCCGAGAGTCTTGGCTTAAATGTTCAGGACTTGACTGACGACCTGGCAGAACAGTTTGGATATCCTGAGAGTGCTTCCGGCGTGATTATCTCTTCTGTCGAAGCGGATGGAGTGGCTGGGCGAAACGGGTTGCAAGTCGGAGAATTGATCGAAAAAGTCGGCCAGAAAAAAATTGGGTCTCTGGAAGACTTTCAGGCAGCCATGAAAGATGCAGACCTCGACAAAGGCGTGTTGATGCTCGTTCGTCGGGGGAACTTCACGCGATTCCTGGTCATCAAATCCGATGCCCGTTGATAGCGAAGTAATTCGCTGAGTGTGCAGGTTGAAAAACCTGAAACATCTTCAGAAAAAGGAGTGAGTTGCACGTGCGACTCACTCCTTTTGTTATTGAATGATCTATACCGCGTTCCCAATGAAA
>DOCI01000108.1:39160-41113 GCA_003503535.1 Planctomycetaceae bacterium
CCCGGAAGACCTTTTCAAGATGTCTAAGGAAATTCCGGTTTCCAATTGAACAGGGTTTAGAGAATATTCAAACATGAACTGCAGCGTCGGCAGGAGCAAACACAGCGTTTTCAGGGCATCGGCAGTCCAAGCGACTGAAGAGACCATTTGAAAATGGTCTCTTGCTATATTCCAACTAAATATGAGGATGCAACTGGCTTTGCCAGTGCCTTGTAACTTCGGTGTTAGTCTCGACTTGCACTGGCGAAGTCAGTGGCACTCAAATCGAAGTTTTAATCGGAACGATCCACTCGTAATCGATTCTGGTTATCGGAAATCTTCACTCGTGAATGTTTCATCTGTGGCAATCGTCACTTCTGTAGTGGTGAAACGTCCATTCCTTTGTGGCGTTCCTTCAACTGTGACCAGGCTGCCAGGTTTAATGTATTTGGCATCAGAAAGACTGATGGAAACGGAGATGTTTTTTTTCATGAGAATGGGAGCGGTGTTTTTACCGGACAATGTGATCAGCAGTCGCTCGAAATCTGCATAATCCGGGTCAGGTCCTCGTCCAGTGATTTCTCCCGATATGAAGTGATCTCCTTTGCTTCTCCCCGGTTTTGGGGGAGCTTTGACGAACGTTCCGACCGGTAAGCGTCCTTTCAGTTCAGGATAGACGACGAATGATTTCCCCATCAAAGTTTGCTGGTTGGGACGATTGATAATCCCTTTCACAAAGAAGCCATCGACCAGCATCGACTCATCTGATTTCGCTCTAACTTCGACCGGGACACGTGAATTGAGCAGGAACTCTTTCTCTTCGCCATCTTCAGTGGTTATGATCAGCGTTTTATTACGGCCTTTTTCATCCAGGCTGACCAGCTTGCCTGTGATGGTCTCTATCTCTGATTGAGCAAAACTTGATTGCGAGTTCAGAAGAAACGACGCCAATAAAAACAGGCATAGATGATGAATCAATATTCTGTTGTGAAACAGCATGAATAGCTCCTTGATGAAGAACGAATGTTCGTTGATGGGTTTAATTCATTACAACGGTCTAACCCTTCGACTTCAACCCAAATGTACTTTTAAGTGATTGTTGAACGATCCAATTGAAGACACTCGTAATTTGCGAGCAGTCATTGATAGCAAGTGAATGAGTATGGTCCAGTCTATTCCACTCGAAGCAGAATCATTAAATGCTTTTACCGAATTCGCAAAAACACGAATTCAATCGCAATCTGAGGAATCACTTCAGGAATGTCTGGCCGTATATTGCGAAGTGCAGGAACTCAAGCAGGCGTTGGCTGAGATTGGAACTCTCCATGAAGCGGCAGCAGGATGTGGGTATTCTCGCAATGAGTTAGAAGCCCAATATCAGGCTCGGCTCGATCGTTTATTAAACCTTCCTGAGTAACTTTTGCCAGGGTACAGGGGACTCTCAAAGAATACTGATCAGCCATCCCAAAAAAGAGGTTGCGGAAATGTCGAAAACAAAGATCCTGTACGAAGGTCGCTTTCTGGAACTGGTGGCACAGGGAAAATGGGAATACGTCCGTCGCAATAATTCCACAACCACCATCGCGATTCTGGCATTAACGCAAAATGATGATTTGTTGTTCGTGGAGCAGATGCGTCTGCCTGTAGGGGGGCCAGTCATCGAATTGCCGGCTGGTTTAGTCGGAGATGATGGTGATGCGACCGAGCAGCCAATTGTCGCCGCGATCCGGGAGTTGGAGGAAGAAACCGGCTACACGACTGAAAAAATTACCGAACTCGGTACTTTCTGTTCCTCGGCAGGACTGACCAATGAACAAACCACAATGTTTCTGGCGATCGACTGTCATCAAATCGGCTCTGGAGGCGGTGTCGCAGGCGAATCGATTCAAATTCATAAAATTCCCCGAAAGAATGCTGCCTCCTGGCTGCTGGATCGCGTAAAATTGGGAGAACTGATGGATGGAAAAGTCTGGA
>DOCI01000345.1 GCA_003503535.1 Planctomycetaceae bacterium
CTCCTGTGAGAAAGAGTGAGTGTGATTCCCCAGCTATAGGAAAATCACAATTTCTACTCAAAGCAACTCTTTCATCGATATCAAAGGGGGAAAAGTTAAGACAGACGCATAGTAGTATTCTTTTCATTGCTGAAAGATGCTTGAGGCATTCAGGCGGCTGGAAAGTCGACCAGCGATCACAAATTCTTCACAACTCAAAATATAATTCAGAAGTTCTTTCATCATAGAATCAGAGGCTGCAGTCGCATCGGGCAATTGCATGAAACTCGACTCCAGATTTTTTCCTGCAGAAGCCAGCTTTGCATTTTTAATGGCTTGCCCCTTATTCCCCAACAGGCGACTGATTTCAGAATATTCGAGTCGGCATTTCCAGTCGAGTGGATTCATAGCAATTGCTGATTCGATTGTTGTATTTGCTTCGGAGAGCTGATCCTGATTTTTCAGTACCCAGGCTTTGGCTCGCAGAAGTCTACAGTCTTTCGACCGATTAAGATCCACCCGTTTTAATGACTGCTCAACCAAATCGATATCACCCTTGACCATGGCCCTCTCCATCAGAAAAGCATTCAGTTCGACACTATCAGGATATCGTTCGAGGTTTTCATGTATCAATTGATCACTGCCCGGTAAGTTGGTCTCTTTGTCGAACAATGCAAGAGTTGGGTCTGGAGTACTCTTTGCCAGAAAGACGGCATGGGCAATTTGCAGGCTCCGATCATTCGGTGTGCTTTGCAACCATTCCGAAGTCTTGAGAAGTCCGTTGGTAAAATTGAGATTGGACTGGGCTAACAGGTAGAAATACGCTTCGAAAGGCTCGTACCCCAGCGTGATCGATTCTCTCAGTAATTTCTGCAATTTCTCTCGCTGAAGTGTCATGCTATAGATGTATGTTAGCCTTTGACGTGCATACAAATTTTGAGGTTCAACCTGCAATAACGCCAACCAGTTTTTTTCCGCTGCAGGTATGTCCATCAATTCGGACATCAGCAAGTCACCTCGCATCGTCATCACACGGACGTAACGGTCATCGTTCGCGGGAAATATTTCTAGAATGTCGGCTAGCTTGCGAGCCTTCTGCTGGAATTTGTAGGCATCAGACAAATATAGGATGGCATCGACATTGCCTGGTGAGCTGTTGACCCAAAGCTCAGCCCACTTTTCAACCTGTGGCCAGTCATCAATCGCTTCGGCACTTCGGGTATTCGCTTCGTAGATCTTAGGAAGATTATTCCGATAGCCTATATACGCGGCTGCTAATCCAGTCAGGCATGCAATGAGCAGTCCAAACCGGATAATTCTCCAAGGAGAGAACGGTAGGATATTGGAAGAAAGATTGGGATTGTCAGAAAAGTATCGGCGCACAGAGATTCCATGACGATAAAACTTAATGGAAATGACTTCTGTTCACATTTTCGCTGAGAATACGTCAGTTGTAAACCGCCAGAAAATGATAAATCTCAATTATCCAGTTTCAATAAATTAAGATTTATTGAAGTTAATCCCTGAATTTCCATTGGCAAGATCATCGCACAGGGTTAATATCGATTTTTCATTATATCAGCAGTTGGTAATATATCTCATCTCTGTGACAACAATTCTCAATCTGGATCTCCCTCATGCTGCGTTATTCTTTCTTAATCTGTCTTTGTGCACTAATTTCTGGGTGTGGTGGTGATGAAAACTCGCTTCAACTTTACGGGGTTACGGGCAAAGTCACGAAAGCAGGATCTCCTATGTCAGATGTCCAGGTCAAACTGGTACCGCGATCAACGACAAAAGCTCCACTGTTAATTGGTCGCACGGTCGAAGACGGCACTTTTGAAATTATTGCTCCTGGAGGAAAGAAGGGAGCACCTGTGGGTGATTATAAAGTGGTACTGACACCCAATACAGAAATGTCTACAGATGACTATTCAAGTGGAAATGCCCCGAAAACAGACAGTTCAGAGATTCCACAGACTTATCAATCTGCTGAGACAACCGAAGCATCGCTTACCGTTTCTGCTGATGCGGATAATACCATAACAATTGAAATCCCTTAATTTGAATATAATCTCAGCTTAAATCAACTTCATCCCTTGCTATAAAGGAGACGCCCATGCTGCTGTGGTTTCGCTTAAGAAAAGCCTTTACGTTAATTGAACTTCTGGTGGTCATCGCCATCATTGCCATTTTGGTCGCTTTGTTACTCCCTGCTGTACAACAGGCGCGAGAAGCAGCACGTCGATCAGCATGTAAAAACAATCTGAAACAGATTGGATTGGCACTGCATAATTATCACGACACGCACGGTCAGTATCCGCTGAACTACGACTCTACTCGCAATCCTGCAGATCGAAATAAGACATCGGTTTCCTGGATCACCATGTCACTTCCATTTTTGGAACAGTCTGCACTGTACGACACATTAGATTTCAATGATTTGTTCGAAGACGGTGGAACGACGATCCGATGGTCGCTGGACAATGCCGAAGCTCGCGCTGCTCGAGTTCAGCCATTATCGACACTGATGTGCCCGAGCAACCCCCAACCCAAAGTTTATGATGGTGCTGCCGTATACGATGGTAATGGGTGGAACGGGAATTCTCGAAACATGAATGGGGCCCGTACAGATTACTCTGGAAATATGGGCTATGCTTGGACAGGCTGGAAAGACTGCGGAGATGGACGTTTACCGAACAGCCCTTGGGTAGACCCAGAAAGAGCGTTTGATGCGACCGACGCTGGTGGTAGTGCAGGTGGTATGGGACGCTGGGGCGGAGTATTCTGGTATCGCGGTTCCGCGAAAATGCGTGACCTGACTGATGGAACATCTAACACGATCGCTGTCTTTGAAAATCACAACTGGAATGGCTCCCCGGCATTTCCAGGAGAACGCAACAAAGGCGGACTATGGTTCAGTCCATTCGGTGCAATTGATTCTCTCGTGAAATCCATCAATCTCGATGTCGAAGCAGTTCCGGGTGGTAATGGAGGAGATGATACACGCTGTGGGTCTTTCAGCAGTATCCATAAAGGTGGTGCACAGTGTGTGCTTGCTGATGGATCTGTTAAATTTATCACGGAAAACATTGATGCTGGAATTCAAAAAGCATTAGCCACGCGTGGTGCTGGCGAAGTGGTTGGTGAATTCTAAACAAATCTGATGATGATGATCAAGACCACAAAAATGGTTGCTGTCGTCTCATATTCAACAATTATATGATCAACGCTGTGGATGTTCCTGTGGAACGCTGCAGGTTATTATTGAAATTGTTGTCGAATGCATCTTAAACAAGTCTCCAGTAATATGGAGACTTGTTTTACTTGGTATACTGAAAATATCTAACAGCGCCAGGTGCAATTACAGTTTTCTAGTCATCACGCCGGTATGCGACTGCACTGCTCCTCCCGGAATTCTCTATCATAACGGTTGCGTTATAGACATTTCCCAGAATGTGTAGTGGATGATTGACTGGAAATATAGGTTTCAAGCCATCATAAAGCCGCCATAGTATTCTGCAAACTGCAGTGGAACAGTAGCGAGTCGTAGCGAATAAGGTTATTGATCACACATGGTGACCATCTGTAATCGTCTTAATAATGCAGGTTGGCGTGCCGCTTTCCGATATCCGATCCTGCCTCTTCTCATTTTATCCTGCGGATTATTTCTCTCAGGATGTCAAAAGAATAATACGCCTGCCTTAGATCCACCTGTCGGGAAACGAAATGATCAACAGTCAGCTCCTGCAGTTTTCAGAAATAAAAAACGGGAACTCCCTGCGACTCTGGATATTCAAAGCCCTCAGTTTGTGAACGTAGCCGATCAGGTCGGAGTTTCGTTTCGCTACGATAACGGAGCCATCGGAAAGGCGTTGATGACCGAATCGACAGGTGGTGGAGCTGGCTGGCTGGACTACGATCGGGATGGCTGGCAAGATTTGTTTTTTGTGCAGGGAGGAAATCCGTTAAATAAAACTCCGCATGCCAAGGGCGATCAGCTGTTTAGAAATATCGGGGGAGAGTCATTTGAAAACGTCTCTTCACGTTCATTACCTCCCGACATGTTTCATGGGCAGGGTGTTGCAATTGCCGATTATGACAACGATGGGTTTCCAGACATCTATGTGACCAATGTAGGGGCCAATGTCCTATGGAAGAATAATGGTGACGGGAGCTTTTCCGATGTCACTGAATATGCTCAGGTCGGGGATACCCATTGGAGCATTTCTGCAGCCTGGGCCGATCTCGATCTCGATGGCGATCTGGATTTGTATGTTTGCAATTATGTGGTTTACGATGTTCATGATCCGGTTCTTTGCATGAATGACGATGGCAGAGTCGTGATATGTCATCCTCAAATACTGGGGGCAGAGAATAACAGCTGTTACGAAAACCTGGGGGATGGAACTTTTCGACCTGTTCTCAAAGAGTGGGGATTGGAAGCCGAGGAGGGAAAGTCCCTGGGAGTAATTGCTGCCGATTTTGACCGGGATGGCCTGATTGACCTGTATGTGGCAAATGATGTCACTCCCAATCATCTCTTTCGCGCAGTCGAACCTGGAAAGTTTGTTGAAGAGGGTGTGATTCAGGGATGTGCGATGAGCTCATTGGGAAAATATCAGGCCAGTATGGGAGTCGCCTGTGGAGACTACGATAACAATGGCTATCCCGACCTGTATGTCTCTCATTTTACCGACGACTCAAATACGCTCTATCAGAACCTGGGAGGGATTGGATTTCGTGATGTGACAAGGCTTGTTCAACTCCATACTCCGACATTGGAGTTCCTGGCATTCGGCGCGATGATGTCTGATTTGAATTTCGATCGACACATGGATCTGGTCGTTGCCAATGGACATATTGATGACTGGCGAGATCGAGGAGATGCCTGGAAAATGACAGGTCAGGTCTTCACTTTCAACGGAAAACATTGGCAGGAAGTAACCAAGTCAGCAGGCGATTATTTTAAAATTCCACTATTGGGAAGAGCTATAGCCCAAGCCGATTACGATAATGATGGTTCGCCTGATCTTGCGATTGTGAATCAAAACGAACCGGCTGCCTTACTGCATAACGAGCAAAAAAACGGGCATTGGCTTAAGGTTCAGCTGGTCGGAATTTCCTCTAACAGATCCGGTCTGGGAGCGACAGTGGAGTTGAACTGCAACAACAAAACTCAGGTGCAACAATTTATCTCAGGTGAGAGTTACTGTGCGGCTCATGAACCTGTTTTGTTTTTCGGTTTGGGAAAAGATTCAGACGATTGTGAAATTCTTGTTCACTGGCTCCGGAAAGACCATCCCATCGAGCGTTGGCAAGTAAAATGTGATCAGTTTGTAACACTAATTGAAGGACAAGGGGAACCTCATCACAGGGAGAATGAATGATGAAAGTTACGTTCTTCTACGCCACAATCTGTTTGATCGTTATGATGCTCTTTATGCTAGCCTCTGGTTGTGGCAATTCCTCTGATCCTCAAACCCGTGAGACTTTCGAGCCGAACAACGGGCAAGAGATCGTGATCTTTCACAAACCCGATGTGCCGAATCGCAATTATGCCGGAAGTGAATCCTGTCGGGAATGTCATTCAGAAATCTCTGAACGATTTTCAAGCCATCCCATGGGAAATTCCGCAGGTAAGATGACAGAGGAGTCGTTGATTGCAAATTACAACGAAGCCACATTTGAAACTGTTGATCATACGGTTTACCAGGCGATTAAGACTCCTGGGAAACCGGTCGTTCATCGAGAACAGAAATTCGTTCGGACTGACAGCGATATCGGCAATACTGTTGAAACACAGGAAGTCTATTATCAGCATGATGAAGTTGTAAATTATTTTATCGGCTCAGGAAGTCAGGGGCGATCGTATCTGATTGGTAAAGATGATCGATTTTATCAATCTCCAATGACCTGGTATTCACTTGCGGCTCACTGGAATCTCTCGCCCGGTTATTCGCGAGATAATCTACATTTCGAGCGGGTGATTACTGATGGATGCCTCTCTTGCCATGTTGGTCGCGTCGAAACGCAGGAGACTTTGGCAACATCGCCCAATGAGGATCTAAAATTTCAACGCAGAATTCTCGAACCAGCTATTGGCTGCGAACGCTGTCATGGCCCATCAGCCGACCATGTTCAATGGCATCAGGAATCCAGGCCTTCAGAGAATTCCGCGCACAAGGATCCAATTCTTAATTTATCAACATTGAATAATATTCAGTCTGAAAGTTTATGTACTCAATGCCATCTCGTCGGCAATGAGCGCATATTACGATACGGAAGAACGGAATTTGATTTTCGTCCTGGTGATATTCTTGAAGATATCTGGCTTTGCTTTATCGAGAATTCGAATCGTTCTGCACTGGAACAGGATGCTGTGAGCCAAGTCGAGCAAATGCATCAGTCAGTCTGCTTCGAAAACAGTTCCGGAATGTTGAACTGCATCTCATGTCATGACCCACACGGTCTGCCATCCCAGGAAAATCGAGTTGAGTTTTACAGAACTCGTTGCCAGAAATGCCACTCTTCAGAGACTTCCGATTGCGGCCTTTCGCTGACGGAAAGGGTTGATATTTATTCTGAGAATTCCTGCATAGATTGTCACATGCCTGCATTCAAGGCGAAAGATGTCCCTCATACTGCCGCGACAGATCATCGAATTCTGAAACGCCCGCTCGATTCGAAGCCTGAACAATCGGTTTCAAAACCGGAACTGGTTTTGTTCAACCAGGCTCAGGAACGAGTGCCCGAATTATCGGTTGAGCGAGGTAGAGCGATCTTGATGTCAATCTACGCTCAGCAGCATCTGGATCAATATCTCGCCAGCGTTGCACTCAAGCAACTGAATGAATCACAAGTTCATTTTCCAGATGATCCGCTGCTGATGTTACATGTTGGACTGACATGCATCCTTTTGCAAAAGTATCCAGAGGCAGAATCCGAACTGAAACAGCTGTCTCATTTGGAACCGCTCAACGAGCAGGCATATAAACAACTCGGTCTTATTTATCATAAGACAAATGAGTTGCAAATGGGGATTGATTCAATGAATAGGTACTTGGAAATCAATCCCTGGGACCGAGCTGCCTATGGACGGAAAATTCATATGCTCGGACAAAGTGGAAAAATCGAGGAAGGGATCCGACAGGCAAATATTGCAATTGAAAAGTTCCCGGATACCTGGCAAATTCATCGATGGCTATCCGAAGCTTATCGCCTCTCGAATCAACCTGTGCTAGCATCAGAACATGAAGAAATCTATCAGCGCACTAAGCCACATATGATCGAACAATGAACTCATCGTATTCACTGAATTGTAGTCATACGATTCGGGGTCTGATCCCGGATCAGGTATTATCTGAGAGACACCCCGATAATGTAAATGGCTTGTTTCCATTTCGAGTACTGTCGGGGTCAACTCCTGCTGAATGATGTCCGTCGAGAAAAAGAACTTGTCCCAATAGATTTCCATACTCGACACAATCCGGACTCGATAAGCGTCGGTGAGAAATCGATCCGTCAGATCAATGACAATCGTCTTCGCTTTCCAGTCGGGTGTAAAAAATATATCACGGGTTTTTGTCGAAATATACCGCTTCAAAGTGTGATGTGCCCCGCTCAGATTTGCAAAGTTGCGAGCGGAAGTCTGAAGCGTCAAGCATTTTTGCAAACAAATTTTGTTCCAGATTTCCGTGACGCAGTACAGAGGTCCGGATTTGAGGAAACGTGGTTCGATTTCATCAGCCAGTCAAGCGGCGCGATGCGTATAATTCTTCAGCAATCCACCCAACCGGGCCTCACATACAACGTCTTTCCCTGGATCTCGATTACCAACAATCGGCATCGTCTGATCACCCGGCGGCAAATGATTCACCGACGAATGTGGTCGTTCATAGTTGTACCACGTTTGAAACTCCCGACCGATGACATTCAGTTGACGTGGACTGATCACAATGAAGTGATCCAGGCATTCGTGCTCGTAGGTCTAGACGGCCCGCTCGACAAACGCATTCAGATTGGGCGAGGCTGGAGTGTTCTTCTTGACGTAGCACTTCCCTGCTTCGAGTACTTCATCGAAGCCTTTCTGAAACTTGCCATCGTTGTCCCGCATGACAATCGTGTGCTTGAGTTCGACATCATCGCAATGCTGCAGAAAACTCTTGGCCTGCTCGCTCATCCAGTTGGCATCGGGGTTATTTGTGGCTGGTGATATCCAGATGCGTCTTGTTCCGATATGAATAAACATCAGCTGGAACAGGTCTTTCATGCCGGTAATGGTCCACTGCGGTTTGACGAGAAAGTCGCACTGCCACATCACATCGGCGTGCCGCTGGAGAAATGCGTCCCAGGAATCCGCATCACGCCTCGGCTGTGGATCGTGACCAGCTGCTTTGAGAATATTGCGAATGGTGGAACGGGAAATCTTGTAGCCGAGTCGTTTCAGGCGACCTTCGAGCAGTGTATATCCATCGCCCGTTTCTTCATGGAGACGCAGGACCAGTTTCTGGATATCTTCAGCAACTTTGGGACGGCCCACATTTGACTTCCTGGTACTCCCCTGCTCTTTCTCCCGCAACCATCTCAGGAACGATTCGTATTTCACGATCGACATCAGCTCGCGTAATTTGGGACCGATCTTCCGCCCGGCTTTGAGCAGTTTCTTTCGTTCCGCTTTTGTGGTGTGAATTCGTTCCGGCAAACGGGCTCGGAGAATCTC